>JABMQW010000076.1 GCA_013203115.1 Fidelibacterota bacterium
CAATGTGATTTACGTTGAGGACAGTTTATTCACTTGTTCGCAAAGTACGCAACAGAACTTGCAGGAAATGATTATCCAGCACAATATTAATCGTGTCGTAGTCGCTGCCTGCACGCCACGCACACATGAACCGGTTTTCCGCGATACCCTGAAAGCCGCCGGTCTGAATCCTTACCTCTTTGAAATGGCTAATATCCGTGACCAGTGTTCCTGGGTCCATCAAAAATCCGGTGCTGCCACGATCAAGGCCAAAGATTTGATTCGAATGGCTGTCGCCCGGGTCAGTAAACTGGAACCGCTACAACCACGGGAAATGGAGTTGAATCAGGATGTTTTGATAATCGGCGGCGGGGTCGCCGGGATGCAGGCTGCAATCGATATCGGTTACCAGGGATTTAACACAACACTCATAGAAAAAGAACCCGCCTTAGGTGGTAAAGTTGCTCAAATTGCTACCCTTTATCCCAGTGGGATGTCAGGTGAAGCACTTGTAAAAAGAATGCAGAAGGAACTGACCGAAGCGGGAGTAAAGGTACTGACTGGTACCAATGTAGCTGGGATAAGTGGCTTTGTAGGTAATTTTGTTGTAGACCTGACCAGTGGGAAAAATGGGGATATCTCCCAGACCGAACTGAAAGTCGGCGCCATAGTACTTGCCATTGGATCGAGCCTTTACCAGCCGGAGAAAGAATTCGGCTATTCTACTTATTCCAACATCCTGACAAATATGGAAGTAGAGCGGCAATTAACCGCTACCGGCAAGTTTACTATCGATGGGAAAAAACCACAATCGCTAGCATACTTTCAATGTGTGGGCTCTCGAAATCCGGAAACGAACACCGGCTGTTCCCGCTATTGCTGCCAGGCTGCTATCAAACAAGCCATTAATTTCCGTGAAATGGGAATCAATGTCACCATTTTTTACCAGGATATACGCGTATACAGTATGGGTGCCGAACAAATGTACCGCAAGGCACGGGAACTGGGCGTGCTGTTTATTCAATATTCTCCGGATCATCCACCCCAAATCATTGGAAAAGAAAAAGCCACCAGCATCGTGTTCCGCCCCCCTCAACTGGACGAGCATGTCCACCTGCCGGTAGATGCCGTTATCCTCTCAGTCGGCATGCTTCCAAATAAAAAGGAACATAAACACCTTTCCGACCTGCTGAAAGTCCCACGCGGATTGGATGGGTTCTTTATGGAACGGCACCCCAAGTTCGGTCCAATGGAAACCACAATCGAAGGTGTTTTTCTTACCGGTTGTGCTCAGTTCCCTAAAGATATAGGGGATTCCATCGCACAGTCCTCCGGTGTTGCCGGCAAAGTGTCCGCCCTGCTCACGAGGGGCACTATTACTTTGGAACCAATTACCTCATTTGTCATCCGCGAATTCTGCCGGGCTTGTGAATCCTGTGTGGAAGTATGTGAATTCAATGCCATTTCTATCATCGATGACAACAATACCAGGTATGCCGAAGTAAACGAGGCGCTCTGTAAAGGATGCGGAACCTGTGCGGCAATCTGCCCTTCGGGAGCGATTGACATTCACCATTTTACGGACGAACAGATCGAAACGGTTCTGGAAGCATTATTTGCCGAACAACCCGAAGATAAACTTGCCTCTACAGTAAGTACAAAGTGATTTTGGGCATGGAAAACTTTGAACCTAAAATCGTAACCTTTGCTTGCAATTGGTGCAGTTATCCGGCTGCCGATGCTGCCGGAGTAGGCCGGATGCAGTATTCTTCGAATATCCGAATAATACGAGTCATGTGTGCTGGTCGAATTAATTCTTCATTTGTGTTCAAGGCTTTCGAGCTGGGAGCCGATGGCGTTCTGGTAACCGGTTGCCACATTGAAGACTGCCACTACCTTTTTGGCGCTAAGCAAACCGTTCATAATTACGACAAAATCGAAAAGTTGGTGTTAATGCTGGGAATCGAACCGGAACGGATTCGATACGAACAAATATCAGCCGCTGAAGCGCCTAAATTTGCTCGCGTAATCAACGAATTTGTGGCCGACGTAAAGAAAATCGGTCCCAGTAAACTAAAAACAACACCAGCAAAATCATCAAATAGCTGATGCCGGTCCAAGAAAAATATCAAAAGCGGTTTAAAAACCAAATAATACTGAACTGAAAGAATTGTTCTTGGACAAACAACTCAAAGAAAAAATCAAAAAGACCAACGCATTGGCTTGTCTGGAATGCGGTAAGTGTACCAGTGTTTGTCCCGTGTCAACGGTCAGTCGGAAATATTCCCCGCGTGTGTTGTTAACACGAGCTCTGCGCCAGAATTCCGATTTACTGCTTCAGGAATATGATCTTTGGAGTTGTCTGACCTGTGGAAAATGTGAAGAATTCTGTCCGGCTGATATTCACTACATCGAGTTAATGCAATTACTCCGCACTCAAGCCCAAAATTCAGGCTTCGATGGTAAATGCTCCCATTCCGGCGCCTTACAATCTTTACAACGCATAATGACTACCGGCAATTTGAATCAGAATCGAAGGGCCTGGATAACGGATGATCTGGAAATCAGTGATAAGGGAGATTACCTGTATTTTGTCGGTTGCACACCGTATTTCGATATTTTCTTTACCGATTTGCAATTGAACACGCTGGAGGCCGCCCGTAGCAGTATTAAAATTTTGAATCGATTCGGTATCGCGCCAATAGTGCTCCCCAATGAACGCTGCTGTGGACACGATCTCTACTGGAATGGGGATACAGAAAATTTTAAAAAGTTAGCACAACTTAATGCTGAAATGATCAATGCCAGTGAGGCTAAGTATATTTTATTCTCCTGCGCTGAGTGCCTGAGTAGCTTCAAGAATTTATATCAGCAGCAGGGTTTTACAATTCATGCTCAGCTCCTGCATATGAGTCAGTTCTTGAATGAAAAAATATCATCCGACGAACTGCAATTATCAGAATCCGCAGAAATGTTGACCTACCAAGATCCCTGTCGGTTGGGAAGACATCTTGGGATCTATGACGAACCACGGCATGTTTTACAACATAATAACTCTTCTCACTATCGGGAACTGCAACCATCCCGCAAACAATCTTTATGTTGCGGTGTGAGCGGTTGGATGAATTGTGATATTAATTCCAAAGCCATTCAAACCAAACGTCTTGAGCAGGCCCATGAGACAGAAGCGGAGGTACTTACCGTCGCCTGCCCTAAATGTCAGATCCATTTTACCTGCACTTTGCAGGATAAGACATTAAACACAAAATATCCGATCCGGATAAAAGATATTGCTACAATAACATTAGCAAGGATGATCTAACTACTGCTACAGGTAACTCCGATGAGCGATAAATCAACAGAAGTTAATTTCGAATTCCGTCAACGCCTGAATAAAATAATAGGTGGTAATCATCATAATTTTTGTTACCAGTGTGGCGCCTGTGTTTCTTTGTGCCCAACCGCTAAATACAGTACTGAATTCAATCCGCGTACAATCATGCTGATGGCACTGCTTGGTCTGGAAGATAAACTGATCGCTCCGGATTCAATAATCTGGAAATGTACAAACTGTTATACCTGTTATGAACGCTGTCCCCAGGATGTGCGACCAGTGGATGTCATTACCGCACTTAAAAATATCTGCGTGGCTGAAGATCGGGCGCCGGATATTATTACCAGATACTCCGCCGGAATACTAGATACCGGGGTGAGCACACCACTGTCTGTTGCAATTGCTAAACGCCGTGAAAAATTCGGGCTTCCTAAATTCAATATCACCGGTTATGATGAAATGAAAATAATATTAGACCGGGAGGATAGTAAATGACCCAGATTGTTCCTTTCTGGGGATGTATGATTCCCTTGCGTTATCCCCATATAGAAATGGCAATCCGCAAGACCCTGGCAAATTTGCAGATGGAATTGGTAGAGGACCTACCTTTCACCTGCTGCCCGGATCCAATCTATTTCAAAGCTCGTGATCAATTCGATTGGTTAGTAATCGCAGCTCGTAACCTGGCTCTGGCAGAAGAAAGAAATTTACCTCTCCTGACTGTCTGTTCCGGTTGTACTTCCACTCTAAAGGAAGCCCGTTTTCTGCTCAACGAAGATGAAAATCTCAAGGACCGGGTAAATACACAACTGAAAAAGATCAATCGTGAATACAAGGGCACTGTTAATGTTGAACATGCCGTCGTATATTTGCGGGACGTACTGGGATATGATGCGATTCAGGATTCCATTCAAAAACGTATAGAAAACCTGCGGGTAGCGATCCATTATGGCTGTCATCTGCTGAAACCCAGTCAAATCATGCATGTAGATGATGCCGATTACCCGCAGCTCCTATCCGATTTAGTCAAAATGACCGGGGCAATCCCGGTTACACACGAAGAGCAATTACTCTGTTGTGGAAAAGGCTGCATCGACGATCTCATTCCTTACGAGATGACTTCAGATATTTTTGACTCGGTTAAGGAAGCAAAGGCCGACTGCCTGGGTTTAATCTGTCCAACTTGTTTTTCTTCCTTCGACTTAGGACAAAAAATCATTGAACGTAAATTGAATAAAAAACATGAAATCCCGGTGATTTACTATTTTCAGCTACTTGGTCTCGCCCAGGGACTATCACCGGAAGAGGTGGGTTTGGATCAACACAAAATCCCCATGAAAGGTATTCTGGATTAGAAATTGAAGAAGGTTTACACCAATTGGTTAAACATTATCGTGTCTTCAAAAACCGACTAACAAGAGGAATCAATGCTTGAAAAAAACTTGCGTGTTGGTGTATTTGTCTGCGAATGCGGCAAGAACATCGCCGGGTCGCTGGATTGCCAGAAGGTGAGCGATTACGCTGGCACCCTGCCCGACGTGGTCTGTTCCGTGGTTAACAAATATACCTGCGCCGAACCAGGACAACAGGAAATCAAACGCTATATCAAGGAGCAGAACCTGAATCGGGTGGTGGTGGCATCCTGTACACCCCGGATGCATGAACCGACCTTCCGTAATTGCGTTTCAGAAGCCGGTCTGAATCCTTATCTCATGGAGATGGCCAACATCCGCGAGCACGTGAGTTGGGCTCATCTCAATGACTGGGATGCGGCCACCCAAAAAGCCATGGATGTGGTCCGAATCGCTGTGGCAAGGGCAAGGCTGTTACAACCCCAAATCGAAGCGACTATTCCGGTTCTGCGCGAAGTGCTAGTGATCGGTGGTGGTGTAGCCGGTATTCAATCCGCCTTGGACCTGGCCGATGCCGGGTATCAGGTACATTTAGTAGAAAAGGAGGCATCCGTTGGAGGGATCATGGCCGCGCTGGACAAGACCTATCCCACCATGGATTGTTCCATATGAATACTCGGACCGAAAATGATGGATGTCGGTCGACATCCCCGAATTAATTTATATACTTACAGCGAAGTAGAAGACGTCAGCGGTTATATCGGTAACTTCCATGTGAAGGTGCGGAAAAAAGCCCGTTACGTAAACGAAGACGAATGTAATGCCTGCGGCGAATGCGAAAAAGTCTGCCCGATAGTGGGTCCCGACGCTTTCCAGCAGGGCTTCTCATCCCACAAAGCAATCTACATGCCCTTCCCCCAGGCGGTGCCGTCAGTGTACATCCTGGACGATGAACTCTGTCTTGGACATAACCCCATCGCCTGCGGCAAATGCGCTGATGTTTGCGAGAAGGATTGCATCGATTTCGACATGGAAGATAAAATCATCGAGCTCGATGTGGGGGCCGTGATCGTTGCCACCGGTATGGATGTTTATGATCCAACCGAAATGGATGAGTACGGTTACACCCGTTTTGAAAATGTCATAACCAGCATGGAATTCGAGCGGTTGATCTCGGCTGGCGGTCCCACCGAAGGCCATTTTATCCGGCCCAGCGACCAGAAAACTCCCCAGCGGATCGCCTTTATCCAGTGTGTCGGATCACGCTCCAACAGCGCCGTGGGCAATCCCTACTGCAGCAACATCTGCTGCATGAATACGATTAAGGACAGCCTGCTCCTGAAGGATCACTACCCGGATATTGAAATTACGGTGTTTTACCTGGACATCCGTGCTTTTGGCAAAGGTTTTGAGGACCTCTTCATCCGCAGTAAACAGGCCGGGGTAAACTATATCCGTGGACTGCCCGGCGAATTTTTCGAAGACCCGCGGACCAAAAACCTGACTTTGATCGCCGAAAATACCAATACCGGTGAAATTCAGGATTATGAATTTGACACAGTGGTATTATCGGTTGGTGTAATTCCCCGGAAAGACAGCGATGCGGTCCGGCAACTCTTTACCCTGTCACGCACCGAGGATGGCTTTTTCATGGAGTCCCATCCCAAGCTGAAACCGGTTGATGCTCCTACCGGTGGTGTGTTTTTCGCCGGTTGCGCAGAATATCCCAAGGATGTGAAGGACAGTGTCACCCAGGCCAGCGCTGCGGCGGGCCGCGCCCAAGTGTTGCTGAATGCCGGTAATATCAGTATCGAGGCGATCACTTCCGAATGCCATACCGACCTTTGTTCTTCGTGTGGTACCTGCGTTACAGTCTGTCCCTTCAACGCCATCCGCGGTGGTGACGCTAAGGCCAAGATTCCTGCCGAGGTGATCGAAGCCATGTGCAAGGGCTGCGGTACCTGTGCCGCCGAGTGCAACTTCGATGCCCTGTCCATGAAGCACTTCGAGGACGTCCAATACCTGGCTCAGATCGACGCCATGCTGGAAGAAAATCATATGGATAATATCCTTGTGTTTGCCTGCAATTGGTGCTCATATGCCGGAGCAGATCTGGCTGGACTATCTCGACTGCAATATCCAGCCACCCAGCGAATCATCCGTACCATGTGCAGCGGCCGAGTGGATTCGAAATTCATCCTGCATGCCTTCGAAAAAGGCGCGCCGATCGTGCTGGTTTCCGGTTGTCATTTCGCTGACTGCCACTACATCGACGCCAACCGCTGGACGGTGAAGCGCGTTGAGAAGCTGTGGGATAAACTGGAGAAACTTGGAATTCGCCCCGAACGCCTGCAACTGGAATGGATCTCGGCCGCCGAAGGCCAGAAGTGGGCACGAACCATGCGCGAACTGGAAGAAATGCGCGCTAAAGTGACCGAAGAAGAGGTTACTCACACCATGCAAGTATTGCAGGAAGAACGGGAAAAAGCCGAAGCCAGGGCTGCTAAAAAAGCCGCTAAAAAACTCACGTCCAAGCCGATAGCGGTGGAAGCCGAGGCTTAATAATTCAACGGTGTCACCCTGAGCTTGTCGAAGGGTGACACGAAAAGGATCATTATGGAAGAAGCACCTTTTAAATGCCTGCATTGCGGACATGAATTCACCCTGCCCTACGATAAAAACGTAATGGTGGAACGAACCTGTCCAAAATGTAGCAGTAACAGTGTTCGGCGTATTAAAACAAAACCAAAGAAAAAATAGAAACAATCCTGTTCAAAAGCCTCAGTGGATGACATAGCTCTTGACGAATTGACCGCTGTTGGTTATTATTAAGTCAGTAATCAAACCTGAAGGAAGTAAGATGAATGACAATCGCAATCAAGATTATTTTCGGGCTTTCGCAGACATTAGCAAGGTCGTTAGCTCTACTCTAAAGCTACATAAGGTTCTGGATCGAATTTTATTTAATACCATCGAAGCTCTGGATCTTAAGGCCGGCGCCATCAGTCTTTTAAATCGAAAAGGCAACCGACTTGAGATGATCGCCCATCTGAATCTGAGCCAAGAATTTTTAGATAAAGGACCGGTTTTGGCTGATAAAAGCATTCCACGCGCACTGAGGACGGGGCAACCGGTGATCGTTCCGGACATTAGTAAAGATGACCAATTACAGTATCCGGAGGCCTGTGAAAAAGAGGATATCGCCGCATTAATGTCTATCCCAATTGTTTTTCAGGATACAATAATTGGAATGTTACGACTATATAGCGATAAAGTACGGGATTTTTCAGCCAAAGAAGTGGAATTCATGAACGCCATTGCCGAACAAGGTGGCGTGGCGATCCAGAATGCCCGAGTGATGCAACAATTGAAAAAAGATCACAAACGTGAATTGGACGATCTATGGAATTGGTTCAGTGATTTTTCTGATATGTCCGGGTATTAGTTATAATTTTTAACTTAATATAAGGCATATATTAACTGGTTCGAAGACCAAAATGGGATATCCCATTTACTCTTTTTAAGGTTTGAAATGACTAACGGGAATTACAATTTTATCCGAAAGGTATCCTTATGAGTGAAAATCGTGTAGTAATTACCGGTCTCGGTGTAGTAGCGCCGATTGGAATCGGCAAAGATGAATTCTGGCAGGGTTTAATTTCCGGTTGCAATGGCGTTGGCCAAGTAACTCATTTTGATGCCAGCGATTATCGCGCTCACCTGGCAGCGGAAGTAAAAGATTTTGAGCCGGAGAACTGGATCGAGCGCAAAACCGCCCGCCGCATGGATCGCTTTACCCAGTTCGCTATGGCTGCGGCTACAATGGCAATTGAAGATGCCGGGCTGGATTCCTTCGAATTTGACGGCAATCGCTTTGGTATCCATGTTGGCAGCGGAATTGGCGGTTCAAAAACTATTGAAGATGGTTACGATCTGTTAATAACAAAGGGTCCGAAAACCATGAACCCATTTTTTGTATCAAAATTATTAATCAATATGGCCGCCGCTACGATCTCTATCAAATACGGATTGAAAGGTCCCATCTCGGCGCCTTCGGTAGCTTGTTCAACCGGCGGTAATGCGATCGGTGACGCCTTGCGGATTCTACAGCGGGGCGATGCGGATATCATGCTGGCCGGCAGTTCCGAAGCGGCTATCAATATCCTGCCCTATGGCGGATTCGCTGCCGCCCGTTCCATGTCCGCCAGTTTCGATCCTGCTAAGGCCAGCCGACCATTCGATAAAAACCGCGATGGTTTTGTGATGGGTGAAGGCTGCGGACTGGTAGTGTTGGAAAGCCTGGAACACGCCCTGCAACGCGCTGCAACTATCTATTGTGAATTGGTTGGCTATGGCAATACCGCTGACGCTTTTCATTTCACCGCACCACACCCGGAAAGTGACGGCATGATCCGAGTAATGCAGAATGCGATCAAAGATGCGGGCCTGAAACCGGAACAGATAGATTACATCAACGCCCACGGAACATCCACCGTATTGAACGATCAACGTGAATCAACCGCTATTCTGAAGGTCTTTGGCGATCACGCCTATAAATTGAAGATCAGCTCAACAAAATCGATGATCGGCCACTTGCTGGCTGCATCCGGCGCAGTTGAATTAATAGCTACCACCCTTTCCCTGCAGCACCAGACAGCCCATCCCACTATCAACTACGAAACACCCGATCCGAACTGCCCGCTGGACTACGTGCCCAATAAAGCCCAGCCCCTGGCAATCAATGCAGCCCTGAGTAATTCATTCGGCTTTGGTGGTGGCAATGTGAGTTTGCTGGTGAAGAAATAAGTTTAAACCACAGATTACACCCGTCTACGCCAAGGCCTGTCTTCCGAAGTCCAGACTTGTCGGGACGCAGGAATGGCTATGCCGGGCAAGCGGATTACACTGAATTTTTTATAGCCTTTACACTAGTGTTCTTTCTTGTAACATCGCTCTGCGTTGTGACACATAGTCTACAATTAATATATTTTCCCTTTCAGTGTCACCCTGAACTTGCAACTTTAGTGTAGGTGTGTCGAAGGGTTGAGCAATTAAATTCTAATGCTTTGACTGGCTCATTAGAACAATGTAGAATATACCCGACTAAATAAGTCGTAATTAATTCTTGCACCATATTATTTAGTGCTTTTAAGTTTAATCCGACTAAAGAAGTCGTATTAATCAGTTTTTAATAAGCAATGCTAAAATTATCTCGTAAAACCGAATATGCCCTGATGGCTCTGCGCCATCTGAGCGGTAAGTCCGCTGGGGAACTGACCAGCTCAAAAGAGATCGCCGGCACTTATCGCATTCCTGGTGAACTGCTGGCTAAGACCCTCCAGCAACTGGCCCGGGAAGGGATCGTCGAGACCGTTCAGGGACCTCACGGCGGTTACCGCCTGAAGGCCAATCTGAACCTGATCAACCTGTCCGATTTTATCGAACTGCTGGAAGGTCCCGTGGCCCTCACCGATTGTTCGATTGACAATAATTGTAGTCAAATCATGACCTGCACCATTCGCACCCCCATTCACCGTATCAATGAAAAAATGAAAGAGATTTTCAGCAATACAACCTTGGCGGAGGTTATGCAATAATTTTTAAGAATGAAACACAAAGACACAAAGAACTCTAAGAACACAGTTAAGATTTTAAATATTCCCTTGAATTTTGTGACCTCTGTGTCCTTTGTGTCTTTGTGGTAAAAATAATTATGAGCGATATTGATATCATCCACCAAGCAGCCGACCAGAAATACAAGTACGGTTTCACCACCGATATAGAGCAGGATGTAATTCCCCCCGGGCTTAATGAGGATGTGGTCCGCCTGATTTCGAGCAAGAAGAACGAACCGGAATTCCTGCTGAACTGGCGCTTGAAAGCCTACCGTCACTGGTTAACCATGAAGGAACCGGACTGGGCCAAGGTGAATTACCCGCCCATCGATTACAATGCCATCAGCTATTACGCCGCTCCCAAAAAGAAAAAAGAATTGAAAAGCCTGGATGAAGTGGACCCCAAACTACTCGAGACTTACGACAAGCTTGGTATTCCGATCCACGAGCAAAAGATGTTGGCCGGTGTGGCAGTGGATGCGATTTTCGATTCCGTTTCCATCGCCACCACTTTCAAGGATGAATTGAAGAAACACGGTGTCATTTTCATGCCCATTTCCGAAGCCGTCCGCGAGCACCCGAATTTAATCAAAAAATACCTCGGCTCGGTCGTCCCTTACACCGATAACTATTTCGCTACTCTCAATTCAGCCGTTTTCAGCGATGGTTCCTTCGTGTACATTCCCAAAGGTGTGCGCTGCCCGCTGGAACTCTCGACTTATTTCCGGATCAATGCCAGCCAGACCGGCCAGTTCGAGCGTACCTTGATCGTAGCAGACGAAGGCAGCTATGTCAGTTATCTGGAAGGCTGCACGGCTCCCATGCGCGATGAAAACCAGTTACACGCAGCCGTGGTGGAACTGGTAGCTCTCAAGGATGCCAACATTAAATATTCCACTGTCCAGAACTGGTACCCAGGCGATGAGAACGGCAAGGGCGGCATCTACAATTTTGTGACCAAACGCGGGCTCTGCATGGAGAACGCCAAGATTTCCTGGACCCAGGTCGAGACCGGCTCAGCCATCACCTGGAAATACCCCAGTTGCATTCTGAAAGGCGACAATTCTGTCGGTGAATTTTATTCCGTAGCTCTGACCAATAATTACCAGCAGGCCGATACCGGATCAAAGATGATCCATATTGGAAAAAATACCAAAAGCACGATCATCTCCAACGGTATTTCCGCCAGATATGGCCAGAATGTTTACCGCGGACTGGTGCAGATCAACAAAGGCGCCGAAAATGCCCGCAATTATTCCCAGTGCGATTCGATCCTGATCGGCGATAAATGCGGCGCTCACACCTTCCCTTACCTCGATGTACGTAACCCCTCCGCTCAGGTAGAGCACGAAGCTTCCACCTCCAGTATCAGCGAGGACCAGCTCTTCTATTGCCGGCAGCGCGGTATCTCTACCGAAGACGCGGTCTCGATGATCGTCCATGGTTTCTGCAAAAATGTCTTCCAGAAATTACCGATGGAATTCGCGGTAGAAGCCCAGAAACTGCTGGAAGTGAGTTTAGAAGGCAGTGTGGGTTAAATGATTTACCGCAAAAGATTTAACCGCTGAGAACGCCAAGAGCACTGAGTCAAAATAAATGATAAATATTCAAATACTCTGCGAGCTCCGCGATCTCTGCGGTGATTTTTTACAAAGGATTTAAAATGATTGAAATAAAAGATTTACATGTCAGTGTTGAAGAAAAAGAAATTCTGAAGGGGATTAATCTCGCCATAAAACCAGGTGAATTACACGCTCTTATGGGACTGAACGGTTCCGGAAAAAGCACGCTTTCCAACATCATTGCCGGACGCGATGGTTACACCGTTACCAAAGGATCGGTAACCTGGAACGGCCAGGACCTGCTGGAACTAAGTCCCGAACAGCGCGCCTGTGAAGGCATTTTCATGAGCTTCCAGTACCCGGTGGTAATTCCCGGCGTGAACAATATGTACTTCCTTAAAGCCGCCCTCAACGCTCAGCGCAAATACAACGGCGATGAGGAATTGGATGCTATGGATTTCCTGACCCTGATCAAAGAAAAAATCAAGGAAGTGAAGCTGGACGAAAGCTTTTTACATCGCGCGGTCAATGACGGCTTCTCCGGTGGGGAAAAAAAGCGCAATGAAATACTCCAGATGATCACCCTCGAACCCCGCTTGGCAATCCTCGACGAAACCGATTCGGGCTTGGACATTGACGCTTTGAAAATCGTGGCCGAAGGAGTGAATAATTTCCGTAATGCCGACCGGGGCTTCCTCGTGATCACCCATTACCAGCGCATCCTGAATTACATGGAACCGGACCGCATTCATATAATGATCGATGGCCGGATCGTAAAATCCGGTGGCCGGAACCTGGCCCAAAAAATTGAAGAACAGGGCTATGCCTGGCTGGAAGAACCAGTAACCGTCTGAAGTTTATGCCAAAACCAACCGATACATCCAAAATTCTAAAGCATTACGAGCATGAGTTCCAGCGGTTGTACGGAAACTCGAATGGATCCCTAACCATCCTGCGTCGAACAGCTATGGACAAATTCCTAACAACGGGCCTGCCAACACCCAAACAGGAGGATTGGCGCTCAACAAATTTAAACTCCATTATGCAGGCATATCCGGTTGCCTCCCCAAAAGCTGAACTAACCTATTTCGATGATCTGGATTTTGAGTATATATCCAATCTGCCGCGTATTGTATTCGTGAATGGTTATTATACGGCTGAATTATCGGATCTCTCCAATTTACCGGAACAGATGCGTGTTAACAGTCTGACCTATCTGCTGAAAACAGATCCCGAAAAATTAACCAGGCGGCTGAAACAATATCCGTCCGATGATGTATCTGTTTTTACCAGTTTAAATACCGCCCTGTTTAATAGCGGCACCTGGATTGAAATACCTGATAATCTGCCCGAATCGTTTACGCTGCAATTAATTAACATCACCAAACCAACTGCTGAGCAGCAATCATATCAGTTGCGTAATTTTATTGACATAGGTGAAAACTCCCAATTCAATTTGATTGAACAGAATATCGGTTTGGGAACGGAAACATATTTCAACAATATTGTTACTGATTTGCGTGCCGGCAGAAACGCCACGATCAAATACACTCGAATCCAGAACGAAGCTGAAACCGGAAACCATATATCCAGTACCTTGATTACCCAAGCCGCTGATTCACAAGTCGAGTCCATGGTGGTATCACTTGGCGGACAATTAATCCGTAATGATCTTGAATTCAAACTCGAAGGAGCCGGTGCAACCGGAAACTTGAACGGCCTGTATTTAGCCCGGGGAAATCAACTGATCGATAATCACACAGTAATTGACCACACTCACCCGGAGTGTTCAAGCAATGAACTGTACAAGGGTATCCTGGATGATGACAGCCATGCCGTCTTCAATGGGAAAATTATCGTGCAGCCCGATGCGCAAAAAACCGATGCCAGACAGATCAACCGCAATCTACTGCTGTCGGAAAAAGCGCGCGTGAATACTAATCCCCAACTGGAGATTTATGCCGATGATGTAAAATGCGCTCACGGTTCCACCATCGGGCAACTGGACAGCGATGCCTTGTTCTACCTGCGTTCCCGGGGGATTACGGCCCGGGTAGCCCAGACATTAATGATCGAGGGTTTTGCCAAGGAAGTTCTGGAAACGATTGCCGATGAAACCACCCGCGCACTAATCACTAACATGGTCAACGATTGGTTCGTCAACGGCAATAATGGAGATGATTCCTGATGGACGAACTGCGCGAACTTTACCAGTCCCTAATCCTGGATCACAGCCGGCATCCCCATAATTTCAAGGTGCTCGACAGTGCCAATCGCACCGCCGACGGCTATAACCCGCTCTGCGGCGATCAGATTACCCTCTACATGAACGTCGAAAACGACGTCATTAAAGACATCAGTTTTCAGGGACAGGGCTGCGCCATCTCGAAAGCGTCCACCTCGATCATGACCACGATTCTAAAAGGCAAGACCATTGCCGAAGCTCAATCAATTTTTAATAAATTTCAGCACATGATCAAAACCGGCGAATATGATATAGACCAGATGGGCAAGTTGGCCGTTCTAGCCGGGATACACAAATACCCGGTACGGGTCAAATGTGCTATCCTGCCCTGGCATACGGCAATTAATTCACTCAAATCAGAAGACAAAGCAAAAATTTTTTCCACTGAATAGACCGTGATATGCAATTAAATGAACCGATAAAATTAAACCGTGATTGTCCGGCAATCCTGATACCAGCCGGTGAACCAGTCATTCTAAAAGCCGGTGAGATCGTACATATCACTCAGGCGTTGGGTGGGAATTACACGGTGATGGTTAACGGCAACCTGGTACAGATCAACAGTAAAAATGCCGATGCCATCGGCCAGGAAACTGCTACAAATCAGGCCGTAGATGATCCCTGTGAAGCCCATCAAGCTCCCGACGAATACGCCGTTCGCACCCGCCTGAAAACCTGTTATGATCCCGAAATACCGATCAATGTTGTCGACCTTGGTTTAATTTATGATCTCAATATTCAACTGATCGAGGATTGCAGTTACCGGGTAGATATTAAAATGACCCTAACGGCCCCCGGCTGTGGTATGGGGGACTATATTGCTGCCGATGTTAAGAAGAAAGCCCTGATGGTGCCTGGCATAACCGAAGCCAATATAGAACTGGTCTGGGAACCACTTTGGAACCGGGAGATGATGTCCGATGCCGCCCGCCTGGAACTGGGATTGTTCTGATGATATTTGACGTAAACTCCATCCGACAGGATTTTCCCAATCTGCATCAGACCGTTAATGGCAAACCACTGGTTTATCTCGATAACGCCGCTTCCACACACAAACCACAGTCGGTAATCGAGGCCGTCCGGAAATTTTATAGCGAATACAACGCCAACGTCCATCGAGCGCTCTACCGGTACGCAACTGAAGCTACTGAAGCGTATGAAGCCAGCCGCGACAAAGTCGCACGGTTAATCAATGCACCAGATCGGCGCTCAATTATCTTTACCAGTGGCACCACCGAATCCATCAATCTAATAGCCTACGCCTGGGGCCGGCACAATCTGGGTCCCGGCGATGAAATCCTGGTGACGGAGATGGAGCACCATTCCAACCTGATTCCCTGGCAACTGACCGCCCGGGATACCGGCGCGACATTAAAATTTATCCCGATCACGGCTGACGGAGCTCTGGACCTATCTAACCCGGACCAGTATTTTACGGCCCGGACCAAACTGGTGGCCTTTATCCAACAGTCCAATGTTTTCGGCACTATCAATCCAGCTAAACAAATTATCGAAATGGCCCACCAAGTCGGAGCGCTCACCATAGTGGACGCAGCGCAAAGTGTGCCGCATCATCAGGTCGACATGACCGAGCTGGATTGTGATTTCCTGGCTTTTTCCGGTCATAAAATGCTAGGTCCCACCGGTATCGGCGTACTCTATGGTAAACCAGAATTGCTGGAAGCAATGGAACCATTTCTGGGCGGCGGTGAAATGATCCAATCGGTTACGATGGAAAAATCCACTTGGAATGAAATCCCTTGGAAATTCGAGGCAGGCACGCCCAAAATCGCCCAGGTTATCGGGCTGGGCACTGCCATCGATTACATCACCGCTATTGGATTCGAAGCAATTGTTAAATATGAAAAAGAATTAACTGACTACGCTCTGTCGGCTTTATCGGCGCTGGAGGGCATCACAATTCACGGTAACGCTCATCAGCGCGGACCGGTGATCAGCTTTAATGTGAAAGACGTCCATCCCCACGACCTGGCCCAATTCCTGGATCAGGAAGGAATTGCTATCCGGGCCGGGCATCATTGCACTCAGCCAATTATGCAGAAACTGGGCGTACCGGCTACTTCGCGAGCAAGTTTTTCCCTGTATAATACTAAAGCGGAAATAGACATCCTGATCGAATCAATTGCCAACACAATCCGGTTTATGACCGGATAAGCCGTATTATTCTGATAAGGTTAATACTGCTTTTTCTATCTAATTTACTGGTCGAAATTTTCAACCTGAATATCAATAAATCCTGATCAATATGAGTAAAAATACACGCGTCTCCTGGGAACAGTACTTCATGAACATCGCCTGCGAAGTTGCCACGCGCTCGACCTGCGACCGGAAAAATATCGGGGCGGTAATCGTAAGGGACAAGTCTATTCTTTCGACCGGATATAACGGCAGTATCCGCGGTCTGGCCCATTGCGGCGAAGCGGGTCATGAAATGGAAAACGGTCACTGCGTACGCACAATCCATGCCGAAGCTAACGCCATTGTACAAGCAGCACGCAACGGCGTCCGGATCGAGGGAGCGGAAATATACGTGACGGCGTCGCCCTGTTATAATTGTTTCAAGATTATTGCCAATGCCGGAATAAAAAAAATATACTTCGGTGAATTTTATCGGGATGAGCGCATCCGCGAACACGCCCGCGAATTGGGGATTGAGTTAGTTCACCTAGACTAATCAGTTACCGTTAAAACTGATATCCCACCGTAAATAGACCCTGCGAGTAATTCATATCAACCGCCCGGTCCCAGCTTTCAGTGTAAACGGTATTCAGGTCAACCGACCATCTCAATCCTAATAGAAACTGGTCCAGCATGTATTCAACACCAAAAATCGTACTTATTTCAATAGCCTGCAGATTATCAGCCATCCAAAAATCACGGTCTTCTCCGATCTCATACTCATCCTCGGTATCCACATCCAGGACTGTACCACTTAGAATGAAATTACTGGAGAGTCCGAACAAGATATTGAGATTCCCGATTCGCCAAGGATAAAGAGTATTAATCGAAAGACCTTTAATTTTAGTTACAAACTCAAGATCGCCATTACTTGGCTCCCATGAATGGCCACGCTCGGTGTATAGAATCTCTGGTCGTATGGTGAATGAGCCTAAAGACATGTTAACATAACCACCAAACATAACCGATCCACCGACATAATAATCATAATATGTTTCATCGAGATATTGTGGTATGCTGAGACCAAAGCCGCCAATCACACCAAAAGTGGTACCGGTTGTTCTGGTTACTGTTTTTTTTGCGATTGGGTCCGGCCGTCTATCAACACTGGGCACCGGTTTCTCCTCAACGATAGGCTGTTGTTTAGGAATACTGACCGCCGGGGCTGCTACAGCGGTTTTATCTATCGCCAATTCTGCCGCGATTGTCGCCATTCCGGTTTTCAGCAGTTCCCCAATCTTGCCCTCATGATCGTAAGTGGCAATCTTGACAATCTCAGCCGTTTCAACACTGACCATCCGGGCAGCTATGGAATAAACATCACCGACACGGCTGACACTGCCCGAAATAATCTGGTCAACCCCGATCAGGCGCCCCATTTCCACAATGCATTCGTCAGTGGTACAACCAGACATCTGGAAACCCTGCTCAGTCAGAATATCATTCATCATTTCGCGTTCAATTACACGAAATTGTCCGGTACGGAATAATTCGGAGCGCAGACGATCCGTTAAAGCGCTAGCTTCAATGCTTGAAACATTTTTACCGGCAAATTCCATTACGGCAATGTAGTTTTGAGATAATATGACAGCAGTAATAACCAGATGTGAGAGCAGGAATTTTTTTAGTAAAGAACTGAACATTTTTTCCTCAAGTTTTAATTGTAATGATCCAGATTGAGTTAATATCTATTCTGAAAACTACATTAGTTGATCGAGTCTACGAAACAGTAAAGAAAATCACTTATAACATTCCTGACGAAATTTATTGACTGCCAAATGGGCTTGACGGGTTGGCTCCGGTAAGCGATAACCTTTCGTACAACGTAATACCAATTCGGTCGCTTCCACCAAGTTTATTTTATATCCGGTTGAAACAAATACCGGCTTTACAGCGGAGCGAGTCCGCAGGACAATCCCAATCATCTCCTCCCCAGCCATTAACGATGCCTTAGCACCGCGCTCCCGGTCAGGTTCGGTCGGAGTTCCGATTAATCTGCTTTTTGCACAACCAATGGCAGGAATATCAAGCCACAATCCCAGATGACAGGCCAGACCGAAGCGCCGTGGGTGGGCCAGTCCGTGTCCATCAAAAATCACCACATCTGGATCGTATTCCAGTTTTTCCCAGGCCTTCAACACCGCCGGTCCCTCCCGGAAAGACAGCAATCCCGGAATATACGGAAAATTCACTTTGATTATGGCGGTCGCAATTTCAATGATTTGCAGGTCGGGCAACTCCAACACAACAATCGCGGCGTACAGAATATCGGAACCACGATCATAAGATATATCGGCCCCGGCCACCAATTTCAAATTATCCGGCAATCGCGTTTCGATTACGTCAGAATGCAGTCTGGTTTGGATAATGCGGGCTTCCGTCGGCGTTACTTGCCAGGAATGTAATTTTTTCAACTTCAGTCTACCAGAAAATAAATGGTATTAAATCCCGTGGCAAGTTCCGGAGAATTAAACCACCTTTTTATCGTTCACCGCAATAGACGATACAGGCGGATCAAAAACGGTGTGATTATAAGTTTCGCTTTTTAATACTCGAACCAGCATAGACCGGAAAATTTTCAGATCCGAATACAGGTATATTTTAAAGTGTCTGGTAGACCGTACCAGATTATGTTCACTCCATTTGTAATCGGTAGACAATTTCACCGGGATCGGATCGGACAGTAACCAATCTTCATGCCAGGCTACAAGTAGCGCCGTTTCCTCCCGGTCACATTGCAGGGACAATCCAATTTCTTCCTTTTTAATTTTTCGTTCAAATTGGCGCAATTCTTTGAATTGGAATTTTCCATTACTGAAATACTTATCACGGATTTCCCAGTCAAAGGCAACCCGCTTGCCGGTTTTGGTATTCACAATCACCCCGTCATCACGATAATTTTCGGTCTGGTAGATCTGCATAACCAGCGGCAAACCATCCTTAACGGCATTAAATAGATTGGTGAATTTCAGCAGACTGTCCTCATGCCTTTGATACATGCTGGGTCGTTTCATGATTTACTTTTTACCTCCCGTTGTTCCATCAATTGAGCGATCAGCTTCATACAATCCAAGTAGCGCTCTTCCAATCCCAGTGATCGAAACACTACCCGGTCAAGCGCTTGCCGATCCCGCTGCTTCAGCTCAGCACGCCAATTCCCAATTGGCCGACTTAAAAATCCCTTATCAAAATCGGCAAAGTCTAATGCTTCAATTTTTGGCATAGGAAGCTTTCGTAAATCACATTTTACCAGCCGGATCGCTCCACCCCCCAAACTCTTGCGACCGAATAATTCGACCATTAACCACACCCAGGAAGTATTCAACAGCAGGGCCCATTTTAATATATTGTTATCATCCCAGGGGTTTAAACCATAAAAAGTGTGTTCAAAAGGCAGATTGTCCCGGTTCCAAATCACCAAATGACGGCTACCACGCAGGTCCGTCCACAACAATGGCGCCCGGCGGATTTTAAAAGGAATGGCGCTGGTTCTTAACCAGGTTGCAGCATCACTGCGCCAGAATTCAATTGCTGTTGCTTCCCTGGGCGAACGGATGGCCAGGACAGAATTTTTCTCGGTCTTTTGAAGGCTATAATATCGCCGGTTGTCGCCAGTAATAATGCCGGTTTGAATGGTCAATTGAGTACCGAGCGGCAATAATGATCGATTGGAATTCAACGCAGCCCGCAACCAGTCCGGGCAGCGGAAAAAACTGCCGTACCACCCCAGATTGGTCTGTGCCAATTCTTTTTGAGATACGGAATATTCCCGGTTATCCGAATGCAGTTCGATCCGGTTTATGTCTGCTAACGGTTTTTTAATGGCCGTTAGGATAACTGTGTTTACTGCCGCGGTAAAATGCCGCTCAACGGTAAACTCATGCATTGACACTAATTGCATTGTGGTTTTGAATAATTTTCGCAAACATTTACCAAAATCATTATCTAACCAGCCATTGGGTACGATAAAGGTCATTACGCCGTTGTCGGCCAGTATCCGGGCGGCTTTTAAGATGAAATAAACATAGAGGTCGGAGCGGGCTGACACATTCAATTCCGGCCAGTCCTGCCGCGTGCCGTCGATTAACTTTTTTTTATAGTCCCGTCTGAGCAGTTCCTGCCGGATATAGGGTGGATTGGCGATTATAATATCCGGTCTATTTACGTGTTCTGTGGTAATAAAATCAGCGCAAACCAGCGCAGGATGAAATGACAGACGAGTATTACAATATTGAATCATCGACTGATCCAGGTCCATCCCACGAATATTGCGATTGATCCGCGTGCTAACAGGAAGGGCGTACTGTGATTGCCACTCCGTCAATTCTTGATACAAGACCTGCAGGAATACCCCTTTGCCAATCGCAGGATCAAAATAAGTATATTTTTGCAACGCTTTAACAATATCTCCAACGTACGCTGGATCAGCCCTACCGGTGCGAAAATTGGTGAACAGAGCCCGGTTAAACGGCGCGAAATCCATTTTCAAACGTTGATAAATCGCTTCCCGGACCATGGTCAGCGCTTCCGGACTGGCCGTAAACACTACCCCCTCATCAGGACGGGCGCGGGCTGTCAGGTATGAATTCATCGTTGGCTAATTAGAATTGATTTCAGTTTTTCAATTTGACTTGATAAAATTTTATGAAACGGTAATTAAACACGATTACCACACGGCTTCCACCTTGATAATAGACCGGTGGGTCGGTAAATTTCAACAAGATTTTTAAGGTAGTATTTCAGATAAATTCTAACCTGCACAAAATTAACCTAATTTCACTCTAACCAAGGAGACATGACGTGAATATCATCGTCCTTGTTAAACAAGTCCCGGACACTGAAGCCAAAATCCGTATATCGGATGATGGTAAACATATTGACGAATCGTCAATAAAACTCGTTGTCAATCCATACGACGAGTATGCCATTGAAGCAGCCCTGCAATTAAAAGAAACACATGGTGGAGAGATCACCTTGGTTTCCCTTGGACCGGCCGGAGCTGTAACCGCCCTGCGTACCGGTCTGGCCATGGGGGCGGATAAAGCAGTTTTGATCAAAGCTGATGACAGTCGTTTCATGGATTCTCAAACAGTTGCAAATCATTTATCCAAAGTAATTAAAGAGCGTGAATTTGACCTGATCTTAGGCGGAAAAAAGGCCGTTGACACAGATGCGCAGCAAGTAGGTTCGCTGATTGCTATGGATTTGAACCTGCCGATAATCACGGCCATAGTAGAACTGGATCTGAATGGTAATCAGGTATCGGCTGTACGGGAAGTAGAAGGCGGTGCCGAAACAGTTACCTGCCAATTACCAGCCGTATTGACCTGCGAAAAAGGTCTCAATGAGCCACGCTATCCCAATCTGAGAGGGATCATGATGGCCAAGAAAAAAACAATCGAAGAAAAGGAAATTAGTGACGGTGGTATAGCTGTGGAAATTGTTTCCATGGAATACCCGCCCCAGAAAGCGGAAGGACAAATCGTAGGCGAAGGTCCCGATGCGGTACCCGAACTGGTAAGACTGCTTAGAGAGGAGGCAAAAGTAATCTGATGGCAAAAATATTATTCTTTGCGGAACAACGTAACGGTGAACTCAGAAAAACAGCAGCTGAGCTGGCCACTATTGCGCAGCGCCTGGCAGCTAAAACCGGTGGCACGGCTAGCGCTGTATTAATTGGTCCTGATACCCACAGTTGTGCAGAAGGTTTAGGTCAATTTGGGGTCAAGCAAGCCACGCTAATTACCGATTCAAATCTGGCGAATTATTCCACCACCGCCTATGCCCTGGCCGTGCATAAACTGATCGATAAAATCAATCCAGATCTGGTATTGTTTACGGCCTCTGCAACCGGACGAGATTTGTCTCCCGCTGTTGCCGGATTAGCCGGCAATCAGGTTTATAGCGATTGTACTCAAATCGATTTTGTGGGATCTACGCTCAAGGTTCAACGCCCGGTTTTTGCTGGTAAAACCTTGATGAATATTGCGATTGACAATAAGATAGCTTTTGTATCATTGCGTCCCAATAGCTATCCAATCAAAGAAAACGCCTGTGCAATTTCAGTAGATGAATTTGATCCGGGATTGGATGAAGGAGCCTTCACAGCCCGGGTAACTGAGTTCAAAACGTCAGAGGCAACTCGACCTGAACTCACCGAAGCTGATATTATTGTATCTGGCGGAAGAGGTATGGGTGGTCCTGAAAATTTTGCCGGGATCGAAGCGCTTGCCGATACCCTTGGAGCTGCTGTTGGCGCCAGCCGTGCAGCCGTGGATGCCGGGTGGAGACCGCATAGTGACCAGGTAGGACAAACAGGTAAAACAGTATCTCCCAAATTATATATCGCCTGCGGGATTTCGGGTGCGATTCAGCATTTGGCAGGGATGTCTTCCAGTAAAATCATCGTAGCCGTCAACAAGGATGCCGAAGCGCCTATTTTCAAAGCCGCTACTTATGGCATTGTAGGTGATTTATTCGCCATAACCCCGGTACTGGATGCAGAACTAAAGAAAATCCTTTGATTTCTATTATAGTATCAAATCTGCTGTTCATCATCGGAATTATAGTTCTGATGTTGACTTTACGGTACTGGTTGACAAAATCTAAGGACGATTCCGCTAAATAAAAAAGAGTCCCCGTTCGCAAGAGCTTTTAAAAAAAATAAGCAGGAAGCACCAAAACTGGGAGCGGGGGAAACAACCAGTTCTATATCGCTATCCTGCTTAATTCTATTTGAAAATTAATTCAAATACGAAAATGGATCAAGATATTTATGAGTACTTACTCCGAAAACTCTTTCCAATCGCAATTAGCACTCTTTAATTAGCCGGTTTGATAGCAATTATCCTGGTCATGTTAATTCCATCCGATAAATAATCTGCTTATATTCAACATATGATTGCCGGACTTGATAGGATAGACCGTCTGATTCTCATTTTTCTGAACCGAGTATTAAGTAACGCTGTTTTTGACTGGTTTATGCCTATTATAACCAACCAGGATTTGTGGCTCGTTCCGCTTATATTGGTTTGGCTTATTCTATTGATTAAGGGTGGTAAACGAGGACGTATCGCAGCAGTGATTCTGGTATTTACAATAGCTATGACTGATGTATTAGCCGCCCAGGTTATTAAACCTGTCATGGGACGTTTACGTCCCAGTCATGCAATTCCCGATATGATTAATTTATTAGTGGGGCGGGGCGGAAAATATGGATTTGTTTCCAACCATGCCGCCAATATGTTTGCATCGGCAACAATATTAGGGTATTTCTATACACGCTGGCGGTCGTGGCTGTTTATCTTAGCTGGCGTAGTAGCTTTCAGCCGTGTGTATGTTGGTGTACATTACCCTGGCGACGTACTTTTTGGAGCATTATTCGGCTACGGTGTAGCCTGGTTGTGGTTGACGCTGTGGGTTATATTAAAGATGCGTGAGTTGAAGCGGGGGCATACCTGGGTCTGGTATGCGGATGATCCGAACCCTGCTTTTACAGATGACTAATTCGGTAAAACGTTTTTCGGAGGTTTTACGCCAAATGGCGCTCCAGGACTTTTGATTGCTCCATACTTTTCTTCAAATTTCCGGATATTATCTTGAAGGGCTATTAAATATGCTTTCACATGCGGCGGAGCCATAATGATACGGGAATGCACCTTAGCTTTGGCAACTCCTGGCAGGATACGTGTAAAATCCATGACAAATTCAGCAGGAGAATGGGTAACTACTACAAAATTAGCATATTCTCCACTGCTAATTTCCTGATCCAGCTCAATGGTAATCTGCTGGGTTTTTTTTGTCTCTTCCATTATATCACTCACTCAATTATTGAAGATCAAAAACCTTCAAATTCACGACGATTGAATTCCTCCCAGTCTTCCTCGATTCCTTCAAAATCATCATATCGAGGACCCTCCTCTTCCGGCTGTTGTCGGTCCATTTCATTTTCATATAAACTAAAATTATCCTTCTTGCGCTCAAACTCTGTCGGATCAACCTCATCTTCGTCAGAGGGTTCCAAGCGCTCAATATCTTCGCTGTAAACTTCGGTATCAAAAAAATCAAGATTCTCAACGATTCCATGAGTCATCAAATATTCTAAAAAATCTAAGTACTTCCTGTCACGCAAGTCTGTTCTACAAACTGAGCAAATCAGTGACTTTTTAAGATCACCCTCTTCAAGTGTCGATTCACAAATGGGACATATTATACCTTCTAACATAAATTTATTCCTGAAAAATCGGGCGGAATATAACTGGAACGAGATGGTTCGTCAATAGTAATTATCGATATTGAATAGAATTTTATTTTAATCAGTCAACCGGTTTGCATGTAGAAATTTAAATAATGTGATTTGTGCTTCTGAAAATTGTTGGTTTCGGCGTTTCATAACCATTTGAACAGTTTCCAGAAATTTGTCAAATTTGTATTCCAACTGATGCCCCTCCAGAAAAAATGTGAATGCCGGTAAACTATTTGCAAGGATCTCTGGACTTGTAATATTACAGACCGGACCAAACGATGAACCGGTGTTGATATTGGTACCGATAGCTGTTTTACAATGATCGCCCATAAAAACACCCACATGAATCATATGCGAATCAACTTTTTGCCCGTTTACTAAAACAGTCACCGGTTGATAATTATTTTTTAAATTACTGTTATTCGTTCCAGCTCCAAGATTGACCCATTCCCCTAAATAGGCATCTCCTAAAAATCCGTGATGGCTTTTATTAGTATGCGCCTGAAAAATTGACCGCTTGATTTCACCTCCCAGATTGCATACCGGTCCAGCTACTGTCCCGGGTCTGATATTAGCGTTAACTGAAACCTGACAATCATGGCCAATATAAACCGGTCCAGCAATTGAGGCTCCAGCACCAACGACCACATTTCGCTCGATTATGACCGGCCCCAGCGACGCATCGATACAAACGCCCGGCTTTAGCAAGTCCAGATTGGCAATATGGATTTGATCCGCATTTATCAGAAAAATATCATTACGGCGGCTTTCCTGAACATTCCCCAAATTGAACGATTGGCAATCATAATCAAGAGCAGTCTCTGTTGATTGTATTAAATCCCAGAGGTAACGTGGTAAGGGACTTGTGATCATTTCGACCGGCAGCCTACAATTAAGCTTAGTGGAAACAGGACCTCCTTGATCAACCCAGGCTTGCCCATCCTGAGCGCCAAGTTTAACTCCAACAGTTCGGCTTTCCTTACGGTAGTGTCTGGCAGAACCGTTTAAAAGGCGGTCCAATTCCGACGCTTTCCAAAGAACATTTCCTAACAACCAAATACCTTCTTCCACGTGCTTGGGATTGACCTCCAATCGGGGATATTGTTCCTGGACCGTACCAGCCAGTTCCTCCCGTACAATTAAAGAAATTTTTCTTTCCGGTACCTGCCTCTGAATGCGCTCCAAGAAAGTAAACGCACCACAACGTAACTCGAAGGCCGGACGGGTTGCCGTTAGAGGGTCAAAATCAAGTGCATATTGATCTTCAAAAATATAGTAATGCATTACAACCCTAGTAATTTTTGAAAATAATTATAACCAAGTTCCAGAAAACTTTCCGGTTTGTGGTCAATTTCGATATTATAAAAGTTATATGAATGTTCAGATTTAAAACTAACGCGTAATGCAATCTGTGAATATACAGTTAATAACGCAGATTGTAGATTAAACTGCGGATTCAGATCTAGGATTGCATCAAACTGCTGATCAAATAATCTTTCTTGAGCTGCTTTTCTTAATCCGCCAAACCAATTAAAATCCTGTTCAGAATACCGTTTTACAATAACCTTTTCCATCATTTTATCAGCATAGATGAAGGGCTCTTTGCCCATAACGACAATATCTACGGTTTTGTTATTAATCAGGGTTTTCAGAAAAAAATTAGCCGTCCGTCCGGCATTTTCATTCTCTGGAAAAATAATTAGAATACGGGATAAGCCCTCACCATTCCTGCGAAAAGCTAAGGCGGGCGGTTTTTTATTATGGAATCCTCGTCGTTTTTTTATCCACCGGAGTAATATGCGCGTTCGAAATGGTATTTTCATAGGGCTAGAATATAACTTTTTCGCAAATTAGAAACTGCTTAGTTTTCAGTATGCATAATAAGATATTGGTGGCAAATCGCGGTGAGATCGCGATCAGAGTAATGCGCACTTGCCGGGAAATGGGGATCAGAACAGTTGGCGTGTTTTCCTCGGCTGATCGTACGGCCCCACATATATTAATGGCTGACGAAGCATATCAGATTGGACCGCCCCCCGCAGCAGAAAGTTATTTAAAGATTGATCGAATTCTGGAAGTAGCTCAGGAATCAGGCGCTACGATGATTCACCCTGGCTACGGCTTTCTAAGTGAAAATATTCAATTCGCTCAGGCCATAATTGAAAAGGGGTTAACCTGGATTGGTCCACCAGTTAAAGCAATCCGGGAAATGGGCGATAAAACAGTTGCCCGGCAGACAGCAATAGATGCCGGCGTTCCGGTAGTTCCAGGACTTGAGCGCCCACTCACAATTAATGACGATCCGGTGGCGATTTCCCGGGAGATTGGTTATCCGGTATTAGTTAAAGCCGCTGGTGGCGGCGGTGGCAAAGGCATGCGTATTGTAACTAAAGAAACTGATCTCGTTGATTTTATCGAACGTGCCCGTTCTGAGGCAATTTCTTCTTTTGCAGATGACCGTATCTTCATTGAAAAATATTTGGAAAATCCGCATCATATTGAAATTCAGATTCTGGCAGATCGACACGGAAATTGTATTGCCCTTGGTGAAAGAGAATGTTCCATCCAGAGACGGTATCAGAAGATTATTGAAGAATCACCATCCCCATTCATCGACGAGAACTTACGACGGATCATAATGGGGAAAGCGGTCGACCTGGCGCAAGCGGTGGGTTATGCAGGAGTCGGAACAGTTGAGTTTCTGGTCGATTCTCAGTATAATTATTATTTTTTGGAGATGAATACACGTCTGCAGGTTGAACACCCGGTCACTGAAATGATCACTGGTATCGATTTGGTAAGGCAACAGATTAAGATCGCTCAAGGCGATGTATTGGAATACTCACAGTCAGAGATCAATTTTCACGGCCACGCCATTGAATGCCGGATTTATGCCGAAGATGGTTTTAATAATTTTACACCATCCGTGGGAACCATACATGAGCTGGTTTTACCAGATGGATTTGGTGTAAGGCTCGATCATGGTTTACGGGTTGGCGAAGAGGTGACGCCTTATTACGATCCCCTTTTAGGAAAACTGATTGTGCATGGTTCTACCAGAGCGGGGGCAATTTCCGGGATGCACCGCGCCCTATCTGAGTTTCATATCGTCGGACTGGAAACGATCATACCACTCTGTCTAACAATTATGGAAAATACTCGATTCAGAAATGGTAATTACGATACCCATTTTTTAATTGATGAATTGAAAAATATTCGGAGCCAAAAGTCCACAAACGTGGCAGAGAAACGTAATGTATTTGCTGTGGCGGCTGCCCTGCATCATACCATGACCAATCGAAAGCCGAAAATTACCACTGGTAATCATGCTCTTTCCAATTGGAAGATGACAGGTCGGCAAGTGGAATTACAATGAAATTTCAAGCTACGGTTGACGATCAAACCATCGATTTTTCCGTTGAAACTCAGACACAGGGCTTCTCGGTCCAAATCAATGATTCGACCCTGACCATAGATTGTATCCGATTAAGTCCTTATTCTTATTCTCTGATAATCAACGGCAGATCATATTATCTCAGCTTAACCAATAAAAACGGCGGCTATCGAATCACATTGGACCAGCAGTCATTTTGTGTCCAATTGAAAGATGAAACACAGATATTGCTGGGAAAATTCGGACTAAATAAAACAATTGCCGATACCACCCAAAATATCATTTCACCCATACCCGGACT
Source organism: Fidelibacterota bacterium (assembly GCA_013203115.1). Taxonomy (GTDB): domain Bacteria; phylum Fidelibacterota; class Marinisomatia; order Marinisomatales; family TCS56; genus JABMQW01. The sequence goes on from JABMQW010000076.1 coordinate 28,227, forward strand.
CGTCAGGCAAGTTTTTGTTAAATCAGGCGATAAAATAGAGAAAAACGATAAATTGCTGATTCTTGAGGCGATGAAAATGGAGAATGAAATTGTATCCACTGTTTCAGGCGTGGTCAGTGAAGTGTATGTAAAGCCGGGAAGTTCTAAAAATAAAGGTGATCCACTATTGCGGATTGAAGGAGATTGAATCGAAATGAGTTTTGGTAAACGATTGATCTGGGGTGGCATTGGCTGGGCGCTTGGCGGACCGATTGGAGGAATTATTGGCTACGCCTTAGCCAGTTTGAGTCAGCAGACCAGCAACGATGGAGCCACAAATTTCGGGGGCGGATTCCGCAGTCACCGTCAACCTTCAGTTACACAATCCGGTGATTTTGCTGTATCCCTTTTGGTATTGTTTGCCACGGTAATGAAGGCTGATCGCCAGATGCTCAAATCCGAGCTGGAGTATATCAAGCAATTTCTGAATAAGCAATTTGGCAGCAGGAACGCTCGGGATTTATTCCTGCTATTCCGGGATATTATAGAACAGGATTATCCATTACGGGATGTTTGCCGTCAAATTCAGCGCTCAATGGACCACCCCAGTCGATTGGAATTAATTCATGTATTGTTTGGTCTTTCAAAGGCGGATGGACAAATCCATCCGGAAGAAATTTCCGTTATCAAGCGAATTGCCAAATATCTTAATATCAGTGATAATGATTATTATTCTATTCGTGCCATGTTCGTGGAGGACACCGATTCGACTTATAAAATTCTGGGAGTTGATCCCCGCGCCGATGATTTGGAATTGAAACGTGCCTATCGGCACATGGCCAATAAATATCATCCCGATAAAGTTGCCCACCTCGGCGTCGACCTGCAGAATCTGGCTGAAGATAAATTTAAAGCGGTCAATGGCGCCTACCAAAAAATTAAAGCGGAACGGCAAATCCCATGAAATTAAAACCGGGGGAATATCCCTTTACCCGTGGTATTTACCCTGAAATGTATCGATCACGGTTATGGACTACCCGCCAATACTCCGGTTTCTCCTCCGCCAAAGAATCCAATCAGCGTTATCATTATTTACTGAATCAAGGCGTGATGGGCTTATCAGTGGCGTTTGATCTCCCAACTCAGATTGGCTATGATTCCGATCACCTGATGGCGGCCGCTGAAATAGGACGCGTCGGCGTTCCCATTTCAACAATCGATAATATGAAAAGTCTGTTCCACCGGATACCACTGGATAAAGTATCCACATCGATGACGATTAATGCTACGGCCGCGATCATACTGGCCAAATATATTGTGGTAGCCGAAGAACAAGGTATTGCCGTTAATAAATTACGTGGCACAATCCAAAATGATATCCTCAAAGAATATGTAGCCCGAGGAACTTATATCTATCCACCGGAACCATCGCTGCGCTTAGTTACTGATGCCATCCGGTTTTGTGCAACCCAGATTCCCAGATGGAACACAATTTCTATTTCCGGTTACCATATTCGTGAAGCGGGCAGTACCGCTGCTCAGGAACTGGCCTTTACCATCGCCAACGGTATTGCTTACGTTCAGGCTGCTATCGATAAGGGATTGGATGTAAATACGTTTGGCGCCCGATTATCATTTTTCTTTAATGCTCATAATGGGTTTTTAACTGAAATTGCCAAATTCCGCGCCGCACGACGCTTATGGGCTACCATTATGAAAGAACGTTTCAACGCCACTAATCCCAAGGCGTTGCTATGCCGATTTCATACTCAAACCGGTGGTTCCACCCTCACGGCCCAACAAATAGATAACAATATTGTACGCACTACAATTCAGGCTATGTCAGCGGTACTCGGCGGAACCCAATCTCTGCATACCAATAGCCGTGATGAGGCTTTGACGCTGCCATCGGAGGAAGCTGCCAGAGTCGCCCTGCGGACCCAGCAAATAATTGCAAATGAGACCGGTCTCCCTAACCATCCTGATCCTTTTGGGGGCAGTTATGTTATTGAAGAAATGACGGACAATATAGAGCAGGAAGCACGCACAATAATTGCTGAAATTGACAATATCGGTGGCGCAGTCCAAGCAATCGAACAAGGATGGATTCAGAATGAAATTGCCCGCAGCGCCTATGATTATCATCGGGGCGTGGATGATGGAACTAATATTGTCATTGGAGTAAATAAATATATTGACGATGATCCGGCCGAAGCAGCGACTTCAAAAGTAAACCTGGCTGCGGTGGAACAGCAGAAAAAACATATTAATGATTTCAAAAAGAAACGGGATAATTCCACCGTCAGCAATCAGCTTAATGTTTTATCTCAAAGGGCTGCTGGTTCTGAAAACCTGCTGCCAACTATTATTGATTGTGTACGGAGCCGCTGTACGCTGGGGGAAATTGCCGATA
>JABMQW010000077.1 GCA_013203115.1 Fidelibacterota bacterium
CTCCGGGAACGGCTGGACGAACGGATTGCCCTGTGTTATTTCTTCCATTCCGGGAATATTGCAACGGAGTGGAGTTTAGCCGGTGGTGACAAGTTCGTGTACATCGATCAGCGCGATCCTGCCACGGGTTGGACGCACTATGAGGTAGCGGAAAAGGCACCGGATGACGCGACTGGTATTTCAGTACGGGCGCGTTTCACATCCAATCCTACCGGGACAGCCTGGTTCGATGACTTCAGTGCAATAAAGATGGTTGTGGCGCCGCCTCTGGTGGCAGTCGATGATGGTAATGAATCTTACCAGATTCCAACCGATTTCGAATTGAGTCAGAACTATCCGAATCCATTCAATCCAATTACGATGATTGATTTTGCCGTACCACACGATGAATGGATCAATCTGACTATTTATAACCTGTTAGGTCAGAAAGTACGTACATTGGTCAATGGTGTGCATGCACAAGGTAGATATCAGATAAGCTGGAATACCCAAAATGATTTTGGTCAAACAGTTTCTTCCGGTGTGTACATCTACACCCTGACAACCAAGGATACTCGAATCACCAAAAAAATGTTGTTGATTCGATAATTCTACTTCAATATGGAGCCGGCGTTTGTTGACGCCGGCTCTATAATATTGTTCAATCCGAACCTGGTAACCTAGCTGAAAGAGAATTCAATGAAGATCGAAAGGCTACTTTTCATAATGGCAATCCTGGCTCTTCCGGTGGCGCTAATGTCGGGAACAACGGGTAAAATAGTAGGTCGGGTAACCGAAATTGCCAATGGCGAACCATTGATTGGGGTTAATATTATTGTGGAAGGTACTTCTCTCGGAGCTGCGGCCGATATTGATGGGTATTATGTTATATTGAATGTGCGTCCGGGAACATATATTCTAAGAGCCACCATGATTGGTTATAAAAATGTTATTCAGAAGAATGTAAAAGTTCTTATAGACCTGAACACAACAATTGATTTTTTTATGGAGATGTCAACTTTACAAGGTGAGGAAGTTGTTGTTATTGCCCGTGAACCGGCTGTCAAATTGGATGCCACTTCCACAACCTTCAGAATTGGTAGCGATCAAATTGAGCAGTTACAGGTTGAGGAATTCGACGATCTTTTAAGTCTGCAAGCCGGCGTCTATGAAGGGCATTTCAGAGGTGGGCGCTCTAATGAAGTAATGTATATTATTGATGGTATTCCCATGAATGATGCGTATTCCGGTGATGCCTTATTCGAACTTGATAATGATATGATCGAGCAAGTGGAAGTTATCAGTGGCACCTTTAATGCTGAATATGGACAAGCCATGTCCGGAATAATCAATGTTGTTACCAAGGAGGGTCAGCAGAATTTTGAAGGCAAAGTATCCTATTTTATGGGAAATTATTTTAGCACCAATACCAATCTATATTATTACATCGATAAATTTCATCCAACAGCGATTCAAAATATTAAATTCAATCTTAGTGGGCCAGTAATTGGGCTGGGAAATAAATTAACTTTTTTTGCTTTGGGACGCTTATATAAAAATGACGGCTGGATTTATGGTCAGAGATTATTCATGCCTAGTGATTCTTCGGATTTTACAGGTGATCGGGATAATCCCTATATCGAATCCTCCGGGGATAAAGAATATGTTCCCATGAATCCCAATCAGGAGCTTACTCTGAATGGTAAACTCACTTATCGACTCTCAAGTCACGATAAAATTAGTGTTTCCTCACTCTACCAGAAAAAAGACTTCCGTGAATATGAGCAACTCTTTAAATATAATCCGGATGGTAATTATCAGCGGGCGAGTATCGACTATCAGAATTCCATTCAATATAATCATATTTTTACCTCCGGTACTTTTGTAGTGGTCAACCTGTCCCAGATGTTTTCTAAATACGGACAATATGTTTATGCCGACACTAACGATTCACGTTATGTACCTTTGTCCTATTTGACGGGCACCGGCGCTACCGGTTTTTCGACCGGGGGGATGCGAATGTGGCAGCACCGGCGCAGTAATCTGACTAATGTTGCTAAACTGGATTTAACCAGCCAGATTACCAAACAACAGAAGATTGATGTAGGCGTCAGTTATAAATCATATAAATTATGGTTACATGAAAAATATCTCTATTTTGATGAAAATGATAGCTTACGAGTTGCACCACAATCCGGTTCGTATAATAATGCCTATACCCATAACCCGCACGAAATCGCAGCTTATATTCAGGATAAAATTGAGATCGGTGAAATGATCATTAATGCCGGCTTGCGTTATGATTTCTTTAACCCGGATGGAGTTGTGCTGGACCAGTACTATGATACCAGGACGGCCAATAGGATTAAAGCGCACTCATCTTCACAAATAAGTCCACGGTTTGGAATTGCGTATCCTATTTCGGATGAAGGTGTGATTCATTTTTCTTACGGTCATTTTTTCCAGGTGCCAAGTTTTGAGTATTTATATGTCAATCCTGAATTTGAGGTGTCATTGATACAAATTGCCGGAGATCAACCACCCCGCGGACGGTTCAATGCCATGGGCAATGCGGAATTAAAGCCGCAGAAAACAGTTCAATATGAACTTGGATTTAAACAGGCCTTGACCAGCGATCTGACGATCGAACTGACTGGATTCAACAAAGATATTCGTGATTTAATCAGCCAGGAGACTCGCAACGACGTATATGGTGGCAAATTCTGGCGATTTATAAATAAGGATTATGCTAATGTCAAAGGTGTGACCATCGCCTTGGAACAGCTTCAACGACGCGCCGGCAGTTTCGGTTTTTCAATCGATTATACTTATCAGGTGGCCACCGGTAATGCTTCCGATCCAAATGATGAATGGTTAAACCAGGGGCAGGATCCGCCAATCCAGGGAGAAAAGAAGAGACAACCGTTGGACTGGGATCAGACCCATTCATTGAATGCCAGTGTTACTACTACCCAGAGTGGTTTCCACATCAGTCTAATTGGAAAACTTGGTAGTGGTACGCCCTATACCAGATCATCGCCACGTTATTCGAATCGGATTTTAAATGGTGAACGGAAACCGACGACCATGACGATTGATTTAAATCTAACCAAAGATATTCAGCTGGGCGGCAGTACACTGCATCCCTATCTAAAAATCTATAATCTCTTGGATGCCAGGAATAATAAAGAAGTGTTCAAATCCAGTGGTTCAGCCGAGTACGCCTATGAAATGAACTTTGAGACTTATATAGGAATTCGGACCCAGGAAGAATATTTTACCCGACCGGATTATTATTATAAACCGCGTAGAATTATTGTCGGTATTTCTTTTGGATTTTAATTTGGCAATCCAATAAACAATATGGTAAAGGTTAGACCTATGTCGTTTAAAAAACTGAACCTTTTTTTGGTTGGCAGGCAAGATTTATTCTGGCTGATGCAAATTTTGACAATCTTGTTCCTATTTGACTCAATAATAGCCCAGACGCCTCTGGATATGCGTGGTGATGCTCTAAATCGTCGGTTAGGGTTGATGGATGGTAACCTGGTTAAAACGCTTTTTAAAAATTATGGTGAGGTAACTGACTATCCCAATGAACCATCTGCTAATTGGCCGTCTTTGGGTAAACATTATTGCGATGGCGTAGCCCTGATTGTATCGGCCGAAGTCCTGAATGGCGATAGTGTTTTAATTCATCCGATGGAAACCCAATACCGTGAGTTTGTGGATACATCACCTGAAGGTATACTATGGGGGTTTGAACCGCGCCCTTACTGGTTTAATATGGACACGCGTGAGAATAAAGTACCGGCCATGAGCAACGAACCGCTAAGCTGGCCAACGCACTGGTTGGATAAACCGGATTCCTGGAATGGGTACTGGAACGGCTATTTTGGAAAGGGTATTTTCAATGCCGATCTGGAGACAATGTTCGTTTTTGATGATGATCCCGATAAGGAACCGAATCTGGAAATGAATTATTATTGTGATGAGACTGATTCAACCCGCGGTGGTTTAGGCTTGTGGGTAAAAGCGCGTGGTTTTCAGTGGAGTCAAGTTTTGGCGGAAGACTGTATTTTCTGGCTGTATAATATCACCAATGAATCGACCCATGATTATGATTCGACTTTTTATGCTCAATATATTGATTGGGGTATTGGTGGTGTAGAAGACGGCGCTGATGATATCGGTCAATATGATGTGGATCTGGATATTGCCTACGCCTATGATACCGATGGAAAAGGTACACCGGGTAACTGGTCCCCGGTCGGGTATGCCGGATATGCCTTTCTGGAAAGCCCGGGAATTGAATCCGATGACGAGGATAATGATAATGATGGTATCATCGATGAAAAAAGATACAGTACCGGACCAGGTGTATATCTATCAGATTATCCCTATGGTTTTGAAGGTGCTCTATGGGACAACTTCACCGATTATTATTTACAAACACCGCGACCCCACTGGTCAGAAGATGAAGATTGCGACTGGATCCCTTACACGGATCTGAATGCCAATGGTGTTTGGGATGAGGATGAACCATTGAATGATGATGTGGGGGAAGATGGGGTAAGTCCTTATGACTTGCATTATGAGGGTCCGGATGATGGAGAGGGCGATGGGTTCCCTACCGATGGCGAACCCAATTACAACGAAACTGACCCTGATGAATCCGATCAAATCGGTTTAACGGGCTTTAACGTATTCGCTACCCACTATTACGAATTGAAAAATGATGAAGAAAACTGGGATGTTTTTCGACGGGCATTACCTCCCCACGATCAAATTCTTAAACCTAATAACCTGGCCATGTTTTTTTCCTCCGGCAAATTTCCTTTGTTAGTCGGGCAAACCGAACGTTATTCCATGGCGCTGTTGTTTGGCGAAGATCTGGATGATCTGATAAAGAATAAACGTACTGTACAGCAAATCTATAATGCGGATTACCGCTTTTCCAAACCACCGCTTAAACCGACTGTGAAAGTACTGCCCGGTGATGGCAAGGTAACTTTGATTTGGGATGATATAGCCGAAAAATCATTCGATCCATTTTTACAGGAATACGATTTTGAAGGCTACATAATTTATAAAAGTACCGAACCACAGTTTCTGGAAAATAAAGTGATCACCGATTCCTATGGTAACCTGACCTTTAGAAAACCAGTGGCTCAATTTGATTTGAGAGACGGAAAGTCAGGACCTCATCCGGTAGATATATATGGAATTAAATATAATTTGGGAAAAGATACCGGGCTTAAACATAGCTGGATAGATACAGACGTGAACAATGGTCAAACATATTATTATGCAGTCGTTTCTTATGATTATGGGTTGGTTGATTATGGACCTACCAGTGTTGAGGGGATTCCTCCTTCCGAATGTTCATCGATCATTAAAACCAATTCAGTAGGTGAAGTCACATTTATGGATATTAATACCGGAAGAGGCACACCAAGACCAGCGGCGGCCGGCTACATTGAACCCCTGTTGATCGAGGATTTACAGCATATTGGGCCGGGCACCGGTACGGTAGCGGTACAGATAATTGAAGATTACTCCGTCCGGTCGGGGCAAACCACCTATGAAATGAACTTTCTTGAGGATACAAAATTCCATGACAGTACCGAGCCTTATTTTGTGATACGAGATGTGGTCAAAGATTCGATTATAATTGATTCAATACTGATTAACCTCGAAGGCCAGGAAAGTCCGAATTTTGATGGAATGGTAGTGTCTGTTTATAACGATACTACTGTTGACTGGGATGAGGAGCAAAGTCATTGGATAGTCGGTTCTTCGGACTATGGGGTTAAGGTTCGCATGACTGAGGAGTATGATATACTAATCTTAAACGAATTATGGAATTTGCGGATGCCGGCGGATTTTGAAATAACCTTTATTGATACAGATTCTGTCGATATCTATTCCAAAGATTTTTATGGATTGCATTCCCTACCGACAAACGTGGTGGTATTCAATAAAACAGATTCAGTTACTTTGGAGCACGCATTGGTTGATAACGACGAAGATGGGAAATACAGTAATGGTGATGATATTGTTATAATTATTCCGGATAATGATTTTGTACTTGGTACACATCCCAGCTGGACCATACGGTTTGACAGTAAAATGAGAATTGATACTGTTTTGCAGGACGGTATCCCGGTACTCGATACTACCTGGCTGACGGTTGATCCGCCTGAAGCCGGCGAAACTTATCTGGTGAAAACCAAGAAGCCATTTCGAGCTACGGTATATACGATGGTTTTTGATACCAGTGATATGATAATTGATACCAGTTGGGTTGTCAAGGATCAAGGCGATGTATTCCGATTCACAGTTCAGGGACCGGATTCAAGTATAACCCTGGCTAAAAATGAATTGAAAGATATCTGTGTCGTACCAAACCCCTACATAGTTACCGTATCTTGGGAACCACGGCATTATTATAAATTTGGCCGTGGTGAGCGGCGTCTGCATTTCTTCCATCTTCCGCAAGACTGTACCATACGTATCTATAATCTGCGGGGACATTTGGTTGATACGATCGAACATCATAGCACCGCATCGGATGGAATGGAACCCTGGGATTTGCTTTCAAAAGATGGACAGGAAATCGCCTACGGAATTTATCTCTACCATGTGGATGCGCCTGGCATTGGTGAAATAACCGGGAAGTTTGCGGTCATAAAATGAGCCTGAAAGACCGCTATGGACTTTTGATCCTGGGAACCGTTTTAATGCTCCACTTTGGCTGTGAACGGGAAATCGATCAGGTTAAGATCATTGCCGAAGTTGACGGCCGTAAGATAGCGGTTGATGAATTTGTCCTGGCCTATGAATATGCTCCGACTTCAATCACCCAGCAAGCTGATAAAATAGCCTACGATCAGATTTTGGAAGGTATCATTGATCGCGTCATGCTGGCCGGGGTGGGCCGCCAACAAGGTATTGAAGCGGATCAACAGATTAACCGCATCGTAGATTACTACCAGCGCGCGGCTATTGTTCGTGAATTATTTCTTGATCATATTCGAGCCGGGGTACAAGTTAGTGATGACGAAAAAAGACAGGCTTATCAACGCGGTAAAAAGACCTTATTCGTCAAACATTACGAATTTGATTCCCTGCCTGATAATCAATTGACAACTGGTAAATTGCTCGAGCTTGAACACTCACCAATGTTGGAAGGTCTGAAGACAATCGACCATCCGAAATATGGCCCGGTCGATCTAATTGGTTGGAATGACCTTCGAGCAGAGCTTGAATCAATATTGTATAAACTTGAGCTCGGCCAGCCCTCGGAACCAATCTGGGATACTGGTAAATATCATTTATTCATAGTCATGGATAATGAACAGGAAATACTGCTCACGGAAAATGATTATGTTACCAAACAGGCCTCTATCGCGACCGTAATCAGGCATCGCAAGGAACATCGCCTCGCTTTCAATTATGTGCGTGAAATTATGGCTCCGCAACAACTGCGGTTCAAATCTGGTGGTTTAAAAAAATTGAGTGATTATCTTTGGCAATTCTGTCAAAAAATTCCTCCCGAATTGAGATTGCAGCAGACGATCGAGATTCCCGGACTAATCAATGAAGACACCGGCCTATTAAAGCAAGCATTGGCCGATTTCGGTGATTATTCATGGACAATTGAAGATTTTATTTTTCATTATAGCGTTAAACCGCTGCCGATTAACTATACCAACCGGTCCAGTGTATTGGCCGGTGTTAAAAATGCCGCAGCAATTTATATTCGCGACTTTGTCCTGTCCGAACAAGGCTTGTCCGAAGGGCTCGCTGAACGCCGTTCAGTTAAAAAGGAACGCCGTTATTGGAGTGAACAACTACTGGCGGACCGGGTGCGCCAGGAAATTTATACCGATTTTAAAGACCAAGTGACAGATAGTACTCAGTTGGAAAAACAGTTTGCCGACTATTATGCCGATTATCTGTCAACCTTGCGTGGTTTTTCGGAAAGCAATATCGATACCAGCGTTTTGTACAGCGTTGTCACATCAAGCACCGGACTTTCGCGTAAGATAAATTTTGTTAGCACCTTATTACCGTGATTACATCGGAGAAAATTATGTGGCATGAGCTAAAATTACCAATTCTGTTGGCGATTATTTTCAGTTGCTTAACCGTATCTACTGCCGGTGATACTGGCCGTTTAACTAATGTGGGAACAACGGCCGCATCATTTCTTGAAGTCGGTATCGGTTCAAGAGCCATAGCCATGGGCGGCGCCTTTGTTGCGGTCGCGAATGACGCTTCTGGGATCTATTGGAATCCGGCCGGCATCAGTCGATTACGTAATGGAGAATTTATCTTTGAGCATATTGATTGGCTGATCGATATCAGTTTTAATCATGTGGGAGCGGTAATTCCATTACAGCGATACGGCAGCCTGGGGGCTTTTGTAACCTCGGTTACGATCCCGCGCATGAAAGTCCGTACGGTGGAATATGCAGACGGCACCGGTGAGTATTTTAATGCTTCTAATTTGGTCTTTGGATTATCCTATGCAAAAAATCTGACCGACCGGTTCTCGCTTGGGATGAATGTTAAATATATCAGTGAGCGGATCTGGCATGAACAAGCTCAAAGTATTGCCCTGGATATCGGTACCCTGTACCACACCGGTTTGGGAGGTTTGGTAATCGGCGCCTGTATCAGCAATTTCGGTTCGTCAATGCAAATGGACGGTAGTGATTTAATAATTTATCATGATACCGATCCTCTGATCGATGGAAATAACGACCGTATTATGGGGAAAATGTTAACCGATAAATGGCCCATACCGTTGAATATGCAATTTGGCGTTTCCTATACTTTCCTCAATACCAAAGCGACACGGTTGGTGATGGCCGTTGATGCCTTACATCCTATCAATAATACCGAAAGTGTGAACACCGGATTTGAGTGGAGTCTTTTTAATACCTTATTTATCAGGGGTGGTTATAAAGCTCTTGGACAACAAGATTCCGAAGAAGGTCTCACCCTGGGCGGTGGCTTGCGCTACAAATTGTTCGGGTCATCAGCTATCCGGGTTGATTATGCCTATGCCGACTTTGGTCGTTTGCCTGATGTTCAAAGATTTACACTTTATCTACAATTTTGAACTTATGATTAATGCAGATGAATTAGGCCTAAATCAATAATCGGTTAAGCAGTTAATGTGTCACACCCATATGATTTTTTTCCGAATGGAAGACCGTACAACACCGAAAAACTGTTTTATAATAAGGACATTTGTTGGTTATTTAGTATGTTTATTATTTGTTCTATTACCGACCTTTGCTTCAGAGATTACTTTTTTAGTAACTGTTCCTGAAGAAACTGCCACGACGGATACAATCTACATCTGGGGCAGCGCTCCGGAGCTTGGGAATTGGGACATTGACGCCGTATTCCTAACTGAAAACACTAATGGAAATTGGGAACTCCAGGCAGATTTAACAGTCAATGAAACTGTCTATTATAAATACACAAAAGGGAGCTCTTCAACGGTAGAACGTGGTCCTATCGGGGAGCTGATCGATTTTCGAATACTGGAAGTCCCCGATAGTACATTAGTAGTTCGTGATACAGTTTTCAGATGGCCGCGGATTGGACCCTATCTCTCATGGGTAAATGATCCACAGACCACAATGACTATTTCATGGAGTACTGAAACGGTGGGTGACGGTTTAGTAGAGTTCGGACCGGATGACAGTTATGGTTTTAGTGGCTATGATTCATCCTTTGGGGTATTGCATAGCGTGGAACTGACCGGATTGGAACCTTCGGCAGAGTATCATTATCGAGTACTTTCATCCACCGGGGAAATAGGAACCGACCATACCTTCTCCACCGCTAAATTCTACACTGAACCCTTCACTTTTGTCGCCTACGGTGATACCCGAACCAATGATGTTCACCGGGGAATGGTTGTCTCCCGAATTATCGAAATTAATCCCGATCTTGTTTTTAATACGGGAGATTTGGTTGAAAATGGTGAATACCCGGATCTGTGGAGAAAGTGGTTTACTACTAATCAGGTACTTTTGGAAGATACACCCTTTTTCGTCGCTCTTGGTAATCATGAACAAAATGCCACGATTTATTTTAATTATTGGCATTTCCCCGGGAATGAACAATGGTATTCTATAAATTACGGGAATGCCCATTTTATTTGTTTAAACACGGAAACTAACCTTTACGGCGATCAACGGACTTGGCTGGAAACCGACTTGATTGCTGCCAGTGATTCAGCAGTATGGATTTTTGTCTTCTTTCACCGTCCTCCCTATAGTTCCGGGGACCACGGCAGTGATATTTCTGTCCGGCAAGCCTGGTGTAGTCTGTTTGAAACCTACGGTGTCGACATCGTATTCAATGGTCATGACCACAATTATGAAAGATCCCTCATCAACGATGTTTATTACATTGTCACCGGAGGCGGTGGAGCTCCACTCCGCGCAGTGGGTAGCAGTAGCTGGACAATTTATTCCGAAAGCACTCTTCATTGTAATAATATTACCATTGAGGATTCACTATTAACATTAGCTGCCATTAAACCTGACGGCACTATTTTTGATTCCTTTTCTATCTATAAAGGAACTGTCAATGTCACAGAAGATGTGAACAGGGGCTTGCTTACCTCTTTCCAACTACAGCAAAACTATCCTAATCCGTTTAATCCGGTTACTACGATTGAGTATTCTCTTCCGATTTCGGGAAATATGGCTTTGAAGATATTTAATGTTCTGGGGCAGGAGATTGAAACGCTGACTAGCGGGTGGCAAAAGCAGGGTAACTATCAGATCATTTGGGAGACTGGTAATCTGCCATCCGGTATTTATTTTTGTCAATTAAGATTAAACGACTTCTCCCGGACTAAAAAATTGGTCCTGCAAAAATGAGCTTATACCTGATTAAAATTCAAGTAATTTTTATTACGGTAATATCTTTTTCTTTTGCAGCTACTATTTTTGTTCCCGCCGATGTGGATTCTATCCAGGGTGGTATAAATATAGCGAATAATGGTGACACCGTTCTGGTAGCGCCGGGGATCTATCAGGAATCCATTAACTTTTTGGGCAAGGATATTGTGGTACTGAGCGAACTGGGAATGGATAGCACAATTATTCAAGGCGATAGTACACAAAGAGTTGTCACCTTTGAAAACGGTGAAAGCCACAATGCCATGATCATTGGTTTTACCATTGAAAATGGCAATGGCGGAATTATCTGTTTGGAAAATTCTAATCCGACAATCCTCCACTGTAGAATCAGAAATAATAATGCCACTATTGAGTTGAATACTGGATTTCTTTATGGTGGTGGTGGAGTAGCCAGTATTAATTCGGCTCCATTGATTATGAATTCAATCATTTATCGGAATGAAACATCAAGATTTGGTGGAGGTATTTTTACAGATGGATTTTCGCCACTTAAATTAACTAACTGTATAGTTTACAATAACCGATCTTTAGCATTTGATGGTATATTATACTTAAATAGCAATAATTTAATTTTTAATTCAATTATTTGGGAGAATGATATTTTTCCTGATTATCTCGATAATTCTAATGAATTTCTTTATTGTGATATACAGGGTGGCTGGATCGGCGAAGGTAATATCGATCAACTTCCGCAATTTGTTGATGCTGAAAATGGAAATTTTCACTTACAGCCGACTTCTCCCTGCATCGATGCTGGGTATCCTATGGCATTTTATAATGATCTTGATGATACCCGCAATGATATGGGTGCCTATGGTGGAAGCGGATTCTCGGTTGAGTTCCTGGAATTGGAGATGGGGAAAGTGGCGTTACAAACCAATAACACCTATCCCTTCAAAATTTACAATTTGCGAAGTCAACCCCTCACTATTTCAAGTCTTACTTTTTCTAATCCCGGTTCTTTCAATTCTAATTTATCATTACCATTTGACGTACCTGCTTATACCATACAGGAGATTCCTGTTACTTTTGAGCCTGGAGTTGTTGGTCCCGATTCCAGCGAATTGACAATTTCTCTGACCGATGCTGTATTTACCGATTCAATCACCATCAATTTAAAAGGTGAGGGTGTGGGATTTTGTGGCCATTGGGTCTTTAGAAGAATGGGAATTCTGGATGCCGGTTTGGTCAGTACACTATTTAAAAACTATAGTGAAATCACCGACTATCCGAATGAGCCATCCGCCAATTGGCCTTCCCTTGGTAAACATTATTGCGATGGGGTTGCTTTCATCATCCAGGCCGAAACACAGGATATTAGTGGAAACATCATTCATCCTATGGAGACCCAATACCGGGAATTTGTAGATAAGAGTCCGGAAGACATACCTTGGGGTTGGGAACCTCTACCCGGTTATTTTAATCCTCTATTCTTTGAGACGCCAGCTATGAGTAATCAGTCCCAAAGTTGGCCCACTCACTGGCCTAATCGACCACCGCAATGGGATGGCTATTGGGATGGGTTTAACGGACGCGGTGTAACCATCGCCGATCAGGAAACATATTTTGTGATTGACGATTATCAAGACCAGGAATGGGACTTTTATCCGACAAGTGAAGATACATCCCGTGGGGGACTTGGGCTTGTTGTAGACGTCCGTGGTTACGCGTGGAATGATCCACGGTATGAAGACATTCTTCTCTGGCATTATACTATTAAAAACATTTCGGATTTCGATTATCAGCAAGTCGTACTGGGATTATATATTGATGCCGGTATCGGTGGAGTAGAGGATGGTGGTGATGATTGTGGAACCTACCTTCCTGAAGAAAAAATGGTTTATTTTTATGATACCGATGGTTATGGTTCTCCCGATAATTGGTATCCGGTTGGTTATATGGGATTTAAATTTTTAGAAATGCCCGGGGATTCTTATGATGGCATTGATAATGATGGAGATGGGTTAGTTGATGAGTCCAGGGATAATGGTATTGATGACGATGGTGATTGGAATCCAATGACTGATGATGTAGGTATGGACGGTGTCCCGGGAACCGGTGATTCCGGGGAGAGTGATGGGATTCCGACCATTGGCGAACCTAATTTTGATAAAACGGACCCCGCTGAATCCGATGATTTAACGGTTAACACGGCGAGGTTTTTCGCAACTCATGAATATGAACTTAGGGATGACGAAGAAAACTGGCAGATATTCACCAGCGGTATAATTGAATATGATATATGTCCTAACAACTTGGCCAGTTTTATTATTTCCGAATCTTTCCCCTTACACAGCGGTGAAACTACTTACTTTTCCATGGCTGTTGTCTTTGGTGAAGATCTGGATGATCTGTTAACTAATGCCGGGGCAATTTCTGCTTTAAGTATCGACCAAAATGATAAAAACTTGCTACCACAGATGGTTTACCTTTATCCAAACTATCCCAATCCGTTTAATCCCATAACCACAATTCGTTATCAATTAATGCAGGATAGTCATGTGACTTTAGCTGTTTACGACATTCTGGGTCGGGAAATTCGCACGCTGGTCGATCGTGAGATGACCGCCGACAATCACAGTATTTTATGGGATGCAAAAAATAATGCGGGCAAAACTGTCGCTTCCGGTGTCTATATTTATCAACTGAAAGTTGGTGATTTTCGGACTGTTAAAAAAATGGTTTTATTGAGGTAAAAGAATGTCTGTCCAAAATGATATTGTGAAGGAGTATTCCAACTAAATGTCAAGGATTTTCAGGTGGAATTATTGAAGAAGTTAATGCAGAATAATACAGTCTGTTTTTTGTCTTTTACTGTTATCTTCCTGCTGAGCTGCGGAAAAGTTTCTGACACGGACGGAATCGTGCGGTTAACCTATTGGTCATCCACTAATCCCTATGAAATCGAACTTGCTGAAGAACTTGTTTCCGAATGGAATTCCGCTCATCCTGATACGCAGGTGATTCTGCAGCCCTTGCCAGAAGGACGGAGCGGCGAAGAAGTGCTGATTATTGCAGCGGCCGGCGGTACCGCTCCGGATATTTGTTCAAATGTCCCTCCGGTGATTGTTCCTCTTTTGGCTAAAGGCCATGTTCTTGTGCCCGTTGATAGTTTCGACGATGGACGTGATTATCTCGCTCAACGTATTCCCGAAGATTTATTGCATACGTTTGTTGCCGCTGATGGAAAGCTGTACCAGATACCTTGGAAAGGAAATCCGGTTATGG
Organism: Fidelibacterota bacterium; assembly: GCA_013203115.1. Classification (GTDB taxonomy): domain Bacteria; phylum Fidelibacterota; class Marinisomatia; order Marinisomatales; family TCS56; genus JABMQW01. The sequence continues at coordinate 14,166 of JABMQW010000077.1, forward strand.
TGCAGTACAATATGGGTATCCTTAAAGAAGTTGGTTACGATCATCTGCCTGCTACTTGGTCGGAATGGGCGGAATTGGCAGAACTGGTGAGCGGTGATACGGATGGTGACGGACGGGACGATCGCTGGATGGGAGATATCAACATCATCTCGGAATGGCGCCAACGTCTATTTGATTTCTACCCCTTTTTTATAGCTGCCAGTGGTGGTCAAACCATTCTAAAAAATAACTGTGAAATCAATTTTGATAACCAGGTAACACTGGATATATTCGCATTTTTTGCACGTGGTTTCCAGGAAGGCTGGTACGCCAATTCCACTTTTATCGGTGATCAATTCCTGCGGGGACACATAACCGCCCATATAACGGGCCCTTGGAATATTTCGCATACCGAACGGTTTAAACCCGCGGGCTTCGAATATGCCTTCGGACCTATTCCGGTGCCGGATGATTTTAAAGGAGATTATTACACTTTCGGCGATCCGAAAAGTATTGGGATATTTTCGACGGCCAAACACCCGGAAGCAGCCTGGAATTTTGTGAAATTCCTTATCTCACGCCAGGCGGACCTGCGTTTACTGGAAATATGTGCGCAACTGCCGCTCCGGAAAAACCTGCTGCCAGACTCACTGTATATTCCCTATTTCAGAGAGAATCCGATGATGGGACAATTTGCCGAATTGGTGCCCTATACCCGTGGATTTGACCAGAATCCGGCCTTACAGGAAGTATTTGACGCTATTAATGAACAGTTTGATGCGGTCTGTATTCAACGCCGGAGGGACCCGCAGCAGGGTCTTAGCCGAGCCGTAAAAAGGAGTGCTAACGTATTGAAAGCCCGGGGGCTTTAAGATGAAGTTGCCAACAATAAAAATGGTCAGCCGTGAACAGCGGGCGGGACACTTGCTGGTTGCGCCCTATTATATCTTTTTTGCTTTGTTTGTTGCCTATCCTTTAATCTTTTCCTTCGTATTGGTTTTTCACCGCTGGTCGATTGTGGGGCCGCTTGAGTGGGTAGGTTTAAGCAATTTCATCGAGCTTGGCGGCGATCCTTTGTTCTGGAAATCAATTGGAAATACATTAATATTTCTAATAATTCATGTTCCGTTACAAGTGTCTTTCGCTTTAGTGTTGGCGGCGATCCTGAATAGCAAAATCCCCGCTCAGGGCGTTTTCAGGGCTGCTTTTTTCCTCCCGGTTGTCGTGTCTGGCGTGGCCGTTACTATCCTGTGGAAACAGATGTTTTCCACCAATCTGGGAATACTGAACCAGCTATTATATGAATTTGGTATCGATCCGGTACCTTGGGTTACTGATCCGAGTTGGGCTATGCCTTCGATCGCGATGATGGCAACCTGGAAGAATATCGGCCTGTATGTGGTGCTCTTTCTGGCCGGATTGCAAGGTATTCCAAGACACTTATATGAGGCCGCGGATATTGATGGCGCTTCAACCGTGCAAAAGTTTTTTCATATTACCATACCGGCGATAAACCCGGTTTTCGTGGTGGTGTTGATCTTATCCACATTGGGAGGATTCAGCCTGTTTATTGAGCCCTATGTCATTACCGGAGGAGGACCGATGAATTCAACCCTTTCCGGTGTCCTTTATATTTATCGCCAGGCTTTCTCGTTTTTCAGAATGGGTTATGCCGCTACGATTGGTTTTGCCCTGGCATTTATTGTCATGACAGTGGTTATCATTCAACGCCGCTTTGTGGAGCGCGAGGTTTAGATGAAAGGTAAAATTAAAAAACTGTTTCTGCTCAGCTTACTCACCGTGCTGGCGTTGATGTTTATCTATCCCTTTTTCTGGATGATCGGCGGTACTTTAAAACCCGAAATTGAAGTAATGAATTTCAGTCCTTTCGGCAGTAGCTGGTCACTCGATAGTTACCGGATAATGCTGGGTAAAATTCCGCTTTTCCGGGCCTTGTTTAACAGTATAATTGTATCGCTTATTTCGACCGTCAGCGTTTTGGTACTCAGTTCGATGACCGGCTATGCGCTGGCGCGCCTGCGCTTCCGTGGTCGCAGTGTCATCTTCAATATTATTCTCTTCACGATGGTTTTGCCTTTCCAACTAACCCTGATTCCGCTGTATGTGCTGATGGTGAAATTTGGCTGGGTGGATACATATGCCGCCCTCATTGTTCCGTATACAATAAGTGCTTTCGCGATTTTGCTCTTCCGCCAGTTTTTCATGCAGGTACCGCATGATCTTATTGACGCGGCCCGGATTGACGGGCTAAGCGAATTGGGGATTCTATTCAGGATTTTCTGGCCGCTCTCAAAGCCGGCCTTGATTACAGTCGGAATTATTCACTACATGGGTATCTGGAATGAAGCCCTTTGGCCAATGATTGTAGTGCGCAAATTATCAATGATGACTATGCCACAGATGGTAGCTCTCTACGCGGTTGGTGGCCAAGCTGAATCACAGGTGGGTACGCAACTCGCGGCGGCGACCCTTATGTCCCTTCCGATTATAATAATTTATCTCGTGCTACAACGCCATTTCATAGCAAGTATGGCCTCCTCAGGATTAAAAGGGTAGGTAATGAAAATCTCAAAACTAACAATTTGTCTGTTGAGCTTTATTGGTATCTGTTTTTCAAGTCCGGAGGAACAATATACCATAGCCCGGGTCGAACTGATGCCAGCCCTGCCTCAGCCTCTGCACATCCGTGACTGGAAAACGGTGGCATTGGATTATGATAATTTTGTCTTTGATTTCAATCGTCAGGGTACTTATTTACCGCTGATCGAATGGGATTTGGTCTATACGATCGATGCGCAACCTACTTTCAGTCTGCCTTCCTACGTGGGCGGCAGTAATAACAGCGGTGAAGCGATTAATACCATGGCGGCCGTTGTGTCGGCCACGCTGGTCGGTTTGGATAAAAGCGATCAGAATGGTTCCAATTGGGTCCGGATGTGTCGGAAATATTTTGCGCCGAATTCTTGTGGTATCTACCTGAATAACGCCCCGGACGGCTGGGGCGCTTCATTCTGGTACGATTTGTTACCGAATATTTTATTCTACCAGCTCTATGATATGTACCCGGCGGAAAATAATTTTAACCTGGAGTTTATTTCTGTCGCACAACAGTGGTATCAGGCCAGTGTTGTAATGGGGGGCAGTTCAACCAGCCTACCCGATTTCAATTATACTTACTTTAATTTTCAGTCGCTCTCACCGGTGTATAATGGCTATTGGCGTGAGCCGGATGCAGCGGCCGGGATCGCCTGGCTGGAATACAACGCCTGGCTGAAGACCGGTGGTTCTGATTTTCTCCAGGCCGCCGAATGGGGCCTGGATTATCTGCAGGCGCGAAATAATAATCCTCTTTATGAAATACTGTTACCTTACGGTGCTTATACCGCCGCGCGCATGAATGCGGAGATGAATTATGATTATGATGTCGGTAAACTGGTCGACTGGTGTTTTGGTCCCAGTTCAGCCCGTCCCGGTTGGGGTATTGTGACCGGAAACTGGAACGGTTATGATTGTGGTGGACTGGCTGGCAGCCTCACCGATTCTGAGGGCTACGCTTTTGCCATGGGTACTTATGAATCAGCCGGTGCGCTGGCGCCGCTGGTGCGATATGATAATCATTTCGCCCGGGGAATCGGTAAATGGCTTCTGAATCTCGTTAATGCTTCCCGTTATTATTATGCTAATGGCCTGCCGGTAGAAAACCAGGATGGTGAAGCTTGGGCACTTACCTATGATTCCACTTTTTGCATCAGCTTCGAAGGTCTTCGTAATCAGGGGCAGGGGGGCATCAGTCCATTGGCTACTGGTGATGCCGTCGGTGGCGGCTGGGCGCCGACCAATTTTGGTCTGTACGGCGCTTCGCATGTTGGTATTCTGGGCGCTTTGGTTGACACTACCAATGTCAGCGCCATTTTACGCATCGATCTGTTGGCGACCGATTATTTTCACGATCAGGCTTATCCATCCTATCTATACTATAATCCGTATAATACTCAACAATCGGTTTTGGTTGCTGCCGGACCGGATTCAATGGATTTATATGACGCGGTTGCTAATTCCTTTATCGCCAATAATATCGTTAGTGACTACCTGCTGCCAATCCCGGGCGATTCGGCGGTTGTACTGGTGTTGGTGCCCAGTAACAGTACCATAACATATCGCGGTTATGCGCTTCTGGCTGATAATATCATTGTCGATTATCATTATACTGATATTCCGGATACCACAAATCGGTCGCCGGTCATTACGGGGTTATCGGCGGAACCGGAACAAGTATTGATAGAAAGCCAATCCGTCATTTCCTGTAGCGCCTACGACCCGGATGAAGAGGCACTGCAATATACTTGGCATGCCAGCGGGGGTAATGTCAGCGGGGCCGATTCTTCGGCGCTGTGGATAGCGCCTGATACGGTGGGCAGCTTTTTTATTACCTGTACTGTACATGATGTGGCAGGGAACAGCACGCATGCCGGCGTCAATGTAACCGTGATTGATACCACCGAGCACCAATATCCGGAATTGGTGGCCTACTATCCTTTCAATGGCAATGCCAATGATGAAAGCGGACAGGCCAACAATGGTAATGTATATGGAGCTCAATTGATCCCGGATCGCCATGGTAATCAAGCCGCCGCCTACCGTTTTGACGGTCAGGATGATCGCATTCAAATTCCTAATTTACCACAGTTGAATTTTCAGGAGGCCATCACGGTGACCTGCTGGTTGAAACCGGGGGAGATACCGGCCAGTGGGGAGACTTATCCTCTTTCACACGGTAGTTGGGAAGAACGCTGGAAATTTTCGCATATGACCGATCGTCGATTACGATGGACCGTCAATGCCCAGAACGGTATCGGCGATCTTGATTCCGATACACAATTGGATACTTCCCATTACTATTTTGTAGCCGGCGTTTATGACGGCGCTCATATGAAATTACTTGTAAACGGGCAGCCTGAAAGCACGCGAACCTTGACCGGCGGGATCAAGCAAACCGGTCTGGATATTACGATCGGTCAATCAAAACCAGGGGTCACTGCCTATAATTTTAATGGAATTGTTGATGATATTCACCTGTACAGTATAGCTTTGTCCGACTCGGCAATAGCGGCGCTTTACCAGCAGGAACTGATTGTGGATCATGGCGATCCCGTCCTACCGTCCAGTTTTGTCTTGCGATCGAATTATCCCAATCCTTTCAATCCGGTTACTACAATCGAGTTTGAATTACCAATCTATACCCACGTGACTTTGACAATCGTAAATTTACTCGGGCAAAATGTGGCTGTTCTGGTAGATGATTACCACGCTCCCGGGCTGCATAGAGTCAATTGGAATGCGCATAGTTTCGCTTCCGGAATTTATTTTTATCGTTTGCAAACCAAGGAATTTTCAGCCATTAAAAAATGTTTAGTCGTAAAATAATTGGAAAAGAATTACCCTTAAGGATCAATTGATGAAACTTCAAAGACTTACAACGCGGCCTGTGATGGAACCAATTGCGAGCCATGGATGGGAACGGGCGGCTGTTTTCAATTCTGCGATGGTCTATCACGATGGATTATTTCACGCCATTTATCGTGCGACCGACATTGGCGGTCATGAAAAATTCGGCCGCTATATCAATACTTTCGGTTATGCTACCAGCCAGGATTTGATTAACTGGCAGCGCCAGGAAACCCCGATTCTGTCTAATGATGTACCGCAGGAATTGCGGGGGCCTGAAGATCCACGAATAGTAAAAATAGGTGATACATTCTACATGAACTATACCGGATTCGGTGGTCGATTTCGAAATGATCACCGGATTTGTATGGCTGAGTCAAAGGATCTGCTAAGCTGGGAGCGCCAGGGGGTAATGCTGGATGAACCCAATAAGGATTCATCCTTTTTTCCGGAAAAATTCGGTGGCCGGTTTTGCATGTTCCATCGTCGCCATCCCGATATCTGGATTTGTTATTCCGATGATCTGAAGACCTGGACCGGTCACCAAAAGATAATGTCACCACAAGCTGGAGCCTGGGACTCCGACCGGATTGGTATCGCCGGTCCGCCGGTAAAGATTGCTGATGGCTGGTTCCTGATTTACCACGGCGTGGATGATAAAGAGGTTTATCGATTGGGGGCCGTACTGTTGGATTACAATGATCCTTCAAAAATATTAGCCAAGTATCCGGAGCCGATCATTGAACCGGAACTGGAGTGGGAAATCAATGGCTTTGTTCCCAATGTGATTTTCTCTTGCGCTACGGTCCTGAAAGATGATGTGATCTACTGTCTGTATGGTGGCGCCGATACGGTATTGGGTATTGCCAGTATGAAATTGAAAGATATTGTTTTTTAAAGAGGTTCATTAAATGGGAAGATATAAACTAAGAATCCTTATCTTACTATCGGGATTGTTGTTATTGTTAAACGCTTGTTCCACAAAGTCCCGCTCTGAAGTGAATCTCGACCATGCATTATCTTTGGTTGATAGTGTCGAGGTAGACGATCAAATATTAACCTATCTTTGGATTTACGCTGAAGCGCCGGATTACCAGCCTGTTCCGGCCCAGGGCGAAGGTGTGACCTGCGTCGATGATGTGGGACGCTTTATGGAAGTTTTGGAAAGGAGCATCCTGGAATATGATCGTACCGATCTGTTGCCAATTGCCAGAGGGATGACTAAATTTCTTTTATACTTGGCCCGCGATGATGGACTATGGTATAATTTTATGGAGTCCGATGGTACGATCAATACAACTCATAAGAATAGCCAGGCCGAATTTGGCTGGTGGGCTATACGAGGTTTACGCGGATTGGCGGCGGCCTATAACCTGTTCCACGAATTGAATCTTAATTATGCCTTACAGGCTGAAATTGCGCTGAAAGTAAATGCGGCCACTGTTCACATCGAAAAAGTATTAAGTAATTATTCCCAATATGAAAGTTCGCTTTTAGGGAAGCAACCGACCTGGCTGGTCCACGGGGCTCCTGATAAGTCAAGTGAGTTGGTAATGGCTCTAACTAAACTGCACCAGACCGGTGAATTCGATTATTTTACTGAAATCAAACAATTGTCACAGGGACTGGTAGCGAGTCAGTTTAGGGTCCCGGGTCATGAACTGAACGGGATGTACTTTTGCTGGGAAAATGTCTGGCACGGTTGGGGTAATACCCAGGCTTATGCTCTGATGGAAGCATATAGAATTACCGGTGATATTGTTTTTCTAAAAAGTGTGCGGTTGTGGGCTGATAATTTCGCGTCATTTTTAATCGATCATCAATTTCCCCGGCGGATTACGGTCAATCCTGATCATACCTATTCCGTGGCCGAATTTCCCCAAATCGCTTATGGTATTAATTCTTCCTATCAAGGGCTGAAAGCATTGTGGAATGTTACACAAGAACAGAAATATTTGATCCGGGCTGACCGTATTTATGATTGGTTCAATGGAAATAATGTGACCGGACAGAAGCTGTATGATCCCCTGACCGGGCGCTGTTTTGACGGGATCATTGCACCAGCGGATATTAATCGTAATTCCGGGGCTGAATCGACAATAGAATGTTTATTAGCCGCCTTGGAAAAATATACTAACTAACTGGAATAAAAAGTTATGGCTTCAGTTCAATTAAAAAATCTGAAAAAAGCTTACACGAAAGATAACTTAGTAATTGATGATTTCAGCCTCGATATTTCCGACGGGGAATTCCTTGTATTAGTGGGGCCGTCCGGTTGTGGAAAATCAACCATTTTGAGGATGATCGCCGGTCTGGAAGATATTACGGCCGGGGAGATATTTATCGATGGGAATCTGGTTAACGACCAACCACCCAAGAATCGTGATATTGCCATGGTATTTCAGAATTATGCTCTGTATCCCCATATGAATGTTTACAACAATCTGGCCTTTGGTTTGAAACTCCGCAAATTCCCCAAGCAAGAGATCGCTAAGCGCGTTAAACTAGCGGCTAATATTCTGGAAATCGGGAGATATTTACAGAAAAAGCCCAAGGAATTATCCGGTGGGGAACGTCAGCGGGTGGCTTTGGGGCGTGCCATTGTTCGTGATCCCAAAGTTTTTCTATTTGATGAACCATTATCTAATCTCGATGCCAAGCTGCGGGTACAGATGCGGGCGGAGATAAAGAAGCTGCATAATGAGCTGCAAACCACCATGATTTATGTCACTCATGACCAGGTTGAAGCCATGACCATGGGTGATCGGATTGTAATCCTGAAAGATGGTATTGCCCAACAGATAGGCTCACCAATGGAAGTATATCAGGTGCCGAGCAACAGGTTTGTTGGTAGCTTTATTGGATCACCGGCCATGAATTTTATCGAAGGAGACCTGACCGGAAATGTGTTTGAAGGTCCGGGAGTAAAAGTTGAGCTAACGGACATTGAAGACCAAAGCAACCAGAAACGTTCGATCACCCTGGGTATCAGACCCGAAGACATCAGTATCGGCCAGGGTCAGATTACCGCACAGGTAATAGTAACGGAACCATTAGGCAGTGAAACGATTATTCATATCAAATTGGCTGATAATCCGTTAGTGATTAAATATCCACAATTGGTGTTTTATAAACCCGGCGAAAAGATTATTATCAATTTCAATACCGCCAGGATAATGTTGTTTGATACTCACACCGGGAAGCGCTTAAAATAGCTAAGATAATCTTAGTCTGTTGGCAGATATTTAGGCTAAGGGTGTTGCTCGGTTAATCAAATGAATTCCTCGATGCTCTCATCGGACGAGTTGTAAATCCAATGACCAGCGCCTTTTCCAAGTCAGAACTCCGGCAATTGATACAGCAGGCCGGTGCGGTGTTAACGGCCAATAATTTTGGGAACGCCACTAAACCGGCACCTTCACTTTACCCTCACCAGTGGAATTGGGATTCGGCTTTCATCGCAATCGGTCTATCGCACCTGAATCAGGTCCAAGCTCAACGGGAAATCAGTGCTATGTTTAGAGGACAATGGAAAAACGGTATGGTACCGCACATTATTTTTAATCCCACGGCGTCTGATTATTTTCCCGGTCCCGCATTTTGGGCCAGTCGGATCAACCCGGCAGCACCCGACAATATTCTCACTTCCGGTATAACACAACCACCTATATTGGCTTGGGCGGCCTTGCAGATTTATTATAATGCCGGTGATACTCGCTCAGCTTTGGATTTTCTCAGGTCTATTTATCCCCGTCTGTGTCGCTATCACAGTTTTTTTCACACCAACCGAAATCCTGATGGCAACGGTTTGGTCTATATTATACATCCCTGGGAAAGTGGCCTGGATAATTCACCACGCTGGGATCAGATTATGGAGGGCATTGTACCCAAAGAAGCACAATCGGTTCTGCGAACTGATGTGAATATTATCGCTGAGAATGAAAGACCAACTGACCATGAGTATAATAAGTATTCCTATCTGGTCGATCTGTTCCGGAAAACGCAGTACGATCAGGGGCAAATTTTGCAGGAAAGCCCCTTTATTGTACAACCGGTTTTATTCAATTCCCTATTGTATGTAGATTTGGAAGCCCGGGAAAGAATTGACACATTGCTGGGAGCAGATACCGGAGTGATTAAGGCTTGGCGCGGACAATTGAAGGTGGCAATTCAAACAAAATTATGGGATGAAACCAGTGGTAGTTTTGGTGATTACGATCTAAAAAACCGACGTCTTTTTCTGAAGGATACACTGGCTAATTATGCTCCTCTATTCACAGGAATACCATCCCAAGCTGTTGCTGATAGATTAATTGCGCGCTTGTTTTCCTCAGAGCAATACTGGCCGGATAGCGGATTTCCTCTGACCAGTGTTTCCATGGCTGTTCCGGAATTTGATCCGGTTAAATACTGGCGTGGGCCGGTATGGATTAATATGAATTGGTTGATGATTCAGGGTTTGCAAAAATATGGATATCATTCACAGGCTAAGGAACTGACGGAAAAAACTATTACTCTTATTCGTGATCACGGATTCTATGAATATTTTAATCCCTTGACCGGCGCCGGTTGTGGTACCGACCAATTTTCATGGACGGCTGCGCTCTTAATCGACTTGATTATGAAATATCTGAGTACTGGTGCAGGAATAAATGAGGAGACACCCGGGTCTTTGGTTAACGAATAATATCAAATGGAAGCTGTCCATAAGAATTTAATTGCCAAAGCCAATGCAGCAGTAACAGCAGCCCAAAGCGCTGTTTCTGATGATCCCCTGCGTCCGAAGTATCACTTTACTGCACCGGCTCACTGGATGAATGATCCCAATGGACCCGTTTATTATAAGGGCGCTTACCACTTGTTCTATCAACACAATCCCTACGGTCCGGATTGGGGGAACATGTCTTGGGGACATGCCGTTAGCAAAGATTTGGTTCACTGGAAACATTTACCCATCGCCTTAACACCAACCCTGGGTACAGTCGATAAGGATGGCGTTTTTTCCGGCTCCTGTGTGATCTACGATAATGTTCCGACTATTATTTATACCGGCGTACAACCGGAAGTTCAGTGTATCGCCCATAGTTATGATGACCTGACTACCTGGATCAAATATGAAGGTAATCCAGTGATTTCCATTCCACCACGGAAGGATTTGACCGGTTTTAGAGATCCATTCGTCTGGCGGGAGGGGGCTCACTGGTACATGCTGATTGGGTCAGGAATTAAGGATGTTGGCGGTGCGGCCTTATTATATAAATCCGGAGACTTAATCCGGTGGACTTATCTGCATCCGTTCTGTACCGGTTTTGGAAAGATCTGGGAATGTCCCCTCTTTTTCCCTTTGGGAGATAAGTACATCCTGATCGTATCTCCCGAAAGCACAGTTCAATATTCGATTGGTGAATATATAGATCACAAATTCTATCCCGAATCCTGGCAGGCTCTGGATCTGGGTGAAAGCGATGCTTTTTATGCTCCCAATGTACTTCCGGATTCTAATAACCGCTGTATCTTGTGGGGCTGGATTAAAGGTGGAGGTAAGCCAGGATATCCCTGGAATGGTCTACTGACCCTGCCGAGGATATTATCGATCAACTCCACTGGCAGTCTTATGCAGGCTCCTGCTCCGGAACTGAAAATATTACGTGAATCGGCTTATAGTTTCAGTGATATTAAGTTATTGTCCACCGCTGAGTACCTGTTACCAAACATCCGTAGTGGTTGTTGGGAGATAAAAATTAAATTACATCTCAGCCAGGCCGACAAATTTGGTATTTGCTGGGGATGCATTAACGATCCGGACGACGAACTTATGATTGTATACGACAGTACCCATAAAAAGTTAATGATTAGTCCCTTGGCTAAAAGCTATTCTTTAACTGATCTAAAATCACAGATTATTTTCCATGTTTTCTTCGATCAATCGGTATATGAGATATTCATCGACTACCGCATCTGTATTACTGGTCGGTACTACCCAAAAAAGATACAAAACCATCGTTTAGCATTAAATTTATTCGGCTCAGCAGCCCTAATTCAGTCGCTGCAATTTTGGGAATTGAAGTCTATCAATTGATATTTCAAAAGAACCAACCTGCCGGCCAAAAAATAGGGAATGCAGATGGGTAGGGTACTTAAAAAATATGAGAATGAATTGCACAAGCGTTGTATTGGTGTTTTTAAAGCAAATATTCTTGAAGGACGGTTAGGTTTAGCGAATCTAAAGTTCCACCCTAATGGAAATGTAAAACCATTTTATGGACTGACCTGTATCGCCTGGGTCGATAAAAGATCGGATTTATATCAAAAATTAGGTGATTTACAAAAAATATTCAGAAAACTGTTTAATAAAGTGCAGTTGGGGCATATTTTCAGTTTTTTGGCTCCCGAATCTTTTCACATGACAATCTGTGATATCGAGGCCGGTTCACTTCCTCTTTCAGCCCAGCATATTGTGACCCAGATCGAAAAAGTAAAGCGTGCTTTTAAGCAGATTAAAACACCATTAATAGTGACTTCCCAAGTCCAAGGTATTGGTTTGGATATCGGTATTACAGCCCTCGTAAGATTCGATTATGAAACTGAACTCGTAAAAATTCTTGATATGGAGTGCTTGATTAAACAGTCTGCCGGCGTCGATGTCAGAAATTTTACCGGACATATCAACCTGGCTTATTTTGTTCAACAGCCCGGAACAAATATTAAACTGATCAAGGAAATACTGCTTCCATATGATAATAGGGCTATCAGTGATTTTTCTTTTGCCAAGTTTGATCTCGTCTATTTTACTGACATGAATACTTATCAGCCGATATTGACACTCGACTTGTGGGATGGTAAGCTGATACACCATCAGAATGAACAAGAAGGATTTAGTTATTAATTTGACACAGGCTGTGAAGTCAATGATATTCCAATGGCAAATAAGGGAACCTCGACAATGGATTTGATCACTAAATATATGAAAGTAAATATCCCCACCAAATCAATGATCGTTGTTGATTTAAGCCGGGATAGGATGGATGGACAAATTGCGGCCTGCATTCTGCAAGGGATCGTCAACCGGGACGATGAAAATAAAATCTATGTTACCAATACTTATTGTTATGATAATAAACGGGGTGGAGCGACTCAGATTCAGATTGCCGAACGGTATATCGAAACGCTTTTTGCCGATATTCCGGTGGAACGACTAACTCCGGTGGTTGACCAGGATTGGCCTGGGTTCAAAGCCCTGCTGGAACGCTACACGGACCGGGTTAAGGGTCTGATTATTTGGGATCCCAAATTGGAACAGGCTACTATAGAAGCTGCTACCACTGTAGCGGCCCAAACCGATGGATTGGTGGTTTCGCCGGAATTGGCTGCAGCTCTAAGCGATATGAATTTCAAAGTCATCCAGGATTTCCGGGAGTTGGCGTTTGAAAATAATTCGCAGTGTCTGGATTGGTTATTGAAAAATTGGTTCGCCGACGCTTGTAAAGAATTTGCTTTCACCTGGTCTCATATGACCACAGACGACAGGAGTTGGGGTGCGGCCAATAAGGATTACGTGGTGGCAATGAAATTGTTTACTTACTACCTTGATATTTCCGATCCGGAAGAAGCTGCGTTATATGCAAAAGTATTACGGAATTATCCCCAGGGTACCCCGATTTTGGGTTGGACCGATGAACGCTGGGCAGACGCCTTGTTTGCCCGATTGGGATATTTTATGGTTCCGTATATTTCAGTTGAAAATCTCACTGTTCATTCTTCCTTTCCATCGACAACAGGACAACAATCCGAACCCAAACCGGCAGAGGTTGTCTCAAATGGCGTTTATATCAGCATGTTTGTAGCCGACGGAGATAATCTGCTGCATTCCATGGTTTACGAACCGGATATAATTATGACCAGTGCTTCATATAATAAAATATCCATGACCTGGATTATTAATCCGGGGCTGGTCGATCTGTCGCCCCGCCTATTTGACTGGTATTTCAACAATCTTGGCAATCAGGAAATGGGAGCCATGCTCAGCGACGGTCACCCGCACAGTGACAGGTATCTTGCCTTTAAACGATATTGTAATTTCTGTGATTATTATTTAGAAAAATCCGGAATGTTCACCCTCAAGCAAATGGAGGAATCTGAGGCAGTTGGCTGGAATGTCCAACCATATGTTATGAACAGTGGGTATGCCGGAACCTGTGCGAAGGGGATCGGAGAGTATGAATATCATATGGACGATGAAACATTTCATATTGGAAGTATTAAGCTTAATAATGCTCAAACGATAAGAAAATTAGTCCAGGCTGCACATCGGCCGGAGCCTTTGTTTTTAAATATATTTTGTGGCACTGCTGTGGAAGATTTGCCCCAAAAAGTGAATGATATTGCCAATGAATTACTGCAATCGGAAAATGCGGATGATGTTCGCTATTTCTTTCTGCGAAGTATGGATCTGGCTGCTACTTACCGGGTTTGGAAAGGTTTGCCAGTTTAAAATTCCCGCAGACGGAAATCCACAGGATTTTCCAGGGACGAAACCTGAATCCGTGGGGCTCCATAAATGTTCTCCGAAATTAGTGGCTTTGCTCACATAATTCCACATCAATCCGAATGAGTCGCTGAAATTACTTGTCTCCCGTCGGGAATTCGGCTATGTTCGGCGGCATTATTTTTGGTAATATTATGCAAATTGTACTGGCTACGCATAACAAACATAAAATTGTGGAATTCACCCAAGCCCTCCGGGACTTCGACCACCAGGTTTTGAGTCTGTCTGATTTCCCCCAAGTAGGGGAGATCAATGAGACTGGCGCGACCCTGTTGGAAAATTCACTGCTAAAGGCACGGACTGTTCATAAGCTTACCGGATTACCGGCTATTGCTGATGATACCGGCCTGGAAATTGATGCACTGGCTGGTGCCCCTGGCGTCTATTCCGCCCGCTGGGCGGGGTTAGGAGCAACCTATGACGATAATAACCGCCGCCTGTTGACCGAATTGTCTAATATTCCCGAAGAAAAACGTACCGCCCGCTTCCGCTGTATAATTTCCTATGTGGATGAAAAACTGGAACTATGGACCGAAGGTACAGTTGAAGGAGTAATTCTGAAGCAACAACGGGGGACGGGTGGATTCGGCTATGATCCTGTCTTCTTTGTTCCCGAGCTGGAAAAAACCCTGGCACAATTATCTACTGAAGAGAAAAACCGCATAAGTCACCGTGGACTTGCTATTCTAAATTTCTGTAAACTATTCCGTGATAAAATTCAACCAAAATATAAACTTAAGGAGTAAAATTTAGACCCACCGCTACCAGTTTGTCGTAAATAATAAAGGTTGATTTAATCGTAATTAACGGAATCCCGTTGAAAATATATCGGATTACCGCCAAATTGGTTATGCTGATTCTGGCAGGGACCAGTATGCCCGTGGGTCAGGATGTTGATACAACTCAGATCGAGCCACCGGTGCACCTGATTCAGTCGCCCTTTATTGTCGATGCTTTTCCCGCGCTGCCGCTTCCAATCGGGTTGATCGGGGATACTTTAATTAAACCGATTGGACTATTTGATCTGCCGTTTACAAAGACCGAAACCAGGGTCGAGATTGCTGAAGATTGGAGCACTATCACGATCACGGAAATATCCGACGGTAATATATACAAGCTACCATTCACTGCCAGCCTGGATTGGTATGTTCAAGCCATGCTGCAGCGCAATCGGCGGGTCAAATTTATCGAAACCATGCAGGGTGTTACCAAACCAGCCAGTCAACAGCCCGGTAAGCGGCGGTCCGGAAAATCGATTGAAGTGGTCGGTGTAGATGTAGGCGACTTTGGGCGCGTTTCCCTGCGGGTACGGGGAAATGTCAATATTTCTGGTAAAATGGTCTTTCAGGATCAGCAGTTGATTCATTCAAATATCAATGAAGCCCAGAATACCCACATCGAATTTGACCAAAAACAGAATCTGAATATTGAAGGGAAAATCGGCGACCGGATCACGGTGTTGATGGATCAGGACTCCGAACGGGACTTTGACTGGGAAAATAATATACGGATTTCTTATAAAGGTGAAGAGGATGAAATTCTGCAGAGTGTGGAAGCCGGGAATATCTCCCTGTCTTTACCGGCTACTCAATTTGTGACTTTTTCGGGAAAAAATAAAGGACTGTTCGGTTTAAAAGCCACTTCAAAATTGGGACCGGTAGATATTACTACCATTGCCTCAATCGAACAGACCCGCAAGGAAAAGCAAAAATTCGAAGGCTCCAACGAATCCACTACCCAGCAGATACAGGATTATAATTTTCTCAAGTACCGCTATTTCTTTATTCACAAATGGTATCGAAATGGTTATAATACTTTCGGAATAAACTCATTTTATCCACTGGATAATGAAGGTCGACACTATCTGAATCTGGTAGTGGTAAAAGATTTTGAATTATATAAATCAGTAAGCGGTAAAACTCCGGGTAATATTCAAGGCGTGGCTTATGTTAATCCTGATAGTATCGAAAGTTATTCTGAAGATTTGGAGGAAACTAACTTTATTCGCCTGGAACGGGATGAAGAATATTATATCAATGAAGACTTGGGCTATATACGAATGCGGTCTACGGTTTCTGATGCCATACTTGGGTGTACATTTAATATTATTGAGGTTGTCAGCGGGGATACGATAAAATCTATTGGTACCGTACCAGTGGAGGGTGATTCAATCGGATTGCAATTACAACTTATTAAGCCAAGATCTCACTTCTCCCCGGGAAAGCCTTCTTGGGATCTGATGTTTAAAAACGTATATTTTCTGGGTACGGCTAATATCAATACAGAAGGTTTTGCAGTGCGGATTATGGACGATCGCGCACAACCGGCCAGTGAGCGCGATGCTGACGGAACTTCGTATCTTACCCATTTTGGACTGGATTTAAAAAATGAAAGCGGTGTTTTAGAGCCGGATGAAATAATTGATATTGCTAATCCAAATTTAATTAATCTAACTTACGGGGAATTGATTTTTCCTAACTATCTGCCTTTTGTACATTCCGATAGTTTGGAAGGTGGCTCCAATGTTGATGCTCTGAGTGGACAACTCGGTTCTGGTATTATGTACTTATCAACAATTGATAGTGATATTCGCAAGGACAAGCGTTTCATTATCGAAGTCGATTATACTAACCAGGCCAGTAATATCAGGTTGGGTTTTATGGTGGTAGAAGGCAGTGAAGAAGTCAAGCTGAACGGACTGACGCTCCAGCGTGGAATTGATTACCAGATCGATTATTTTGGCGGAACGCTGGTATTTCTGAATGAAGATGCTCTGGCACCTAATGCCAACCTGGAAGTTCTTTATGAAAAGCACGAATTGGTTTCATTCGATAAAAAGACGATTGTTGGTACCCGGGCTCAGATGGACCTGGGGCAGAATTCATTCATAGGTGCTACAGCCCTGTATTATAACCAGTCCGTATTGAATGAAAAAATCGAGGTCGGATATGAGCCGACCCGTAATTTCATTTGGGATTTGAATGGTCGCTATCAGGCTAACTTGGAAGGTGTTACTCGTTTTCTGGACCGTCTTCCCCTGATTGAAACGGAAAAAATAACCACATTTTCCATGGAAGGCGAATTTGCCCAGGTACTGCCCAATCCAAATCCGATCAATAATAAAGCAACCGGTGATCCCAGTGGTGTTGCTTATATAGATGATTTTGAGGGCGCCAAGCGGACCACCGCCCCGCAGATATTGCAACGTTTCTGGAAACCGTCTTCTGCTCCAATGGATCCAATCACTGAAGTTCCTTTAAAGCAGGCCAATCGGGCCAAGCTGTTCTGGTTTACTCCTTATGTGCCGGTCAGTACAAAAAATATCTGGCCCAACCAGTCCACTTCAACCCGGGCACAAAATGAGACCACCAATATTCTCTGGCTGGATTTTTCAAAGTATGAATACCAGTCGGATACAACCAATGATTCGGTCTGGGCCGGCATTATCAGCTCCTTTTACAGTGGCGATCACGACCAGACCCGCAGTAAATTTTTTGAGATCTGGCTGCGCGGCGCGGAAGGCCGGCTGACAGTCGACCTGGGGCGGATCAGTGAGGACTGGAACGGCAACGGCGTTCTGGATACTGAAGACCAGCCGGAAGCGGGTTTTACCCTGGGAAATGGTTTCCTTGAAGATAATGAGGACGTAGGTCTGGACGGCTGCCCCGATGAATTTGAGGACGGATGGGGCGGTTGCCTGGACTCCCTGACCTTCCTGGAATATTATAATGCCGGTGATACGATCCACATCAATCACCGGGTGTTCGATACTGACGATCCCAACGGTGATAACTGGGCCAAGTATACTGGTGGCGGTATCGGTAAATCCAACGGTCCCGATCAGGTTAACGGTACCGAAGGCAACCGGCGCCAGGAAGGGGGTATTTACCCAGACACGGAAGATCTCGACGGTTCTGGCTTCCTGGACCGGGTCAATGATTATTTCACCAAATCTTTCGAGCTCAGCAAAACATCAGGGGACGTCGAATATGTGGCCGGCGAAACTGTGAAGGATGGTGGCCTCACCGGCTGGAGGTTGTACCGGATTCCCCTGAGCCATTTTACTCGAGCCAAGGCCGAAGGTATCATTGACTGGAATGATATCCGGAATATACGTATGACGATCACTGAAGTTGAATCAAATGCCACCTTACAGATCGCTAAAATTGAATTAGTTGGTAATGAATGGATCGAGCTGGGCGTCAGCAGCGATACCACCGGTTTTGTAAAGGATGACAGTGTTTTTGCCATTACAATCATTAATACAGAAGATAATGCGACAGAATATGAACCCCCTAAGGGTGTAGAGGGTGAATATGATCGCATCAACCAAATTCGTTCTAAGGAACAATCGCTGGTTCTTAAATTTAATAATTTAAAGGGCTATCACCAGGGTGCAGCGGAAAAAACACTCTTCGAATTGGGTGGTAAACGTGCTCAGAGTTATCTGACCTATGACCGGATGAAAATGTTTATCTACGGCAATAGTTCCAGAATTTGGGAAGATGATACGGATGTGGAATTTTTCATGCGTTTCGGAAAAGGAGATGCTTATTATGAAATCACACAACCAGTATATGAAGGTTGGGATGAATCTAACGGTCGAAACTCAATTGATCTGGACCTGGAATGGCTGACGGCATTGAAGCTGGCAAATGTTTCTAATGTAAATAAAATCAGGCCAACCGATACCTTGAAAGTGTGGGATAATAAACGGGAGTACATTTTTCGAGATGCCAATCGTGATCCGACTGGTAAAAGGATAGTAATACAAGGTACTCCGGCCATTTCTCGAATCCAGTATATCAGGGTTGGTATCAGGAATACATCGGCCGATTCAATTTCAGGTGAAGTGTGGCTTGATGAATTACGCATGAGCGGCGTAAAAAAAGATCGTGGCGTTGCCATGCGTATTCAAGGTAAGCTGAACCTGGCGGACATTGGTAACATTGCCATAGCATACAGCCGCAGGGATGCCGATTTTCACATCCTGCAGGAACGTTTGGGCTCAAATAGCACCAGCGAAGATTTCAGGATAAATGCCAGCCTGACATTGAGTAAGTTTTTACCCCACTCATGGGGTTTGAAAATTCCGTTTAGTATGGCCTATTCTAATAGTATCAAGCAACCAAAATATCACCCACAGAATGAGGATATATTAGTTACCAGCGGTAATGTAGCCGATTCAATTTTAACGATCAATAACTCTGTCAATTTTAGTACTTCGGTGTCAAAAACTACTAAATCAGAACGTAAACTGATTAAATATACTCTAGATCGGATCAATACTAATTTCAGCGCTAAACGCAGTGTTTCTTCCAGTTTTCAGATTGCTGAAAACCTGAATGAAAATTATTCTGGCAAGCTATCCTACTCCCTGCCATTCGGAAAGGATAATTTTATATCACCATTCAAATGGTTGGGAAAAGTACCATTGATAGGTCCGAAACTGGGTGGTTTTCATTTATATTATTTGCCAGTCACGATTAATGCCAATATGAGTTTCAAAGAATCGCTTTCACAAAAAACACCACGGATTGGAAAGAAAACCGAAAATTATAATCTTGGTTTAACACGTAATTACGGACTCGATTATAAACTGACCGAAAATCTGAAATCGATAAAATATAGTCGTAATATTGCAAGTGATATGGATGATTATCGCGGTTATGTCTGGATGGCTGTCAGGGATCTTGATCCCGGGATTGTTACTAACTCGACTGAAAGCATTTCGGCGGCCTATACACCAGCGGTATTGGAGTGGCTGAGACCTAATTTCAGTTATTCTGCGCAATATCGCTGGAGCAAACCAATCGGCAGTAATATTGACGGCGCTAATATCAGCACTGGCTTGAATTTTTCTTCCAGTATGAATTTAAACCCCACTAAGTTATTTGAGTTGGTGTATAAACCAACTACCAAAGCCACTGGACGCAGACCACGCGGTAACCAGAATAATAATCAGCAGCAAGAGGAGAAAAAACTCCCGCAAAAAGACAACCCGATTTTGAAAAAAATTCATTCCATTGTCAAGAAAATAAATCCGGTCAATATCAGATATACATCCAATTTAGGCCGCAATGGGAACGGGATTCAGGGAACAGTGCCGGCTGGTTATAAATTTGGCTGGTTGCCGAATCATGGTTTACCCCATTCACTCCAAGTAGGCTCCAATACAGGGGATTGGAATCATAAACAGGATATATCACTAAGCTCCGGAATAAAGTTAACCAGCTCAATATCGACTACCTTTAATTACTCTCAGAACATATCATCCAATATAGGCGGTTCCGGTGGTGAAACGCGCACTCTTAAACGGGATATGTTACCGTATGGTGAACAACTGGAAGGCAGGATACCTTTTCCTGGTTGGAATCTGCGCTGGAGCGGTTTGCAAAAATTACCGCTCTTGAATAAAATTGCCCGGTCGGTTTCATTGGAACATAGTTTCCGAGGTTCTGAAAGCCGTAACTGGCGTATGGAAACCGCCATACCTGACCCTATGCCCTTGTTTAATGTAAATTCATTTATTGACGAATATGGCGATAACCAACGATCCTCCAGAATTGATGCCAGTTTTTCCCCCCTACTCAGCCTCACAATGCAGTTAAATAAAGGTATTTCGATGACTACCCGTTTGAACTATTCCCGATCAATGGATCAACAGGAAAATGGTCAAACATATAAAGTCGATAAATCTTTATCCAGCAGTGCAAATTACAGCCATAAAGGTGGCCTAACCATTCCATTGCCGTTCTTTGATAATGTTGATGTACAGAATAATGTTAATTTCACCTTAAATTTTGACCTTAACGAAAATAGCACCAAGACCAGGAACAACATTGACGTCAAATTCACAAAGCCTAAAGAGATTTCCAGTTGGAAAGTAGGGCTGCGAATTTCTTATTCCTTTACTACACGGGTCAGCGGCGGAATCATCTACGAGTATCGTGAAAGTGACAATTTTACCACCGGCAAAAAGATCGATCGCGACTTTGGTTTCGATGTTAAAATTGCTATTAGCGGATAATAGACATGTTGACTGAGCGTACACAACCATTCATCCCATATATGAAAAACAGGTCTGTAAAGGCACAGATGGAATGTGCATCGGACGAGATAGCGCAACAAAGTTGCTGTGGACCACTCAGACCCCGGGTAAAGGTTACGGTTGGAACCAGATCTGTGGTCGCGTGGGGCGCCATAATTCGAAATAATCTGATATACATGGTTTCATTTGTCCTGATTATTTTTAACGGTTGCCAGTCAACGGTTCCTGAATTCAATTCTGATAGTGCCTTTGGTTTTCTGGAACAGCAATGCGATTTTGGCCCGCGGAATCCAGGTTCGACCGGTTATTATCAATGCCGTGATTTCCTGATCGGAGAATTGCAGGCCAGCGCCGATACGGTCATTCAACAGCAGTTCCAATTGACTGATCCAATCAGTGGCGAAGAATACCAACTGACTAACCTGATTGGTCGCTTTAATCCATCGGCCACTAAACGGTTATTGCTCGGCGCGCACTGGGATACGCGCCCTTGGGCAGACCGGGACCCCGATCCTGCTCGACGCATGGAACCCATCCTGGGCGCCAATGACGGAGCCAGCGGGGTAGCGGTTTTGCTCGAATTGGTCCGGCTCATGAAATTGATCCCTCCGCCCATCGGCGTGGAAATCGTTTTTTTCGATGGAGAAGATATGGGTCTGAGCGGCGACCCACGGTCATTTGCCCGAGGTTCGCTGGCTTTTGCCAGTGATTTGCCAATTCCGAGGCCTGATGAGGCTATAATTATCGATATGATCGGCGATGCCGATCTATCCATACCGGTGGAACGCTATTCAATGCAGCAGAATCCGACTTTGGTACGGGAGTTATGGAAGCTGGCCAGGGAGTTGGATTTACCGGCTTTTGAGAATCGTGTGGCAAACGCGATTTTCGATGACCATATTCCCCTGTGGGAACAAGCCCAGATTCCGGCGGTGGATCTGATCGATTTTTTCTATCCCAACCGCTATGCGAATTTCTGGCATACCCACCAGGATTTACCCCAAAATTGCTCCCCCGTTAGCCTGGGGCAGGTGGGAACATTGTTAACGTATTATATTTATAAGGATTCTAATTAAACTATAGCCCCTAAAAATATGCGAAAAATAAATATTCATAACCCAATCAACCTCACCAGTCTTATTACCCTGGTGCTGGTTTTAATATTTGTGTTGAACTTTGGCTGTGAAGATCCTTTACGTGCGCCGGACCCCGCTGGTGATCCCATAACGGAAATTCAGTTCAGTTATAATAAATGGACCGGGGATATTTACCTGGCGGCAAAAGTAGCTCCCAGACTGAACGGGGTAGTTCTTGATACGTTATACGCGGTTATTTTTGATTTTGCGGATTCTACTATCATGGCGGATACTATCGCAATAACGGATGACGGACAGGCTGGCGATATTCTAAGTGATGATGGTGTTTTCGCAACGGTTATCCCCGCCGATTCCACCACCTTGTCCACCACGCTTGATTCGATTACATCTACCGTGATCGGGATGATAGTCGAAGCTGTTTACGGTACCCAGGTTACGAATGCCTCCCATATTTTTGATCTGAGCAACTACCACCCGGAAATAATTGCCGTATCCATGCCCACGGCCATGTATACTCCCTGTGCCGGTGACCCTTTGGGTTACGATCTGGACACACTGGTGGTCACGGTAATCGATTCCAACGGTCTGGATGATATTCAGACCTGTTATCTGAATTTTCAGAGACCTGATGGAACCTATTCCATTGGAAGCCCGATCGCTCTCTTTGATGATGGTTATGAGGAGGATGGCTTATTAAAGTGGGATGAGTTGGCCAATGACGGCAAGTACAGCCGCCTGATCCTGATTGATGGGAACAGCCAGGTGGGTCTGTATCGGTCACATTATTTTGTGCGTGATTTCAATGGACTGGTCTCAGACGACTTCATGGTCGAACTGGCAGTTATTGACACTTGTGGATCATAGGATGAATAGGGAAATGCCTGGCCTGTACCGGAATTTGAGAATGCTTTTGTCGCTGATTGTATTGATTGCTATGCTTCCGGGAGCGGATCTGATTCCCCGGTCTTTTTCGCTGAAAAAGTATTTGGATACTACCTCGGCATCCTTCCCGGACAGCACTTATTCCGGATTATCCAGCAATTCTATTGCGGTTATTCGCTTACAGAATGATACGCTGATTTGGCTGGGAACCGGCCAGGGCCTGTCCTGGTTGAATAATAGATTGCTGGATATTAATACCTATTACAGCAGTAACAATCTGGTTGACAACACCGCCACCGATCTGCTGCCAGCCGGGGGTGTATCGGCTCTGGCGATTGATGGAGAACGTATTGCGGCAGCTGTGGCCGGCCAGAAAAGTGGTGTAACAGCAGGAATGGGCATTGTAATTACCGATTCCAGCCGTAACAACTGGCTGTATTATGAACAACCGATGGATGATTCTACCGAGATATTGGCAACCTGGTTTGACAGTCTTTCTTTCGCAGCCCTGCCGGTTACGGTGTCCGAACAGAATGTTACTTATGATGCATCCATCGCCGGTGATTATCTTTGGATCGCCTCCTGGGCTGGTGGTATTCGTCGCTACAGTTTCAGTGATAGTACCTGGGAACGGATTCCCCTGCCGGAGGACAATGATCCCCAATTGATTACTTGTCAGGACTCGCTCTATGAAAATGGTGTTTTGAAGGATTTCTATTTAAATCCCCGGGATCCTAAAGGGGGGGGTAATCATAACCATAAAGGATTCTCTGTCCTGGCCTATAATGATACGGTTTGGGTGGGAACTCCCAATGGGATCAACCGTGGTATTGTCGATACGGTTAACGGCTGTATCGACTGGCAACATTATTTTTTCCCTCAGGATGGTCTTCCCGGTAACTGGGTAATCAGCCTGGCCCGCCAGGACTGGAACGGCCAGCGGATTATCTGGGCCGCCACTTGGAGCGCCGATGATGAGAAACAGCTTGAACAGCGTGGACTCAGTTACACAATTGACGATGGCGAGACTTGGCATTCCACCTTGTTGGGTGAGAAAGCCTATAATGTAGTGGCCTATGATTCCTTAGTATTTGCGGCGACTGATAACGGTCTCTGGCGCTCGAACGATGGCCGGAACTGGGCACTCTACAAACCGGCCCGGCAGTCCCTGGCCGAAACAAATGGTATTACCTATCTGACTGACGAAATAACCACCAATGTAGTGTATTCGGCCCTGTATGACCCCAATCGTTCCGAACTGTGGATCGGTACCAGTGATGGCCTGGCTATGACGGATGATTTAAACGGGCTTAACTGGCGGATATTCCGCACCGACGTGTCCGGCGACTATGTTTATCCTAATCCTTTCTATAGCGGACATGCTGGCGAACGCTATGTGCGTTTTCATATTAATGTAAAAGAATCGTATGTCGTGAAGCTCGAGATCTTTGATTTTGCCATGCAAAAAGTCTACTCTCAGCAATTTGACCGGCGGGATAATGATATGGGAACCTATAAATGGAATGGCCAGGACAATAACGGTAAAATGGTGGCTAACGGGACCTATTTTATCCGGTTGGATTATGATAACACCGACCATTGGTTCAAACTGATCGTGGTGAAATAATGAATTATCTGTCGCCATTCCGATCAAAACATCCAGCCTGGGGGAGGTTAATTGGATTGAGTCGCAGATATCAGCATATTACCTGGCTGATTCCGTTCCTGATCTTCTGGTTGGTTACGGCTGGATCCGCCCAGGATTATGCCGGCTATGCCGGATCTTTTTTACGGATTGGCAGCAGCGCTCGTTCGGTTGCTATGGGCAGTGCTTTTACCGCCAAGCTGGACCGGGGATTTACCGCTTATCACAATCCCGCCGGTGTAGTATTCCTTGACCGTAAACAATTTACCGTATTGCACCATTTTTTATCCCTGCAGCGTCAGTATTTTGCCACCAGCTTCTCGACTGGTCTACCACCAACAGCGGGTCTTGGTATCGCCTGGATCAGTGCCGGGGTTAAAGATATTGATGGCCGCAGTTACTCCGGATTCCAGACCGAAACCCTGTCAACCAGTGAAGATGCCATCTTTGTTACCTTTGCTAATCAGATAGCGTCCGGACTGTCGGTGGGCCTGAATTTCAAGCTGCTTTTTCACCGCTTGCCAGTTGATGGGGAAAAC
>JABMQW010000078.1 GCA_013203115.1 Fidelibacterota bacterium
AAATGAAGGAGTGTTGCTACCTGCCTGCGCTGCGACGTCGGCAGACAGGCGGTGGATGTCGCTAGTTGCGGATAATCCTCCGAAGCTATGCCGACGCACTAATTGTGCTTTGGCAGACAAGCCTTGGCGTAGGAGTGTATTCTATAGAGGTACCATGGGCTCTGCCCTTGGCCTCCATTTTTACTGATCAAAGCAGGATAGTGCTTTCATAAGCGTTCTATTCAGTTTTGACCAATGGGACCATATGCCTTAGTGCTTTTCCAATTTCACTGGTTTTGGTTAGGCTATTGAATGAATTACATATTAATTTCCAAGTTAATATTCAGTAAAATTAGAAATTAGTCAGTCACATAATGAGCATTATAAATTCTTTTAAAAATATGTTTTCCTGGGTTTCCGGTGATATTGCAATCGATTTAGGTACTGCCAATACGTTAATTTGGTTAAAGGGCCGCGGAATTGTTGTTAATGAACCTTCGATTATTACCCGCTCGGTACATGATGGTAAAATTATCGCGGTTGGAAACGATGCTAAAGTAATGATGGGAAGAACACATCGCGAGCTTGAAACAATTCGGCCGCTTCAGGATGGTGTTATTGCTGATTTTAATATGACAGATGGAATGTTGCAGGGCTTTATTCGCAAAATGAACCTGAATCGCTTGGCCCGGCCCCGGATGGTTATATGTGTACCATCAGGTGTGACGGAAGTAGAACGCCGTGCCGTAAAGGATAGTGGAGATCGATCAAATGCCCGTGAAGTGTACCTTATTGAAGAACCAGTAGCAGCAGCGATAGGTATTGGTCTTGATATAAGTCAACCGGTGGGGAATATGATTGTCGATATTGGTGGCGGAACAACCGAAATCGCCGTGATTGCTTTGAATGGTGTTGTTGCCAAAGAAACAATTCGCATTGCCGGCGATGAAATGGACGACGCGATTGTAAAATGGTTTCGAAACGAACATAAACTTGATATCGGGATAGCTACCGGTGAACGTATCAAAAAAACCGTTGGTTCGGCGATGCGGATGAAATCGGAACCGATTTTTGTTAAGGGTAGGGATCTGGTCTCCGGGATTCCCAAGACTGCCGAAGTTTCATCTGATGAAATTAGACATGCCCTAAAAGATCCGATAAATAATATAGTTGAAGCGGTTAAACGGGCTCTGGAGCAGACACCCCCTGAACTGGCATCTGATATATTAGATCGGGGTATAATTATGACCGGTGGCGGAAGTCTATTGAGAGGAATTGATCAAATAATTCGTGAACGTACAAATATCCCCGTCAACGTTGCTGAAGATCCATTGTTATCGGTAGTACGGGGTACCGGAATTGTATTAGAGGATGTGAAGAAATACGAAGCTGTATTGATGTAGATTAATGCGTTCATTATATTTTGTCATTCTGCGTCGTAAAGATCATCTGACTTTTATTATTGCTGTTGTGCTCTCTACAATTATTTTATTTTCCGGTACTACAAGTGAAATTCAGAATCTACGGATAAAAGTTAACCGTTTTTTTTCCTTTACACGTTTTCCCATTATCTGGATGGAATCTAAACGAGCATTGGAAGGCCAGAATAGCGAACTGCGAGAAAGGAATATTCAATTAAAATTATTATTAGAATCTATGCGACATTTGGAAGAAGAAAATCAGCAAATAAGAGCGCTGCTGGATTTTCAAAGAGAGTCACATTTTACTTTGGTCCCGGCAACAATACATGGCAAAGGGATCACAACTACATTATCTTCATTTACAATTGATGTCGGGTACCAGGACGGGATAGATATCAATGATCCTGTGGTAATTTCTGAAGGAGTTGTTGGGAAAACTGTATTAGTTGGTGAACATTCCAGTATTGTACAGCTTATCAGTGATCCAGATTTCCGTTTAAGCGTTCGCGTTGTCCCCTACGGTGCGGTCGGGATACTAAGTTGGTCAGGGAATAATAAATGTGATGTTCGTGAGGTTCCTAAGAGTGCCCGGATAAATATTGGTGATTTAGTTTATACTTCGTCCTATAGCGATATTTATCCACCTAAACTGCCGGTTGGAAAAGTGACTGCAATTTATGATGAACGGGGTAGTTTTCAAAAACGCTTAACTGTGGAAACTTTTTATAATATAGGAACCCTTCAGTACGTATTCGTAATTATTGAAAATAATGTTAAATAGGAAAAAATATCTGATTTCCGCAGTAGTTGTAATTATTTTACAATTGGTTATTGCAGATTTACTAACTGTGCGGTTGGTACGTCCTGATTTTATTTTAATTTATATTTTGTATATCTCAGTTTGGGAAGGACGATTATGGGGCATCATCGTAGGTTTTGTGCTGGGTTTATTTATGGACTTTGTGGGTGTTGCGACATATTTTGGCTTAAGCTCTCTGTCATACTCGATCTTTGCCTATCTGGCAGGTTATTTACATGGTCGCTACAGTAAATGGCCACCGATTGGTTTCCACCTGTATGGGGCCGGAGTCATTGTAATCCATTTTTTATTTCAATTGTTAATCACTTCCCAGCATATATTGACTTCCAATCCGCAAGTATTCTGGGCGCGGGTATTCTTTACTGCTGTTTACTCATTATCATTTGTTATTATAACAAATTTATTTCTCCCGCTGGGAACTGAGGATTAATGTTAAAAACCGAGAATCTGGTTTCACGCCAGAGATTAGTGATACTCAGCAGCTTGGTTTCAGTATTACTTTTTGCGTTGATAGGGCGCTTCTTTCAGTTACAAATCTATAATTATGAACAGTATAAAGTAAAATCTGAAGCAAATATTATTCGTGCCCAAAGTATTCCTGCTCCACGTGGATTGATCTATGATCGTGAAGGTAATATTCTGGTGGATAATTATCCCACCTATTTATTGACTGCAATTCCGATTGAAATGGGTAACGTTGATACGGTGTTACATAAAATCAGCGGTTATATTGATGTAGATGCGGCAATGCTGATGAAGAACTATAAAAAGTATTATCAGGGTCGATTTAACCCTACACGATTGGCCAAGGACTTAAGTATCGAGCAATTAAGTTGTATTGCCGAACATAAATTGGAATTGCCGGGAATTAATTATAAACAAATGCCGGAACGGTATTATCCCGGACTTATTAATGCTTCCCATATTATAGGTTATATTCGTGAGGTTGACCGACGTTTTCTGGAAACGGGAAATGAATCAGGTCAGTATCGTCTGGGAGATATGATTGGATGGCGCGGATTGGAAAAAACTTATGAATCCAGATTACGTGGAATTGATGGTGTTCGATATCTCCAGGTAGATGCACTGGGACGTGAAGTGGGAACTGTTGCTGGTCACCAGATAATTAAGCCAATTCCAGGTGAGGATTTATTTCTAAGTTTGGATAGGGACCTACAGATTCTGATTGAAAGAGAAATGATTGATAGATCCGGTGCCATCATTGTTTCGCGACCCCAAACCGGCGAAATCCTTGCGATTGCTAGTTTTCCTGATTATCCACCTGATTTATTTACCGGAATAACTTTAGATGAGGAATGGAATTTCTATGCTCAAAGCATTACAAAACCATTAGTAAACCGAATAACCAATGGATTATACCCTCCTGGCTCAACATTTAAACCACTAGTGTTATTGGGTTTATTAAGCCATAATTTGATTGATACCAATAAAACAATAATCTGCAATGGTAAATATAGATTAGGACACGGGGTTTTTGAATGCTGGAAACCTGGGGGACACAACAAAGTTAATCTGCGTAAAGCAATTGAACAATCCTGCAATGTCTATTTCTATAATATGATTCTATTACTGGATTTAGATGACTGGGCCGAGATATGCTATAGTTTTAATTTTGGCGAAAAGAGTGGAATAGACCTTCCATCGGAATTGACCGGAACGATCCCTACTACCGAATTTATGGATAACAAGTATGGAAAACGTCGTTGGTCCAAAGGAAATCTACTAAATATTGCCATTGGTCAAGGAGATATATTAGTTACTCCCATACAAATGCTTTTATATATTAATCAAATTGCTACCCACGGAAATGCCATAACACCGCACTTAATTTTAACGGGCAACGAATCTGTTGATAATAAACCGGATATTAGTGATGAGATTTGGGATATTTTGCATGATTTTATGCATGGCGTAACGAATAGCGCCCATGGCACCGGGCGACTCGCACAACCCAAATTACCGGGTGTAATTACTTATGGAAAAACAGGAACGGCTGAAAATCCGCACGGCGATGCCCATGCCTGGTATATAGGTTGGGGGGAAAAAGATGATCAAATGTTATCGGTAGTAATATTAATTGAAAACGCCGGCCACGGTGGTGATGTTGCAGCTCCGGTTGCAAGAAAAATCTTTGAATTGTATTTCCCTAAATATCATACATTAGTTTCAGTTGAAACTTAAGATGCCGCCATTCATAACAACAAAAATCAAAGAAGCACCGTTACTACTTTTTGTGACCTCATTAGTACTCACAATAATTGGTATAGTGACTATCGGTAGTGTCTCGCGTAATCAAGCTTTGGCATTTACTTCCACATCGTTTTTTCGTCAACTGATTTGGGTACTGCCGGCCCTGGTACTATTTTTCGTATCATTTTCCATATCCAAGAAAAATATTTATAAATTCACTCCTTATGTTTATATATTTATTATTTTGCTGCTTTTTGTACCATATTTCGGAAAACCAATTGCCGGAACTTACCGGTGGATTAGTTTTGGATCGCTCCATTTGCAACCATCTGAATATGCAAAATTCATTATTGTTTTAGTGTTAGCGAGGTATTTATCAAAACCCAACAAGCATCTGGAAAAAATCCGGATAGTGGTTATGCCAATTATCTTGACTGTTATTCCCACAATGATTGTTTTACGACAACCTGATTTAGGCAGTGCGATTATTATGACATCTCCAGTCATTGTGATGATGTTCTGGGCCGGTGTGCGACCTTACCACCTTTTTCTGATTCTGGCGCCTTTCTTATCGGTTCTTACGGCATTTCATTCCATTTCATTTTGGCTTTGGGCAATTATTCTGTTAATTATACTTTACATATCGCGACCCACATTGATGAAGGGTGTAATAATATATTTCGCTAACATATTTCTTGGTTTACTCTCACCGACAATATGGAATATGTTAAAACCATATCAACAACGGCGAGTTATGGCTGTACTGGATCCATCGCTGGATCCGCTGGGTGCTGGTTATCAAATAATTCAAAGTCAAACTGCCATCGGTTCAGGTGGTTTTTTTGGAAAAGGTTGGGGGCAGGGAACACAGACCCAACTAAAATATCTCCCGGTTCAGGAAACTGATTTCATAGTATCTGTCATCGGTGAAGAATTCGGTTTTATTACGATATTCATAATATTGATTCTTTTTGGGTGGATGATTTTGCGAATGTTAAAGTTGGCCCATGAAACAGATAACAGATTTTCCGGTTTGGTAATCATAGGAATTGCAGTATTGTTCTTAACGCACGTTTTTGTGAACGTTGCCATGGCGGCCGGGATGATACCGGTAAAAGGATTGCCATTACCATTCCTGTCATATGGAGGTTCTTTTCTGATTTCTTGCTTCATGATGGTTGGATTAGTGATGAATTTGAGTATTAATTATTCCGAATAATGAAAACATTGCTGGTTCGGAAAGGTAAAAGTAAATTTGTAATGGGCATAAAACCATTTTTTACTAAAAAGGTATACGTGATGGAACGGTTTTTATCATTATTACTCTCAATCATTTTAGGTTGCGGCGCAATGGCTTCAACATTAAAGGCGCAAACTACTGTCGAACGTGAACTACGTCGTTTGAATGCTAAAATCGAACGAGAAAAGGTACGGACAGATTCGCTGGAAACTCAAATTCGAATACTATTACCAGAATTAAAAAATGCTCTTGAGGCAACGGTACACGCCAAAAAGCAAACTGATTCTATCGCTATTTTACTGGTTAATCGGATCAATACACTGCACAATAAAATTAGAATTCTGGAAGATAAGGCTGAATATACTGATAGTACTAACTTTGAGATTTTATCTCAACTGGTTATGATTGAAAATAAAATCATAACTTTAACTAACAGTTTTACGGAAATGTATAATCTTAAGAAGGAGGATCTGTACACCGTAAAAAATGCAAAATTATCGGCGATTGAATATAAAAAATTGTATCTTGAATATTTGGGATATTATCAAAATAGTGATTATAACAAAGCCATAAAAGGTTTCGCTGATCTTGTTCTGACTAATCCTACCCATGATTTGGCCGATAATTGTCAATACTGGCTGGCCGAATGCTATTATGCTTCGAAAAATTTTAAACGATCGATTATTGAATTTGAAAAAGTGTTTTCATTCCCTGGTACGGATAAAGATGATGATGCGCAACTTAAATTAGGATTGGCTTACCAGAGTATGGGAAACATTGAAAAAGCGCGAGCTGAATACACACGCTTATTGGATTATTTTCCTAATAGCGAGTATTACCAAAGAGCGAAAGAAGCATTAAAAAAATTGAGTGTACAATAATAATGGATAAGAAACTGTTTTATCTTACAACGGAAATATTCCCCTTTGCCAATACATCTGATTTGGGAGTATTCTCTGCAAAAGTGCCGCTTAATCTTCAGGAAAAAGGACATGATATTCGGACAATAATTCCTAAATATGGTTTTGTAAGCGAGCGTAAATATATTTTGAGAGAAGTAATTCGTCTTCGTGAAATCCCCTTTGATTATAACAACCAACCACAAATGGTTTCTGCAAAAAGTGCCTTTATACCAAAAACCAGAGTTCAGGTTTATTTTCTTGAGCATAGTGAATGGTTTAAACCTTTATCCAATTTATTATATAAATCAAAGAATGGACGCCCCTATAGTGATAATGACGAAAGATATGCATTTTTCAGCAAAGCTTCGATTACAATTTTACCGCATCTATTTTGGAAGCCTGATATCATTTTATGTAACGATTGGCCGTCGGCGTTAGTACCACTATTCTACAAACAACAATTTGCCGATGATGAATTCTACCAGGGGATTAAAACAGTATTGATGATCCATTCTTTGGCTGAATATGTTCATTTTAGTCGGGAGACCTTTGAAAAAGCAGGACTAAAATTGCCAGAATCGATAAAAGGTGATAAGATTAATGTCTATGAAGCAGCGGCAGAATCCGCAGATATTATCATTGTGATCGAGGGTAAGGAAAACCTGGTCTCTTCGGAATTAATGAAACTTCCCGGTATCAAGGACGTAGAGTCGAAAGTAAAGACGATTATACAGGATGACAGTACACCGGAATCCTATTTGAAAGTTGCCGATTCAATAGATCAAATACTGCAAGAAGACATCTAAGCCTTAAACCGGAAATATTATTTAATGACCTTACCCCAAGCTGTAAGACTACTTATCGCAATGTATATTCTGTTGCTGATAAATAGTTGTACCAGGGATCCGATTGTTACTCCGATCACTAACACTGAGCTGAATATTGATACGGTTTTGTACAATATAGATTCATTTACCTATCAGATCCCACCCGATGTTGGAACTTTACCAAACCTTTATTTCGGATCTGACTCGGGTTATAATTGTCGCTTTACACTTGTTAATATTTCATCACGTTCGACTGACAATTCTACCACCTTCCAATCCTTAATTGATACCACCATAGTAGGTATTGATAGCGTGTTTTTTATTATGACTTCCCCTGATACTTCTCTAACTGATGAAGCTGGCACATATCACATGATTATACATCCGGATGCCGATTTAGATTCCGTATTCAGTGAAGGATCAAGTAATTACCTGAATATTGATACCAGCACTATTGTGGTAGAACTCGGTGATCCACTGGTCACGGCCCTGATGACCAAAATCGAAGATACAGTGGCGACCCATCCATTTATCAAGTTTGATTTAACCGATTCCAAAGATATCATAATTCCGCAGTTTGCTGATACGATTGGTGGCGTAAAAAATCGTAGTCTGGTCATTTGGCATGATGAAACTAATATTGGTATCAACGAATTTTACAGTCGTAATGCAAATAGCTATCTACCACGATTAATAGTACAATTCAGAAAAATTATCGATATCGATTCACTTCAAAATGATATAATAGATACTTTAGTGAAATCATTCTATCCTGATAAAGATGTAAGTATCATTTATCCACCGCCCCTAATACCAGCGGATACAACCATGATTTCCATCGGACGAGCCAAAGGATTACAGGCGATTTTATCGATAGTACTAAATGCCCAAACCCTGCCGAAGGAAGCGGTAATTAGTTCGGCGGAATTAACCTTGTATCAAGATTCTTTATACAGTGATATCAATGGTTTTACAGCCGGTGTGTACTCCATTGATACTGCCTATGCTGATGTCTTACCATATCCAATTCCCTACCCAATTCACGATGATCCTATTGATCAACAAATTGATTTGCCTGATCCTGTTGTAAGTGCAAATCAAGTTGTATTTGAATTGCGGAATTTATTGGGAGCAGTCGCACTGGGACAGTTAAATAATTATGGTGTAAAATTATTCAGTACTTCGGCCAATGACCCATTTGAAATAGCGCATTTTGAAAAAGATACTACCATCAACAATGCTTTCCGCCCCAGTTTAAGAGTTATCTATGTATCACCACTGTAAGTTTTTCTTATTATTGTTCTTGTTGCAACTGCTTGGTGGGCAAAGTATCAATAACGCAATTGGTCTGGGTGCTCCGCGTGATTTAACCAGCGCTTCGGCCTTTGGTGTTGGTTCAAGTGGGTTGATACCAAGTTTTTCAGAGGGAATCGCACTCGAAAATCCGGTCACTTGGTCCAATGGAAAATTTGCTTTATTATCCGGTGGTTTCAGCGGTGAACAGATAAGTCTGGGTAATGATGCCGGTGGAAATGGATTTTCTGATTTGAACCGTGTTCAACTAATACTACCAATAAAAAATATCTATGCTCTGGGAATAGCGGTAGTGCCACTCACAAATAGTAATTATTGGCTAAAAAATGAACCAACTTCTTTAACGGTAAATGATGATACTTTGTCTATTCTTCAAGAAATAAAGGGCTCAGGTGGTATTAATGCACTTCGTGTGGCTTTTGGTTTCCCAATAACCGATCATGAAAAGAATGCCATAACATTGCAGATCTTGTTTGGATCATCCAGACACAATTCAATACTTGATATTGAAGGCACTAAGTACATCTATAGCCGGCATGACAGTTATTCCGGTGTTTATCTGAAATACTATATTTATACCAACCGTTTTAATGTTTCAAATTTACCGATATCCTTGTATGGCTCAATTGGATTGACTTTACAGTCACTTGCTTTGAAATCTGATCAATATCATTTATTTGAAGATTTAAATAATAATGGTTATTATGATTACTTGTTTGATTATCCTTATATGACTGAAACTGAAACCAAAACAGAAAAATTATATAGCCGTATTCAAAAACCATTTAGCGTAGAACTTGGATATGATATGGAATTGAAATCACATTTTCATATCTTGGGAGAAATTTCTGGCCAGACGTTCAATAATGAATTACCTTACCGCCTTAGTCCTCTGGCGGGGTCGGCCTATAATTCCAGTATACATTTTAATCTGGGGGCGATTAAATTCGCCAGAACAATTCCCCGTGCGTGGTATCAAAATTTTCATTATCGGATGGGATTTTACTTCGATAGCAAAGATCTACAGCGTTATCAAGATAATCTCATCGAGACCGGGTTGTCATTAGGAATTGGTTTGAAATTTGGTGTAACAAATAACCAGATAGACTTGGCTTATTCTTATGCAAAACGACAGGGGCCATTAACAACTGCAAATGAAATAATAGAGAGATTCAAGATCCAGATGACCATAGGGGATATCTGGTTTGTGAAAAGGAGAGCTCGTTAAAATGACTAAGATAATCTTAAGATTTATTTTAATTACTGTTGGGATAGCACTATTTTCGATGTGTGTTCCTCCTTCCGATGAACCGGATGCCGCGGCGTTAGCTGAGGAAAGACGGCTGGATTCTTTACGACAGATTCGCTGCCCACGGTTATTGAGTAGTGCGGCTGAATATTATAAAAATCGTGATTGGGCATCAACCACACGGATATATAATGAAATTGTCGAGTTGGGTTGTGACCGTGGCGAAGAAGAGGAAGTTTACCTTTATTATGCTATTGCCTATGAGGCTTTAGGTAAATACGATAGTTCCAAATATGTTTTATTAAAAGGTCTTCAAAAATTACCTGATAATCTAGCCTTAAGAAAACGGCTTGCATATGCGTATAAGAAACAAGGTAAGGTTGAATATGAAATGATTGAATACGAAAAAATCATTGATTTGGATTCTACTGATACGGTTACAATGTCTGAATTGGCCGGATTATATGAAAAGCAGGGGGATTTTAGAAGTCAAATTTCCGTATTAAGAAAATTACTCGTTATTGATCCCGGGAATGAAAATGCTCAGAGTGAAATTGCTTTGGCTATGGAAAACGCTGGTGAAGATCCCTTGGATTTCAAAATTCAACGAGTTAAAGATTATCCGGATAATATATCCTATAAAATCAATTTAGCAAGATTGCTGTTAGACAATGGCCGAGCGGATGAAGCTATTGATAATATCAATGATGGTATTCGACTTGAATCGGATAGTAAACCGTTATATCGGCTGTTGGGTGAGGCATACTTTGACGCTAATGATTTGCCGAAATCCTCGGACGCTTATGAAAAATTATTCACATTAGATCCCAGGGATGCTCAACTGTCAATTAAAATTTCCGAAGTTAATGTATTGGAAATGAATTATGTGAAAGCCATCCGCTGGGCTAATAAAGCAATTTCTATTGATCAGAATAATGGTAATGCTCATGGGCAGAAAGGGAATGTATAC
The DNA here is from genome assembly GCA_013203115.1 of Fidelibacterota bacterium. Taxonomy (GTDB): domain Bacteria; phylum Fidelibacterota; class Marinisomatia; order Marinisomatales; family TCS56; genus JABMQW01. The sequence continues at coordinate 10,934 of JABMQW010000078.1, forward strand.
TACAAAGTGTTTTCTAATTGTCGAACTTCTTCAATCACCAACGACGACCGGATAGTCGCTTCGTTAGCCTTACTCCATTTTGGGAAAGCTGATGAGCTTGGTTCAAGGAAATTTAACGGTAATAAACGTTGGTTAGAAGAAAATGGCAAAGATGTATTATTTAGGAAACAGGAATGGTTTATGCTCACCCCGGAGCAGCAAAACAAAGGTTTTGTGATGCCTGGTAGTGAATGTTATAATTGGATTGAAGAAAAACTGATGAAAGACCGATCCTGGTAGCAACTTGTTGACATGGGGGTGTAGATGAAAGATACAACTGCATATTTACATTTGAAAGAGCATGATCCCGACATGTATGCCATCTTGGAGCGGGAAATAACTCGTGAGGATGATACGCTCGAGCTGATAGCTTCGGAAAATTTTGTGAGTTATCCGGTGTTGGAGATGGCGGGCGGAGTTATGACCAATAAATATGCCGAAGGGTACCCGGGTAAACGGTATTACGGGGGTTGTGAACATGTTGATGAAGCGGAAAATTTAGCGCGTAACAGAGCCAAAGAATTATTTAATGCCGAATATACTAACGTCCAGCCGCATTCGGGCTCACAGGCCAATATGGCTGCTTTGCTCACCTTTGTGGATGTTGGTGATACTATCATGGGTCTTGATTTATCACATGGGGGGCATCTGACGCATGGCAGCCCGGTAAACTTCTCCGGACGATTGTTCAATGTAATTTCTTATCATGTCACTAAAGAAACCGGTCGAGTCGATTTTGATGAAGTATTTCAGCTTGCTCGTGAGCATAAGCCAAAGCTAATAATCTGTGGTGGATCGGCCTATCCCCGTTTTATTGAATTTGAGCAATTCCGTGAAGTTGCAGATTCGGTTGGAGCTTATCTGATGGCTGATATCGCGCATCCCGCCGGGTTAGTCGCAACGGGTATACATCCTTCTCCCATGGGATTCTGCGATGTGGTTACTACCACTACCCATAAAACGCTACGCGGGCCACGAGGCGGAATGATCATGATGGGAAAAGACAGCGAAAATCCCTGGGGGAAAGTGGCGCCAAAATCCGGTCGCGTTAAAATGATTTCCGAATTATTAGATTCCATGGTAATGCCCGGAATTCAAGGTGGTCCATTGATGCATATAATCGCGGCTAAGGCTGTGGCATTTGGAGAAGCTTTAAACCCGGAATTCAAATTATACACTAGACATATTGTGGATAATGCCAAAGCTATGGCAGATGAATTCTTAACACAGGATTACCAGTTGATCTCCGGCGGTACTGACACGCATTTGGTTTTGATTGATTTATCGAACAAAGGTATTTCTGGTAAAAAGGCCGAGAATGCATTGGAGCGGGCGGGAATAACCGTTAATAAAAATATGGTTCCATTTGATACTCGCAGCCCGTTTATTACCAGTGGAATAAGAGTCGGAACGCCGGCCGTTACGTCACGCGGTATGGGTACGGATGATATTCGTCAAATTTGTAAATTAATCGATAAAGTGATTTCAAACCACGATGACGAGGCTATCATTGTTGGAGTTCGACGGGAAGTGAAAGAATTATGTCGATTATATCCGCTATATAAGGAAATTCACTGAAGCGATCTTTGTATTTTAATATCTATGCACTGAAATCATTTAACCGATTGAGTGATATAGTATCGTCACGACCATTAATCGTCTTTTTGCTGATTTGTCAATTGTTTTTATTCATTGGTTGTTCACCTAAGCATTATATTATTGACCGCTTAAGTAGATCCATGGGATCTGCCACAGACGTATATTTATCAGAAAACGATCCTCAACTCGTCCGTGAGGCTTTTCCCTTCAATTTAAAAACAATCGAGATGCTGGTTCAGCAGTCCCCGGATAATCCTGATTTACTAACTGCCGCGGCGTCCGGGTTCGCTCTTTACAGTTATGCCTTTATCCTTGAAGATGCCGAACGAATGGCTGTAAAAAATGTCAGCTTAAGCCGACCGATTTTTAAACGTGCCCGAAAATTATTTGAGCGCAGTCGCGATTACGGTCTACGTGCCCTTGAAGCAAATCATGCTGGTTTTATTAAACAATTTGAAAAAGATCCTGCAATGGCAGTTAATGTGCTCTCGGTGAAAGATATTTCGGCAATTTATTGGACAGCCGCTTCCATAGCAGGAGCTGTTACCACCAGTCAGGGTGACCCAATTTTGTTAATTGATCTTCCCAAGGTTGGCTATCTTTTTGAAAAAGCCTTCGAATTGAACCCTAATTGGAATGATGGAGCACTCTACAGCGCAATGATGAAGTATGAATTAAGCCGCCCGGATGCCAGCGCCCAATCAGTGGATATTGCTCGTGGTTATTATCAAAAAGCATTGGAATTGTCGGGGGGAATGGATTGCTCTTTATATGTTTCATATGCTGAAGCATTTTCAGTTAGAAATCAAAACCGTGAGGAATTTACTACTTATATTAATTATGCTCTGGATGTGGATGTAGATGCGGTTCCTCAGAAAAGACTCTCTAATATTCTTGCACAAGACCGGGCCAATTGGCTGCTTCAACGGATTGATGAACTTTTTTACTATTGAGCAATAACATGAAGAAAATTCGACCCTTATTGATACTTATTTTATCCGTTTTACTGCCGGCTAAGAAAACAATAATCAAACTGGCAACTCTGGCCCCGCAAGGTTCCGATATGCATTCATTGATGGTAGAAATGGGACAACGCTGGACTGCAGCCACCGCTGGAGAAATAATTTTAAGAATTTATCCGAATGGTGTGGTTGGTGATGAAAGGGATATGATACGAAAAATTCGGATTGGCCAAATTCATGCTGCCGCTGTTAGCACCGAGGGATTATCTGTTATTTCAACTGATGTTTATGGATTTTTAATACCGCTGTTATTTGAAGATTTTGATGATGTGGATTGGGTAAGAGATCGTATTACTCCTGAACTTGAAAAGGATTTTTACGAGAATGGATTTGTTATCCTCAACTGGGGTGATGTTGGTTGGGCTTATTGGTTTACCAGGGAACCATTGCGAACTCCAAATGACCTGAAAGGTATGCGAATATTTACTTGGGCCGGTGATTATGAGACTCCGGAATTATGGCGAAATGCCGGATATAAATCGGCGCAATTGGCTTACCTGGATGTATTATCTGGGTTGCAAACCGGATTAATCGATGCTATAGCTACTCCACCGATAATTACCCTGGCCAATCAGTATTTTGGACCGGCAAACCATATGTTGGACATGAAATGGGGGCTGGTAACGGGTGGTACTGTAATATATCGATCGGTGTGGGAAAAAATAAAACCCGAATACCGCGAAGCTATGATGACAATTGCTGAAGAAATTGGACTTAAGCAGCAAAAGGTAAATCGTGAAATTGATGGTAAAGCGATTGAAACCATGCGGGAATACGGTTTAGAGATATATCATCCTAGTGTCAGTGAAAAGCAAGCCTGGATAGAGTTAACACGTTCCTTCTATCCTGATATACGCGGAAGTTTAATACCAACTGAAATTTTTGACCGTGTGATAAATTTGAAAGCGCTTAAAGATTCATTGGAAGCTGAGTCTGCGCAGTAATCTCTGTTCGGATGGTCGCCCCAAAAAAAATACATCTGCATTTTGCTGATCGATTGCGTTGGGGTGAAGATACCCTGGCATTATTAGTATTTTTTACGATCACTTTTTTGCCAGCCTTCGAGACTTTTTTACGTGCTGTACAGTTGCCAGGAATCCCATCCTCGGCAATTATAGTTCAGCATTTAACATTATGGATCGGATTTATTGGCGCCGTTTTGGCAACCCGTCAAAATAAATTATTATCCTTAACAACTCAACCACTTTTTAAGAAGGAAAAAAAGATCAAGCTAGGTCGCTGGTTGGCGAAAACCATTTCCTTCATGGTGGTCTTGGCACTTACTTGGGGTAGTTGGAAGCTTGTCCAAATTGAATTTCAATTTCCACGTAATTTAGCACCGGGTATTCCGATCTGGCTCGGTCAGGCAATCATGCCGCTTGGTTTTGGTTTGATCGCATTGCAGATTTATATAAGCAGTTACAAAGATAGGTTGTTGCGTGCGACAATGGTGATGGTTCCTATTTTATTAATCGCGCTGGGGATGACGGGTTATTTCCAGGATAATGTGTTGGTTATCATTGCCGGATTAACATTAATAATTACAGCTTTGATCTATGGTGCACCAATATTTGTTGGTCTTGGTGGAGCAGCGGTTCTGTTATTCTGGAGCTCCTATGTTCCTGTTTCTGCAATTCCTGCGGAAACCTATCGCATTGTTGTTTCTCCTACTTTACCAACCATTCCATTATTTACACTGGCAGGATATCTACTGGCAGAAGGGGGAGCCTCCAAACGAATGCTTAAGCTCTTTAGAGCCTGTTTTGGATGGATTCCCGGTGGTACACCTGTAATGGTAGTGATTTTATGTGGCTTTTTTACAACTTTGACCGGAGGATCGGGTGTTACAATCCTGGCCTTAGGTGCAATATTGGCACCATTATTAATTCAGGAAGGATACTCAAAAGTATTTGCCATCGGGCTGGTTACAGTCTCGGGATCATTGGGGTTATTATTTCCACCAAGTCTTCCGGCGATAATCTATGGAGTTACTGCAGGTGTTTCAGTAAAAAGTATTTTTATTGCCGGCTTAATCCCCGGCATTCTACTGGTTACGGCCATTGCTTTATGGGCTATCCGGCAGGGAAAAATCGATCATATTAAGCGCCGGCCGTTTGAAATAAAAAAAGTTCTGACAGTGTTGTGGGCTACAAAATGGGAAGCTATCATACCTATTGGTGTTCTTTTTGGAATATTTGGTGGTTTCACGACACTTGTAGAAACGGCGGCGATGACGACAGTATATGTCTTATTTGTCGAAGTGTTTATTTACAGAGATTTAAAATTCAAGCAGATACCAAAGATAATTATTAATTGTTCGACTCTAATCGGTGGAGTATTGATCATCTTGGGTGTTGCTATGGGCTTTACCAGCTATCTGGTGGATGCGCAAATTCCAATGCTATTAATGGAATGGGTACAGGCGGTCGTATCGTCAAAATATGTATTTTTAATAATGCTTAATATATTTCTGCTGTTGGTGGGATGTCTGATGGATATTTTCTCGGCAATTATTGTGGTTGTACCATTAATTGCTCCCCTGGGTCTTTATTTCGGTATCGATCCGGTTCACCTCGGAATTATATTCATCGCCAACCTGGAATTAGGTTTTTTAACACCACCTGTTGGAATGAATTTATTTTTATCAGCATATAGATTTAATGAACCAATGCCAGTGATTTATAAAGCAACATTGCCCTTTTTTCTGGTAAGGTTAGCGGTGGTTATTGCGATTACCTATTTACCGATTCTTTCGCTGGGATTACTGCACTAAAGTACGGTTTGATTTGTGTTACTTTATATGCTGGGAACAAAAGTAATTAGAAAACATATCTTGACTGGTAAGAAAAGCTCAAAATAACTTCTACGTCTTTATTTAGAGGTGCTAATAGAACAACGTTAACAGTAATTGAATAATAGTAGTCAATATTTCGTGATTACCTATGTAGGTATGTCGCAAATTCGGAGGTCAAACCTTGAAGAATAAAACGTTCATGTTGTTCTTGTCAGCAATTATTTTTGTACTGTCCACAGTAGCAGCGCAAAGTGAAGCCGGAGCCATATTTCTTTTAATCTCACCAGGAGCCAGAGCAGGGGGTATGGGTGAGGCTCAGGTTGCCGTGGCCAATGACGCCTATGCCAGTTACTGGAATCCGGCCGGACTCGGTTTTCTGAAAGGATCAGAGTTAGCCTTGATGCACGTTAACTGGTTACCAAACCTGGCTGATGACCTTTATTATGAATTCATAGCCTATCGCAAACACATTCCCTATCTTGGTACACTGGGTGGCCATATTATTTATTTGAATTTGGGTGAACAGAACCGCACCGGCGAACTGGCGGAGGATCTCGGTACTTTTACTACCTATATGTTAGCCTTTGCAGTTAGCTACAGTTCACTGCTTTCCTCGAACTCATCCCTGGGACTCAATGCTAAGATTTCCTATCAGCACTTAGCGGAAATAGGGACCGGCAGTGAAAGAGGAAAAGGTACTTCAACCGATATTGGATTTGATATAGGTTATATGCGTAAGGGTTTGTTTACACCCCGTTTGGATCTTGGAATAACTGTTACTAATATTGGGCCAAAAGTCGCTTTCATTGATGTTGCTCAGGCCGATCCCCAACCAACCAACTTTACTATTGGGTTTCAGTATCGTCTGGTCGATTCACCATATAATCGTCTGAGCCTGGTTTATGATGTGGATAAAATGCTGGTGGCTTCCTACCCGGACATGGATTGGGATGGAGATGGGTTTGTCGGAAGATATGATAAGGATGGACATTCTTCGAAGGATTCGGAATATAACCGGAATGGACAGCGGGAAACCGCTCACACCGATCCGATTTACCTGGCTATTTTTACTTCTTGGGTAGATGATTGGCTATTGGGGGGTGATGTAGACATTGCCCCGTCTGGTCCGGATTCTGATGGTAAAATCGGTGGCTGGGAATGGACTGAAGACAAAGATGGAGACGGAATTGTTGATCCGGCAACTGAACTAAAACCGACACCCGAGGGAATTGCTTATGGGGATGATGGGTATGGTATATATAATCAATACGGCCAGATAGAAGTCGGTACCGGTGATGAGCGGACAATAATGAACGAGTTTGACAAACTGGTTCATAATATTGGAGTCGAATACTGGTATGCCAATAATTTTGCTTTAAGATTTGGTTATTATTATGACAAAACCGGTAAAATCGGAAACTTTACACTTGGATTCGGTTTAAGGTTTGCCGGTTACGGCTTTGATTTCGGCTATATTGCCGGTAAGCCGGAGGACGCCTTATCCAACACGATGCGTTTCTCGATGAACATGGAATTTTAATTCCATAATCTTTAATCATTAACTTCAGCAATTGAATTTATGAAAAGCAGGATTATGTTCCTGTTATTAGCGTCAGTAGTGTGTCTGCTGCAGGGACAAGTTACCGGCGACCTGAAAATTGCCGCACTCCGGGTTTCATTTCATCCTGATCAGCACTCCGGAACAACCGGTAATGGCCAATTCCTGATTGCTGCCGAATACGATACATGCGGTAATTATACAATCGATCCGCCACCGCATGACTCGCTCTATTTCCAAGCCCAACTAACAGCCATCAATAATTACTACCGGCAGGTATCCTACAGCCATTTCGGTTTGGATATGATCAATTCAATCATTTTTCCCAAAGGGATCAATGCCAGTTATCAATTATCCAATTCGATGTCATATTATCATCGTTATGGTGAGGAAGATAATCATGAACGACGACTAACGGAATTGCTGCGAGATGCCGTATCTAAAGCCTTTGAAACTGATTCTATTGATTTCTCCGCTTTTGACCTGATTGTTGTCTTCCATGCCGGAATCGGGCAGGATTTTTCGTTACCCTATATTGATCCCACACCGGAGGATATTCCGTCCACCTATATTGATCCGGCCATGGTATATACGCATATCGGGAGTGAAGGTATTGTTGTCGGGGATTGTATAATTGAGAAGGGGATTATTTTACCTGAGACACAGAATCATCTTTTATACGAGGACGCGGAAGATATATTTTATGGTGCCGCGGAACCCTGCGATTATCAATATGGATTGACCGGCACATTTGCTTTAATGCTGGGCTTTGCCACCGGATTGCCACCATTATGGAATATTGAAACCGGAAAAAGTGGTATTGGTGTTTTTGGTTTGATGGATCAGGGATCAAATAATGGACGGGGGTTAATACCGGCGCCACCGGATGCCTGGACGCGTGTCTTAGCCGGTTGGGAGGAGCCGATTACTATTAACTCCGATTCTACGGTTGCCTTACCGGCACGAAGTTACAATAATATTTTAAAGGTGATAATAAATCAGGATGAGTATTTCCTGATTGAAAATCGTACCAACTGGATTCACGGCAATGTTAGTATTGATTCCCTGCGCAGGAAATTATATAACGAGGAAAAACAAATCCATCCCGATGATGCGCACGATCCACCGCTGGTGGAAATATTAATCGATTCGGTTGATGTTGTCATTGATGATTCGACCGGTGTGATTATATCCGTACCCGATTACGATCTCGGTTTGCCGGCCTCCGGTTTATTAATCTGGCACATCGATGAACAAATAATCAGGAGCAAGCGGGCCGATTATGCCATTAATGCCGATCCTGATCTTAAAGGTGTTGATCTGGAAGAAGCGGACGGGGCTCAGGATTTAGGCTTTGCATCTATATTTTTATTTATCGATCCCTCCTCGGGATTATTTGTGGACATGTGGTATCAGGGAAATCCGGAATATGAGCGTCTTTATCCTGAACGGTCCGGCCAGCCGCTTGTGTTTGGTCCCTATACTTATCCCGATACCAGGTCCAACAATGGTGCAGCAACCTATATTAGTATCAACGATATTGGGCTACCAGGTGATACGATGATATTTCGTGTCGATAATATCTTAATAGCTGATGATTTTCCGGATACAACCCTGCATATTCAATTGCTGGCGGATTTCACCGGAGACGGAATTGTGGAGATAATCGGTGGTGGAGATTCATTATGGTGGTCTCCAATCGACACCGTGCAGAAAACCAACTTCTGGCCCTTGAAATCCAATGATTTTGAAGTGGTTGTAACTAATTATGATGCCGCATTGCCAAATCTGATACTCGTCAGCGACATTGGCGATTTAATCAAGGTGCAATCTTTTCAATTTCAGTCCTTTGACAAGCAATTTATTAGAAGCTGGTCGCAGATAATTGTGCTGGCCGGTTTTGACCGGATCGAAGGTAATGAATCCGCAAATTCAGTTCGCATTCATTTTGGCGAACAGATTTATACGGCTGATTCAACTGAGACAATGGTGGAGGTAAATCCTTCGCCAAGCCTATACACGGAAATTGGTTATAATGCTGAAAACGGCAATTTACCGAACGGTGTCTATTACGATGAAAACGGTGGATTAACAGTACTTGATGAAAATGGTTCAATTGTAGCGCAATTATCGCAGCCGGGGTTAAAAAATATTTCCGTTATCGATCTGGATCTGGATGGAAGGGCGGAAATTTTGTTAGTTGCTGATGATGGGAGCGTTGCTTGCTACAATACTAATCTGACCCTAGAAGCGGGTTTCCCGGTCGCAGCGAATGCCCATGAATTTATTCTGGCGCGCAATTTAGTTGGCGATATACATCCGGAATTAATAGTCTTGAATTCAAATGGTGAAATTCTTGTTATTGATTGGCGCGGTCAAATAATCTACCGCTTGGCTAATTCAATTGATAACACTTTGCAAATGGTCACTGATTTTCGTGGTCGTTCATCAATCATTACCGAGTCAACAATCTGGTCATTCGATTCATTGACGGTTACTGATGGTAACGAATGGAATCGGCAGAATGGAAATACACTGAATGACCGAAAAATCCATCTGGCAACCCAGGCTCAAGCACTTTCGTCACGATTATTTAATCCTGCGGGTACCTATGCCTATCCCAATCCTTCACGTGCTAATTATGTCAAGTTGCGTGTTTTTGTGGAATCGGCCGAGGAAATAATAATTAAAATCTATGATCTGGCCGGTTTGCATATTATTGACTTTCACCTTTCTGATCTTGTCCCCCATGAGGTGAATGAAATATCCTGGGATGTAACTAACGTAGAGTCTGGTGTTTACTTTGGATATCTGGAAGCGCGCAAAGGCAATGAAATTGAATCCGAAATACTGAAAATCGGTATAATTCATTAATGCGGGTTCCTTTTTTTAACTATATTATATTGCTTATTTTTATCGGGTGTCAGTTATACGGTCAGTTGGATTATAACCACCCCGAACTTGAATGGCAGACGTTGGAAACAGAACATTTCCAGATTCATTTTTACCAGGCCACTGAAGGTACGGCCCGTGAAGGAGCTATCGTCGCGGAGAGAATCTATCCCCATGTGACCGGTTTGTATAACCACGAACCAAAAGAAAAAACCGATCTGGTATTTCTGGATACGGACGATTTTTCTAACGGTATGGCCTTTTATTATGATAATAAAATCTATATCTGGGCGACACCATTGGATTTTATATTGCGTGGTAGTCATCGCTGGCTGCAAAATGTCATTACCCACGAGTTTACTCATATTGTATCGCTCCAGGCCGCTATGAAAGCCGGACTGAAAATGCCGGCAGCCTATCTACAGTTTATGGGTTATGAAAAGGAAAAGCGAAAGGATGTGCTTTACGGTTACCCTAATCGAATTATAAGTTATCCTATCCCTGGAACGGTTGTACCACCCTGGCTGGCAGAAGGGACAGCGCAATTTATGTATGAAGGTGCTGATTGGGATTTGTGGGACTCCCATCGCGATATGATCCTGCGTGACCAGGTTTTAAATGCTAAAATGCTCAGCCTGACTGAGATGAATACTTTTGGTAAAAAGGGAGTAGGTAACGAATCTATCTATAATTCCGGCTATGCCTTGACGAAATATATAGCAGCTACTTACGGCCATGATAAACTGCGTGAACTAATGCAGGAGCTGAGTCGTCCGCTGCAGTTTTCGATCAATAAGGCCATTTCCAATATCCTTGATGTTTCAGCCGATACACTGTATAATGATTTTAAAACTGTCGTTGAAAAACGTTATCATATTCTGACCGAGTCGGTGCAGGAGAAAAAAATTGAGGGTCGGGTAATCTGCTCCGCAGGAAGTGCTAATATTTTTCCGGTGTGGAACCCGGCCGGTGATAAATTTGCCTACATTTCTAATCAGGGCAACGATTACATGTCCCAAACCAGTTTGTATGTCTATAATCTGGATAGCGGTTCGGAAAAGAAGATTAGCAATAGGGTCAGACATGCTGCATCCTGGCATAGTAGCGGTGAGGTGATATACTATAATAAACGGGGAGAATTGCCGAACCGTTATGGCTCCAGTTATTTTGATATCTATGAATACGATCTGAAAACCGAGCAGGAAACACGGTTGACGAAGGATACCCGGGCCTATTCTCCGGTATTTATTTCCGGCGACAGCGCTATCGCTTATATTTCTTCATATGATGGTACGCAAAATATCTTCTATATGAATTTGAAAGATCGCTCGGTCGAGCAAATGACCGATTTTCATGACCGGCGGTCGGTTTATAGCCTGCATTACGATGCAGCATCACACCGCTTATTATATGATTACTCTGTGAATCACTTCCGCGATCTGGGATATTTGAATCTGGCAGATACAACCTTGGGGAATTTCATTAATAATGCTCAGTGGGATGAGCGGGATATGACTATTTCACGTTCCGGCGAAATTATTTATGCCGATGATAGAAGTGGGATTTACAATTTGTATTATATTGATCCGGATAATAATCGTCAGGGGTATCTTACTAATGTGTTGGGCGGTGCTTTTATGCCTGATATTTCATCCGCGGGAAAGATTGTGTATTCCCTTTATGATGAACTGGGTTATAAGATAGCCATATTAGATTCAGTTGCTCTGATAGATCAGTTCGTTGTGGGCTATGATCCGGAGTTTTATCGTCGCAATGCCGATTTGACTGATCCAATTTTGGAAATGGATGAAACCGAAGCCGTCCCGTACGAAGATAATTTTACAACCATGTTCATTCTTCCCAAATTGATGTTGGAATACGGTACGTTGAAGCCGGGCATCTATTTTTATTCTTCCGAAGTTATTGAACGTTTATCACTCTTCGGACAGGCTTCAATTAATAAATCAGCGGATCTCGATTTATTCCTGCTGTTTGAATTCAGCCGGTTATATCCCACCATCTATACTGAAATCATTTACTTAACACGTAATAAACATGAACAAAATTATTATTCGGTCTATCCAATAAATGATAATTTACGATTTCGTCTAATTCAATTCAGAGGGGGAGTAAAATTCCCGCTACTTGGTTTTAATGCAGTTGATATTTTTCTAACCTGGCAGAGATATCGTGCCTATGTGAAGCAGGAAGTTCTATCGGAGGGATTGGAAGTTGGCGTTGCGTATGATTATTATCGCGGTAGTTATCTTGGTTTTAATTGGAGTGGGGACCTGCTGAAACGGCGCGCGGACAGTAATATTAATCCTTCAAAGGGTTTTGCCTATAATCTCAATGTTACCCTTGAGAAAAATAAATTTCTTAATAATTTGGATCTCTCCGATGCCGGGACTCTGGTTGAGGAATTCAATAATAATGATTTAGTGCGAGTCGAATTCGATACAGACTATCATTTGGAGATACCATACACGCGTCGTTGGACATTATCATTTGAGGCTTTGGCCGGGTGGCTTTCAAATACCGAGGCCGATTCATTCTTCAATTTTTTTGGCGGAGGACTTCCAGGCTTGCAAGGATATCCATTTTACAGTATTGAGGGAAACCGGGTACTGACGGGCGAGCTGGTCATTCGCATACCATTGCTGTATCTTAAGAATTATCCGATTGGCTGGTTTAGTCTAAGTAACAGTACAATCGGATTTGTCGCCCAGGCCGGTGATGCCTGGAGTACGCCTTTGGGCAATATCGATCCTAAGCGATCGGTGGGTTTGGAATTGCGTTTCAACGGATTTTCGTTCTATAATTATCCCACCGCAATTGGTTTAGAAGTTCACTATGGATTGGATAAATTCGTACGGACTATCCAGGGAAATAATTATCATTATGGAAAGGAGCCACGCTTTTATGCCAGCATTTTATTCGGATTTTAAAAAGATCATGATTCTGGTTATACTTTTCTCTGTCAGCAATTTAATGGCCGACGGCTTATTTCACTATGATGCGCGCCTGCATTCACCTTTGACCAATCAACTGGTTAGAATTAATGCCGGGTTAAGCAGTGCCCTGGCAGCATTAGAAACAGACTCAGCTGCTGTTACTGAAGAAATTGTGTTTCCCGCCCGACCCATGTTGATGTCTTTGATTGTTCCGGGATTAGGACAAGTTTACAATAAATCACCCTGGTGGAAAACGGCCATCTTCGCAGGCGTCGAAGTTGCTGGAATAGTGGGCTGGTGGTCATTCACCAATAAAGCGGAAGATAAACGATTGGAGTATGAGGAATTTGCGGATCTGCACTGGGATCTGGAGCGTTGGTACAGTAATTCCCAATTAATATTTGGTGATGATTGGGAGAGTGTTATTCGCGGTACTCATCACCTCACGCTTATTATTAATGATCAATATTGGAGTTCAGATACAATTGTTTACCTTCAGTCGGTATATAATTTTAATGAAATTGATTGGGCGCATGATCGCGATTATTATGAAAATATCGGCAAGTATAACCAATTTGTTGGGGGCTGGGATGATCCTTTTGATGATCCTGATGATTCTGAAGGAAATTGGTATACGGTTGAGAAAGATGTCGGTGACAGCACCGAAAATATTATCATGACTGTTAATAAGGATAAATATCTGGATATGCGTCTTGAAAATAATGATTTACTGAAAATTGCCGGATATGCCGTAACGGCCGTGATGTTCAACCATGTAATCAGTGCAATAGAAGCCGTGTATTCATCTCAGTCGCAGGCCCGAAAAAGAAACACTGACACATCGGTGGGATTAATCTACGACCGTAATGCTCGTTACGGTGTGGGTGGTTTGGCTTTTTCAATGCGATTCTAAAAAATATTCCTGACACTGAAAAATATTGAAATTCGTGGAAAATTGATGAAAAAAACTTTAATTAAGGTAATAATTAAACAGGTTATTGCAGCATTATTAATTCTCTCGGTGGCTATGTTTTCTTTTCAATGTGCCTCTAATAAACCGGATATCGGTAATTTTGATGGAAAAGATAATTATGAAAAAGGGCTTAAACTGCTGAAGAAAAAACGCTATTTGCGTGCCCAGGAGGAATTAAATCAGGCTGTGATAAGCGGAGCTCATACAGAATGGGGCGATACTGCCGCTTTTTATCTGTCGGAAGCTTATTATCTCAATAAGGAGTATCTACTGGCTATTTCAGAATATGAACGTATGATTCGGCGAATGCCTTTTACTACCTTTATGGAACGTGCCCGTTATCGGATTTGCGAGTGTTATCAAGCTGAATCGCCTGTTTATTATCACGATCAGACCTATACGTTAAAAGCAATCGATGAGATCCAGGAATTTTTAGATGACTTTCCAGATTCGGAATTTAGGGCAGATGCCTTAGCGATGAATCGGCAATTACGTGAAAAACTGGGACGTAAAGCCTATGAGACAGGTATTCTTTACCTGAAAATGGACGAACCGGAACCAGCCCGAATGGCTTTCCAGGAAGTCGTTAATAACTATTATGATACTAATTATAATGAATTGGCACATTTGGAAATTGTCCATTCTTTTTGCATTAATAATGATGTAGAATCAGCCCAAACGTATTTAGAAGAAGAATTTTCGGTATTCAAATCAGAAACGATTAGAAAAAAAGCTGAGAATTATATTGCGGATACTAAAAAAACTATACAAAAACGTGCCAAATGAAACTTTGCGTTTTTGGAGGTACTTTCGATCCACCGCATATCGGCCACCTGTTAATTGCCCAGACAATCTTTGAAGCAGAACAGTTTAATAAAATAGTTTTTATACCTGCTTATCAACCTCCTCATAAGGAATATGGAAAACTATCGAGTATTGAATTACGCTTGAAAATGCTGGAGTTAGCAGTGGTTGAAAATCCGAATTTTATTATTTCTCACGTGGAAATTCGTCGTAAAGGAATTTCCTATTCAATAGATACGGTAAAAGAAATCAGGAGTCAGTATAATCTGGAAACAGATGATTTATATTTCCTGATCGGAAGTGATACACTTGCGGATATTATTAACTGGAAAGACCCTCGCCGGTTAGTAAAAGAATGCCAGGTGATAGTTGCAATCAGACCTGGATTCCGACCCAGTGCTATACCTTCCTGGTTATTGGATAGTGTCCGTTTCGCCAATGTACCACGATTTGAAATATCTTCGACAGTAATCCGACAGCGCTGGCGGCAGAATAAAACCATCCGCTACATGGTTACGCAGCCGGTTTGGGAGTTTATTAACGAACAAAATCTTTATACTTGATGCTGATTAGTATTTTCTTACTGATTTGTGGGGGCGGTTTACTGTATTGTGGAGCTAATTGGATGGTCCGTGGTGGGAGCAATTTGGCAGGCCGGTTGGGAGTCACGCCCCTTGTTATTGGATTAACGGTCGTTGCCTTTGGTACATCGCTTCCGGAATTAATGGTCAGTCTTGTGGCTGCTTTAAATGAAAAGGAGTCAATTGCGCTTGGGAATATAATTGGATCCAATATTGCCAATGTCGGCTTAGTGTTGGGTTTAAGTTCAATGATTTTTCCGATAACCGTAAGTTATAAAGCAATATCCAGAGAGCTTAGGATATACTTTGTAGTAGCGATTGTTTTTATATTATTTTGTGCAAATGGTATTATCGCCCGTTGGGAAGGGATTATCTTGTTTGCGGGAGTTATAGCATTTACCTGGATGCATCTAAAACATCCCCCAGCTGATCTCGAACAACTCAATCGTGAATCAGAATCAATTCCAAAAAGCCTTATTTTACTTGTATTTGGGGTTGGATTTCTTACCTGGGGGGCTGATTTATTTGTCACTGGAGCAGTCGAATTGGCTACTTTGTTGGGAATCCCGGAAGTGGTAATTGGCATGACTGTCGTTGCTTTAGGTACATCGCTACCGGAGTTGGCAACTTCAGTTGTGGCAGCTTTTCATAAGGAAAGTGGTATTTCAATTGGCAATATTATTGGTTCGAATATATTTAATATTTTATCTGTGATTGGATTGGTGTCTGTCATTAGACCAATGTCGGTTGAGCCAGGCATCCTGACCCTGGAATTGCCGATAATGCTGGCATTTGGTGTGATACTTTTTCCAATCGCAAAGATGAAGCAACCAATCCCTCGATTATCCGCGATAATACTGTTTTCCAGTTATATTATTATAATGATATGGTTGTTTAACCAGTAAGTCATTTTCGTTGTAAATTTCAGCCAATTATTAATATGATTAATAACTTTTCATCCGCATCCCTAATATGATAGCCCTGGAAAACGTATCATTTTCATATAAAAAATGGGTCGGTGTTACCGATGTTAACTTAGTTGTTAAACGGGATGAGTTTACTTATATCATCGGTCCCACCGGATCGGGGAAGACTACACTAATGCGTTTAATCTATATGGATTTGTTTCCTGATAATGGTAGAGTCCTGATTAATGGTTACGATACCAGCCGGATAAAAAATCGTCATATTCCCAGGTTAAGGCAAAATATCGGAATGATTTTTCAAGAATACCATTTATTATCCGATCGTAATTTGTTTGCAAATGTTGCTTTACCGTTACACGTGATGGGTATAAAAAGAAATGAGATAAAAGAAACTGTCGCTGAAATACTAAATGAAGTAGGCTTGTACGGAAAGGAAAGTCATTACCCTAATGAATTGTCCGGTGGGGAACAGCAGCGCGCCTGTATTGCCCGCGCTCTGGTCAAAAGACCCGAAATCATTTTAGCTGATGAACCGACCGGTAATCTTGATCCCATTACTGCATATGATCTGATGGAGCTATTGGATACTATCAACGGGGAAGGAACGGCAGTGTTTATGGCATCGCATAATTATACTCTGATTCGTGACCGCGGTCATCGCATAATCCAGATTCAGGAAGGGAAATTACGGGCCTGATAATGGATAAATTTCTTTTTCTAGTCGGAGAAGGTTTCAAGAATCTCTGGCGCTTTAAAATCACTACTATTACATCAATAATTTCGGTTTTTATGACTCTGTACCTGATCGGAATATTATTTACGATTGGTGATAATTCGCAGAAACTGATTGTGTATCTGCGGTCAAAATACAAGATTGAGGTATTTTTCAAACAGGAAATCTCGGATACGAAAGCTCAAAAATTAACTCAGGAGATACAGAAAATCCCCGGAATTAGATCTGCCACCAATATAAACCGCGCTGATGCTGCTCGAATCTTTAAACAGCAATTTGGTGAAGACATACTAACTTTGCTGGAAACAAATCCGCTACCAGCCAGTTGCGTAGTTAATATTAGCCGAACACAGAGTTCAGCAATTGATATCGCACCGATTATCGCCGAGATTAAGAAGATTGATGGCGTTGATGAGATTACTTTTCAAGGACGTCTTATTAGTCGGATAGAGCGGTATTATGATCTATTATTCAAGACTCTTACCGGAGTCGCAATTGTAATTCTACTGGTGACGATATCAATTATTTCCAATACTATAAAACTCACTTTTTATATTCGGGCTGATCTGGTAAAAGCGCTCAAACTGGTAGGAGCCAGCAATATATTTATTAAAATTCCTTTTATTATTGATGGCATATTGCAAGGGTTGATTGGAGCTTTACTCGCTAGTGCAGCGTTGTACGGGACTATTTTCGCCGGAAATCATTTCATTGCTGCAATGACTAACAGGATTAGAATTTCCAGTGATTTGTTTATCGGGTTATGGCTGACAATAGTAGCTGTACTTATTGGTATGATCGGAGCCAGCCGGGCTACTGCCAAGTTGCTAAAATGACTATTGCTCAAGCCATTTATTATTCTTGACTAATTTTTTTTACTCGGCCTAAAATTAATGTTATGATTCAGAGTATTAATATCTCTTTAAGTGAACGAGAACGGCTGATTCTGAAGGCGACGATTGAAGATTATATTGAAACGATGCATCCGATCGGTTCAAAATATTTAAAAACATGCCATCATTTTACTTTCAGTCCGGCTACTATCCGGAATACTTTAGCACAATTGGAGCAAAAAGGGTTGTTGACGCATCCGCATACATCTTCCGGCCGAATACCAACCGACTCCGGTTATCGATATTTTGTCGATGAATTATTGGACAAATCTAAAATTAATGTAGATGAATGTAGTGCAATTGAGCAATCATTAGTGCAAGTAGCAGATAATGTCGATGAGCTTATGCAGGCTGCTGCAAGTATGCTGGCACAGGTCAGCCGCATGTTCGGTGTGGTAATGATTAGGCATTACCAGGAAAGTATTCTGAAAGATATTGAATTAGTTGCACTGTCAGCTGAACGGGTTATGATGGTGTTAGCGATGAAGTCCGGCCTCATACGTTCCATCACTCTTAATTTAAAGGTGAGAGTGAGTCACAAAATTCTCGAATCTGTTACTGCAATCCTGAAAGAACGGTTATTGGATTTATCTTTAAAAGAAATCCAACAAACCATAAACGAGCGCTTAAGGGACACTGAAATTTATGAGCACGAAGTTGTGCAGATCTTAATTGATGATCCAATCCATCATTTCAGTAACACCCAAAATAGCATCATTTATCAATCAGCACTTATACCATTACTTGAACAACCGGAATTTCAAGATTTGAGTATATTACAAAAAACTATTGTCGCTCTTGATTCCCAAAGAATGATGGAATATTTAAATGAACAAATAGGTGATGAAAGGAATAATATATTTATCGGAAATGAGATTGAAGATACCAATCTGGATCATTGCTCATTAATATCATCACGATTTAATTCGAATGATTTATCGGGACAATTGATTATTTTAGGTCCAACACGTATATCATATCAGAATATTTTAATGATTTTAGAACAATTTACGGAGATTATGACTGATGTCTGCTGATCCAAAGAGCTCGTCGGTACCAAGGAAAAGAGCTAGAAAAAAAAGTGCCCAGAAGACTGCTGAGCCGACCCCAAAAAGAAAAAAACCGCAAACAAATGCCAAACAGGTTGAAGAATTAAAAAACCAATACCAGAAATTGGAAGACAAATTTTTACGTTTAAGAGCCGAATTTGAAAATTATCGCCGCCGTAAGAGCAATGAAATACTAAAACTGATGGAATATGAAGGCGAAGATATATTCCGTTCTTTCCTGCCTATAATTGATGATTTGGAGCGAATGGTGTCTGCATTGGCGGATAACACATCCAATACTGATAAAGCTACCCGGGAAGGTATTGCATTGATAATTGCAAAATTCCATAAAGTTTTAACTGAACGAGGAGTGCAAGCTTTCAATTCAATAGGTGAAGTTTTAGACTCAGAACTACATGATGCTATGTTGGTGATGAATGATCAGAAAAAGCAGGATCACGTGATTCTCCAGGAACATGAAAAAGGCTACATGTATAAGGAAAAAGTCCTACGCCATGCAAAAGTGGTTGTGAATAAAAAATGAAAGATTTATATGAAATATTAGGTGTCGGCAAAGATTCTTCCAAAGATGAGATAAAAAAATCATATCGAAAAATAGCCATGAAATACCATCCGGATCGCAATCCGGGGGATACTGTGGCTGAGCAAAATTTTAAGGAAGCTGCCGAAGCATATGCGGTGTTAAAGGATGATCAAAAGCGTCAGCAATATGATCAATTTGGCCCTGCCGGAGTAGGATTGGGTGAACAAGGGGGAGGGGGATTTGGCTTTTCCGGCTTTGGTGGTGGTATTGACTTATCCGATGCATTACGTATCTTCATGGATGGCTTTGGTGGTGGTGGTTTTGGTGGCTTTGAAGATTTGTTTGGGGGTGGTCGCCAACGGCAAAGAGTACAAAAAGCTCGAGATATGCGTATTACTCTGGCATTGACCCTGTCAGAGATTCAGAATGGAGTTGAAAAAACAGTCAAAGTCAAACGTTATGAGCAGTGCTCTTCCTGTGGTGGTAGCGGTGCCAAACCAGGTACACATCCCACTAGTTGTCGTCACTGCGGTGGTTCTGGCCAAGTCCGGCAAATGAGCCGTACTCTTTTTGGACAGTCGGTTGTGGTACGTGTGTGCCCGGTTTGTAGCGGTACTGGCGAGATGATTGAACAACGTTGTAATTCGTGTGGCGGTGAAGGTGTTGTCCCAAGTAAAGTATCGATTAAGATAAATGCACCAGCCGGTGTGGTCACCGGAAACTATATGACTCTCAGAGGTCAAGGAAATCAAGGTGGTAAGGGTGTATTGCCTGGTGATCTTTTGGTTTTCTTTGAAGAAAAGGAACATCCCTATTTTGTTCGGCACGGAAACGATGTTTTTATTGAAGCCCTAATATCGTTTACACAAGCTTCTTTAGGAACTGTGGTTGAAGTTCCGACACTGGATGGTCGTGCCAGTTTGAAAATACCAGCGGGCATTCAATCCGGTACCATCCTCCGCATGCGGCGTAAAGGATTACCGGAATTAAACAGCTCTTTTAAAGGTGATCAATTAGTTAGAATCCAGTTAGAAACTCCCTTACACATCTCTGCTCATGAGAAATCTTTACTAAAGGAACTCGATCAGTCTGGTGGCGAGCGCACGGTTAAATTTCAGAGAGTAAAATTATAATGAATTCTTTAACAGCTCAGGAGAAATTAATTATTAAATTTCTGTCGGGAGCTATTGCTGTCGGCGCATTAGTAGGTATTATTCGTCACTATTTTTATTCTGATCAGGAATTAATTGAATCAGTAAATAACCAAATTGAAGAATTCTCAAAGATGTCTGAAGTTCCTATCAACAATGTTGATTCCTTAATAGCTGAGGTTATCCCGGATGAAAGAAATTCCGGACAGGTCAATGAATTGATTAGTATTAATAATGCCTCTAAAGAAGAATTAATGACGTTACCAAAAATTGGTCCTGTTACGGCAGAAAGGATTATACGTTTTCGCGAGGATTTTGGTAACTTCCAGAACATTGATGAGCTGAAAAATGTCAAAGGCATTGGTCCAAAGACGATGGAACAACTTCGATTACTAGTAACCCTGTGATAACAAAGGTTTGAATCATGAAGACTCGTAACAAACATTTATTAACTGACGGTCTTGAGTTTGTCATTATTTTTGCAATGATTTTTTTGCTGGTTACAATCTATGTGCCGCAGGCAATCTGGGCTGAAGAGAAAGCTTTCGAAGAAATGAGTCACTTTCGGATGGAAAATATCTTTGAAGTCGAAGATTTTTATCATCAATTAAGGAATGAGTTCTCTGAAGATGCCTTATGGGCCATGAATGTAGTGAATGCAATACGCGATTCATTAACAGCCGATTCAACTTTTCTAAATGAACAAGTACTATATCTTGATGGCCAAGTTGTGAATGTTACTATACTCCAAGGTTGGGATACAAACTACGATACGACCTTTGGGTTTCGAAGCAAACGTAAAGAGCTTATTGAATATACTCAATATGTTGTTGTTACTTTCTCAGAAAGCCGAAATGCTTATGATACTTCTTACGTGGTTCAAAAAGATTTAGCTACTATTATGGAAGATCCTTCCTTTGTTGGTATTATAGCCGAAAACTTGGAAGAACGAGTAGAAATAATTACTTATTATGATACATATATGCCCGACTCTTCATTTTTTTACTGCCCTTTAACAAACGAATCATATGAAATTTCAATTGAAAACGGGATCAAAGTAAGCAGTCCGATTAAAGAGGAAATAATAGAGCGTCAGTATCTGGTGTTTTCTTTTCGTGGAGCTAATCACGGCTATATCGAAGATGGCGTACCGAGTTGGAAAATGTAATAGATGTTTTCTGACTACCTATGATAAACAATTAGACTATACTTAATCAGATCAATGTTTATGTCATATCTAGTGGGTAGGTAGTACGGTCAATGGTTATTAAAGTATTTGGTTGCAGTCCCAATTCAACACTTACGTGCTTATTTTAATCCAAACTTTGTACAAAAAGATAACTAAAATATGGAGATCATTACCGGCAAATACAAGGGTAAACGGGTCGAAACACTTTCAGGTAACTATTACCGTCCCACAACCTCCCGTATACGGAAAAGTATTTTTGATATTTTGGGTGACCTGGAATCTTCCAAAGTTCTGGATTTATTTGCCGGAAGCGGCATATTAGGATTTGAGGCTGCCAGCCGCGGTGCCTGCGAGGTTACATTCATTGAAAATAATTTTCAACTGCTGAAACTACTGCGATTTAATGGCGCTGAGTTTGATCAAACTGACATTATTGTAAAAAGAAGAGATGTCTTTTCCTTTTTACTGCAAGCTGGTAAGTTTGACCTTATCTTTGCCGATCCTCCCTATGGAAAGGTTGATTTAGAAAAATTGATTGATTTATGTCGAAGGCATATTAGAAGAAGTGGAAAGTTCCTTTTGGAATCTTCGATCCGTGATAAGTTACCACCTGATTTTTGTCGTGAAAAAGTATATGGGGATACTCGAATAACTTTTTGGGAGAGTATGAAATGAAAAGAGTAATTTATCCGGGTACTTTTGATCCGGTGACATTTGGTCATCTGGATATTGCCAAACGTGCATCCAAATTATTTGACGAGGTAATTTTTGTTGTAGCGGTTAATCCTGCCAAAACATCATTTTTTACCACTGAAGAAAGGGTGGACTTAATCAAAGCAGTCGCTATCGACATACCGAACATTGAAGTGACTTCAACTAAAAACCTGATCGCAGATTTCGCACACGAGGTATCGGCGATAGCTTTAATTCGCGGGTTACGCCATGTGAGCGATTTCGAATACGAATTTCAAATGGCAATGATGAATTATCATTTAAATCCGGAAGTGTCGACCATCCTGCTGATCCCGGATGAAAAATATATTCACCTGAATTCAACTGTTATCAAAGATATTGTAAGATTGAATGGGGATGTGAGTGATTATGTGCCAGCTTTGGTACTTGATGCAATCAGACGAAAACAAAATTCCTGATTTGGTTTTTCCCGACAAGAGGAATACCACGTCATTTAGGCGTAGATGAATTCCAAAATTCATCCCAGGATCGGGATGTTGCCCTACAGGGCGTAAATTTATGGTACCATGGCACATTCACTGCGTTCAGTACATAGTTTACCCGTGGTGATCCATAGTCAATTAATAATTGAAAGGTCTTAACTGCTAATGCCTACTTATGATTATCGTTGCACTGTTTGTGGAAATCAATTTGAGCATTTTCAATCCATGTTTGATGAACTGTTGAGTTCCTGCCCGCGCTGCAATTCCGCAGTTCGTAGAGTCATTAGTGGGGGAACAGGATTAATTTTTAAAGGATCAGGGTTTTATATCACTGATTATAAGAATAATAAGAATCCAAGTAATATTAAAAAGCCTGATAGTTCAGCCAAGCAAAGTGCAAATAAGAAACCTACAGATTCAGGTGCGAAAACCGTAAAATCCGATTCCAAGTGAATTACAGCCTGCTGATGTAATTCAATATTTGTTAAAATCTGAATAATGTCAAAATTTTTACAATCATGTTTATTGATTTTACCCGAATTGAATTAATCGCTGGTAATGGCGGTCCCGGAGCCGTGAGCTTCCGTCGCGAAAAATATGTTTCTAAAGGAGGACCTGATGGTGGCGATGGAGGGCGTGGCGGGCATATTATATTTTATGTTGACCCCCACTTGAATACCCTGCAGGATATTCGTTATCGTCGCATTTATAAAGCTGAAAAAGGTGCCGCCGGACGCTCTGCCATGAAAACCGGGCGCAACGGAGAAGATATTCGAATTGCCGTGCCGCAGGGTACGATGATTAAGAATGATCTAACCGGCGAAGTGCTTGCTGATCTGATCCAAGCAGGGCAGGAATTTACTGCTTGTAAAGGTGGGAAAGGTGGACGCGGTAATGTACATTTCAAATCATCCACGCACCAAACACCGCGCTATGCCCAGCCCGGTTTACCTGGTGAAAAGGGAATATTTGAAATTGAATTAAAAGTACTGGCGGATGTGGGGCTTGTAGGTTTACCAAATGCTGGAAAATCAACCCTGGTTTCCCGGCTATCGGCCGCGCGACCTAAAATTGCCGAATACCCTTTTACTACCCTACAGCCCCATATTGGAATCGTCAAGTATGGTGATTTTGGTTCATTTGTCATTGCCGATATTCCCGGTTTGATCGAAGGAGCCAGCAAAGGCAAAGGTTTGGGGCACCAGTTTCTCAAGCATATCGAACGGACCAGGGTATTAATTTTCATGATCGAATCCCAAGAGGAAAACCCGGTCCAGGTATTTTATACTTTACAAAATGAGCTGAATCAATTTAACCGTGATCTGGCATTGAAAAAATATTTCGTTGTACGCTCCAAGATTGATATGTTTCCAGGCGGACAGGGTTTATCCCAATGGGAGGATTTCCCCGAAAAATATTGTGATATTTCAGCCGTTTCGGGTGCTGGGATTAACATATTAATTAAATCTATCACTGAGATGTTAAATGGAGAATGATCAACTAATTCCTCTGATCAACCTGTTGAATGCCAATGGGATCGGACCGCAAAAAGTTAACAGCCTGGTAGCATATTTTAAAGATCCAACCCTAATTTTTCATCAATCCAAATCGGCATTATGCCAGGTAGAAGGGATTGATTTAAAATCAGCAGAGAAAATAATTGCTTATAATAATCATGAATTTGGCAGCTTAATTCTCGATAAAATGGACCGGATTGATGCAGACATTATTACTTTGTGGGACCCTAATTATCCTTTATTATTAAAAAAGATTTATGATCCGCCACCCGTATTGTACTATCTTGGAAATGAGTTAAATAAACGGGAAGATTGCATCGCAATTGTCGGCAGTCGTACGACCACGGCATATGGCCGGACTTCTGCGGAAATGATAACCCGTGAACTGGTTTCATACGGTTTGACCACAGTTAGCGGATTGGCCCGGGGTATTGATTCGGTAGTCCACCGGGAGACAGTTAAATCGGAAGGGCGAACGCTGGCAGTTCTGGGCAGCGGTATTGACATAATCTATCCGGCCGAAAATCGAAAACTGGCCGATGATATTTTAGAAAAAGGAACGGTTATCTCCGAATTTCCACCGGGAACAAAACCTGATGCCGGCAATTTTCCGCAGCGCAATCGAATAATCAGTGGACTTAGTCATGCTACCGTTGTTGTTGAGGCTGGCAATCGCAGTGGTGCCATATTAACTGCCTTGAATGCGGTCGATCAGAATCGCGATGTATTTGCTGTACCTGGCCGTATATCTGATAAACAGAGTGTTGGCTGCCTGCGGTTAATCAGTCATGGTGCTGTGCCGGTCACTTCCCCGGCTAAAATTACTGAGTTAATTCAAAACAGGTTGTTTCAGCCGCGTGAGCAACAGCAGCAAACTTTGGAATTGGAGTTAACCATTGAAGAGCGGATAGTAATTGAACAGCTCAGCCATGATCCGCTGCATATTGATAATCTGGCCAGCGCTACCGGTCTTGATATTACTCGGTTGTTATCGCTTTTACTGCAATTAGAATTGAAAAATGCTGTGGTTCAAATGAGCGGGAAACAGTTTGTATTAGCCTGATCAATTTTCGGATTGTATAAGCATTTTACCGGCGGTAATTTTGCCAGCGCAAAATGGTTATTTGCAATCATTTCGTTCATTTACACTGTGTTTGGAGAGGTGGCCGAGCTGGCTGAAGGCGCCCGCCTGCTAAGTGGGTATAGGCAGTGATCCTGTCTATCCAGGGTTCGAATCCCTGCCTCTCCGCAACTGGCGTCGTACCCAAGCGGTCTAAGGGAGCGGTCTGCAAAACCGCGATTCATCGGTTCGAATCCGATCGACGCCTCAATTGTTTATTCAAGTCGCCCGGGTCGTCGAATTGGAAGACACAAGCGACTTAAAATCCCTCGCGCGAAGAGCTCGTGCCCCTTCAACTCCGGC
>JABMQW010000079.1 GCA_013203115.1 Fidelibacterota bacterium
ATGCAATCAAATAAATCTAAATAGGTACCCAATTTTCATGTCAATGTCGGAATTTGGGCTTGATAGAGCGCTTGAAGAAAATATCAAAATCAAAAGAAGTCTGGCACAAGATCTGAAAAATATTAAAGGTGATAAAACAGCCATTGATCAGATAATCATGAATTTATGCCTTAATGCGATAGATGCCATGCCGGAAGGAGGTATTATATCCATTGAAACTAGAAATCAATTTATTGATGAGTCTGATATTGCAGTTAAACCGGAATTGAAATATGGCGAATATGTTTCCGTTAAAGTAAGCGATACCGGTCATGGAATTATGCCAGATGATATGATCAGAATATTTGAACCGTTTTATACCACCAGGGAAATAGGGAAAGGGACCGGATTGGGTCTTTCAATGGCATTTGGATTAGTTAAACAGCATGATGGCTACATTTATTGCACCAGTAAAGTTCATGAAGGGACTATTTTTGAAATATTGCTGCCAATTATTGAAACAAATTCCATAAATGAAAAAAAGCGATTTATAGATAGTGATCTATATACCGGTATTGGTACAATTCTAATTGTTGAAGATGAAATTGATCTGATCCAAATCTTGGAAGAAATGCTGACTACACTTGATTATGATGTACTCTGTGCCTATGATGGTAAGTCAGCCTTGAAAGTTTATCAAGAGAATCGGGATAACATCGACCTGATCATTTCGGATATAATTATGCCTAAAATGGATGGTAAGGAATTATATCAAAAAGTAAAAGCCCTGGACTCTGAAATCAAATTTATCTTCATCAGTGGTTATGCCAGCAAACGTTTCTATAATAAAACTAATACGGTCCCAGGTACGGGATTTCTGAATAAACCATTTCGACTTAGCGAAGTTGCTGAAACAATTAAAACGGTTTTAAATTCAAACTAACTGAATTTACCGGCCTATGCAGAATGCCCTGCCTACTCCCGAAAAGTCGAAGTAATTCCAGTCAGAAATATTTCCATAAATTTTATCTATCCCAGGTACTTAAATTTCACAATACCTGTAATACTGGCTGTGACCAAAAACTTCCGGAGAAAAAAATGAAAAAAACACTTTTCGCATTGTTCATGCTTATCCAAATGAATTATGCCAATGAGGGAATGTGGCTTATCGAGCAGTTGCAGGCACTTAATTTACCACAGGCAGGATTAGAGATAAGTATTGAAGATATTTACAACCGGGACACACCTTGTTTGCTGGATGCAATTGTAAATCTGGGTGGGGCGACTGCAGAATTTGTCTCATCAGAAGGATTGTTGTTAACCAATCATCATGTTGCTTATGGCGGAGTGCAGCGGGCTTCAGTGCAGGGTGTAGATTATCTGACCGATGGATTTCTGGCACGGTCTAAAGCAGAAGAACTACCAGCGCCGGGATCATACGTCCGGGTTATCCTTGAGATTCGTGATGTCACAACAGAAATATTAGAATCGATTGGTAATGTTAAAGATTTGGTCGAACGCAATCGTCTTATTAAATACGCAATCAAAATCCTGGAAGATACAATTGAAGCTGAGGATATCGATATTGAGGTCAAGATTGCCAGTATGTACAATGGGGAGCAATATATTCTTTATAAATATAAACGGTTTGATGATTTACGGATTGTATACATGCCACCTTTATCAATCGGTAATTACGGAGCTGACATTGATAACTGGATGTGGCCGCGGCATACCGGCGATTTTGCCTTCCTGCGCGTCTATATGACACCTACGGGTAAAGGAGGCGAATACAGTCCTGATAATATTCCTTATAAACCGGAGAAATGGCTGAAAATTGCCAGCACCGATTTGCGCGATGGAGATTTCACTTTTATCATTGGTTATCCCGGACGGACAAACCGCAACCGGACTTCACCAGCGATTAAATATCATTTAAATGAAATTTACCCCGGAAATATCGTTAGATATGAAAACACAATCAGAATTCTTGACGAAACTGCTGCGCAATATCCGGAAGCTGCTATCAAAGTAGCAGGTATGCGTAAAGGGCGGTCAAATTACCATAAAAAGACATTGGGTATTATCTCCGGTATGAAAGCCGCTGATTTCTTGGCCGGGCAGATTGCATTGGAAAGGGAATTACAGGAATTTATTCTATCCCAACGAAAATTTAGAAAAAAATATGCTCATATATTCGCGGATATTCAAAAGCAATTTGAATATATATCACAAACTCTTGATCATGATAGGACTTTAGCATTATTTGATTATGATGCTGGTATTATTCCGGCGGCCGCTAAAAAGATTCTTTATACAGTGTTGGAGCGGGAAAAACCTGAAGCTGACCGTAATCCTGAGTTTTCTGAAACCGAAATTAAACGTACATCTTCAAGAATTAAATACCGCTATCTCAGTTTTTTCGAACCGGCTGATAAAGAGCTTCTAAAGCATGCCTTTATGGTAGTATTGAGATTAGATTCAACCCAAAGGATAGCGGGACTCGAATTCTTAAGGAATCAAAACCTGGATCAATATAGTGAGGAGTTGTATAGCGAAACTAAAATGAAGGATCCTGATTTTGTAAGAAGCATGTTCTTTATGACTTCGGAGGAACTGGAAGCGCTGAATGATCCAATTATTCAATTGCTTCAAAAATTATATCAGGAAGATGAAGACCGGCGTGTGCGAGAAGAACGGTTTAAGGCTGAACTGGGTGAATTACGGCGTAAATACATGACAGTACTGTCCGCCTACAAAGGATTTAATGTCTATCCCAATGCCAATGGTACTGTTCGGCTTACCTATGGTCCGGTTGCCGGGTATTCTCCCCGGGATGCGGTTTACTACAAACCATTTACCACCTTGTCGGGGGTAATTGCTAAAGATACAGGAGAGCCACCCTTTGACATGCCGGTAGAATTGCGCAAACTGGGCGAAGAGAAAATCTATGGACAGTGGTTTAATCCTGAAATGGATGATGTTCCGGTAGCATTTACGCACCAATGTGATATTACCAATGGCAATAGCGGCAGCCCGGTGTTAAATGCCAAAGGTGAATTGCTGGGGATAGCTTTTGACGGAAATTATGAGGCTCTATTGAGCGACTGGCAATATAATCCTGATATCCAGCGCGCAATTTCTGTAGATATCCGCTATGTAATGTTTGTAACGGAACAATATGCTGGGGCTGAGTATCTTCTGGAGGAAATGGGAATTAAATAATTATGGTATCTTAATTAAATTTTCAGCTAATTGGGTAAGCCTGATTAAACGGTATAGTTATTCAATCTGGATACATACATATCTCATAAATAAATGTGATAAAGAACACATTCCCCTCTAACGGTTGAATTTGAAAGGAAATTAATTATTTAATCCACTTTAAGTTATTTTCACGTTATATTTCCCAATAGTTAAAATTAAGCATACGCTGTAAAGATCATAGTGGTACAACAGAGAAATCTTAATGGCGTAATTTTTGTGCACTAATAGTACGGACAATTATTATTCAATCAGAAAGCCAGATACCGGTTACACAGTTTGCATTGTTACTCAGAAGTCGTAATATCAAAGTGAGAATTTCTCTGACTACAATTACCTGTGCTGTATCGAATATTATTTCTTATAGTTTAATTATTTTATCTACTGTGACAGCTTATAGTGACAATCTAACCGAAGTGGAGTTTGAATGTAGCTTGTGAAAACCACCCTGAAAATGAAATATTGAAGTGCATTCATGAGAGTAGTGACACACTGTTAGATGTAATAGATCATGTAACAGTTCTGTCACAAGTCGCAATAGGTGACGAAATTGTAAAAGAAGAAAAGAAATAGACCTTGTTAAAATAATTAAGCTGGTAGTTGAGGAATTCTCGCCCAGGTTAAAATCATCAGGTATAACGATACAAATTGATTTACCAGAAGTACTTATGATCAATGCAAATCAAATCATAATAGAAGTTTTCAGGAATTACATTAGTAACGTTATAAAATATGCAAAAGCTGGTAAGAAGATGATAATCGACGTATTTAAAAAAGATGATATTATTGTTATCAATGTTAAGGATTTTGGGAAGTCAATACAAAAGGAAGATTATAGAAATTTATTTACCCGTAAATATCAAATAGAAAAGGGTCGTGGTCGGGGGCTGGGGCTGGCAATTGTAAAACGGATTGCTGAAGCTCATAATGCTGAAGTAGGTGTGAAGCCAAATAAACCCACGGGTAATATTTTCTATATAGAAATTCCTATCTAAAAATCTTGCGATGAATTCTGAAACAGTTGCTCGAACCTCGATTCTCATCGTAGATGATGACATCTGGATGGCACGATTGATCCTGCAACGATTGTCCGGTGAAGATTATCATATTGAATACGTTGCTAGTGGACAGGAAGCCATTGCCTGGATCGAAGACCATCCCGAATCGATCATCCTGATCGATTACCTGCTGGTGGATATGACCGCAGAAAAGGTCATCAACAGCACTAATAAGCAGGATGGTCTGATGGAATTTATCGTGATGACCAGTATCGAAGAGCTTAAAATCGCCGTGGCAATGATGCAACTGGGAGCCTTCGATTTTATTGTCAAAAACCCTGAATTTTTGGCTACTCTGCCCACGGTGCTGAAAAAAGTGGAGCGGCATCTTGCCATCCGCAAACAACTGAAAATCTCAAATGCCCAGTTACAGGTATTATCTTCACAGCTACAAGTTACCCAAGAGGAGGAACGCCACCGCATTGCCCGGGAAATCCACGACGAATTGGGTCAGTCGTTGACAGCGATTAAATTGGATCTTAGCTGGCTAAAAGGAGAGGTACCGGCAAGACTGAAAGAGATGATCGACCAGACCAGTGAACTAACTGATCGGACTATCAATACGGTCCGGCGTATCTCTTCACATTTGCGCCCCAACATTCTTGATCACCTCGGGCTATTGGCAGCCATCGAATGGCATATCAAGGAATTCAACCGGCATTCACCAATTGTCTGTCGGTTGAACAGCCGGTTGGAAGAAGTCCATTTATCGGATAACCAATCGATCGCGTTGTATCGGATTTTACAGGAGACCTTAACCAATGTGGTCCGGCATTCCGAAGCTCAAACAGTGACAATCGACCTGAAAAAGCAGGATAGCCAGTTGGTGATGAATATCGCCGATGATGGAAAAGGTGTGACGAATGCTCAACTGCATAATCTTGACTCCCTGGGAATCGTGGGGATGCTGGAACGTTTGCGTCCCTGGAATGGCCGGGTAACAATAACCAATCGTCATCAGGGCGGGACATTGGTCAGTGCACGACTACCATGGCAAAAATCAGGGACGGTAAAATGATGCTATGGGGCTGGTTTATTCCTTCCTGAATCAAATACTATCCAATGAGATTGTAACCTGGAGGACATCGCTAAAATGACACGGATTTTTATCGTTGACGATCACGCTTTGATCCGCGAGGGGATTAAGCGGATAATATTACGTACCGACGATCTGAAAATCGTAGGCGAAGCAAGCGGCGGAGTGGAACTGCTGCGTGCTCTCCGCACTGATCAACTAACCGTGGATGTCCTGTTACTTGATATTTCACTGCCGGGCCGTAACGGAATCGATGTTTTGAAGCAAGTAAAAGTAATTCGCCCAGAAATCGCTGTCTTGATGTTGAGCATTATGTCAGAGGAAGAATACGCCATTCGGGCCTTGAAAGCCGGTGCTTCCGGGTTCGTGAGAAAAGAAACTACCCCCGATGTACTGGTGGAGGCGATCCGCAAAGTCCGGAGCGGCGGTAAATATGTAAGCCCCGCTCTGGCTGATAAACTGGTGGATTTCATGCTAAATGATGGTCCGGGAAGCCTGCACGCGCGTCTTTCCGACCGGGAATTCCAGGTACTGGTCATGATCGCCTCCGGTAAGACCGTGTCGGGAATCGCGGCAGAATTATCCTTGAGCGTTAAAACCATCAGCAATTTTCGCACTCGCACCCTCCGGAAAATGGGTATGTCCAACAATGCCCAGTTGATGCATTATGCCATGGAAAATAATTTGATCTAAATTTCTTGCAGTCTGCCAGGCAGTCTGGTCTATCTGCCTACACAGAAAAACATCCCGACTGGTCAGGATGAATGCGTGAAGTATCGTCCAAAAATAAAGGAGTATTGCTACCTGCCTGCGCTGCGACTTCGGCAGACAGGCCTTGGCGTAGGAGGGTATTTTATAGAGCTACCATGGGCTCTGCCCATGGGGCTCCATAGTGATGTAACTGATTAACCCCGCTTTAAATATATTATTGCTTATCGTGTAGGACAAATACCTATTGCGTTTTGGGAACTTGTCTGATTACGGATAATCCGCTGAATCGTTAAAATTCTCATAGAAAAAGCGGATACTCCCATAAAATGGTTCGATCAACAATCCTGACAATCGCCCTGGTATTTAGCGGACTTTTTGCCCAGACTGCTATGACTATAATTAATAGAATTACCTGGCCGATGGAATCGAGCAGTGCATATGCATCAACAGTTGAGGAATATACCCAGTTTCATGAACAGCAACTGTATGCCGCCCAGATTCGTGCTAGTTTTCTTTCCAGTCGCGCTGCAACCAGAAGCGCCCCCGAACATTTTACCGGACGCCTGCCCGCTGATACACCCTGTATTATTCATTTTAACAATGGTTTAAAAGTCCCGACCTTGATAATCCAGTCCATCGACGACAATAAATTGATTGTTCGGGACAAGACTGGCCGACAACAGGATATTTTAATTGCCTGTATTACACAGATTGAGATTGTCGCCGCTGATATTGCCACTTATAAGATAGAAAAGGGTATTCCTGATTCCAGAGGATGGTTGAAAAACCTGCTTAGTAAGCCCAGAAATTATGTTCTGTCTCTGGGCTGGTTAACAATCGAGGAAAAGATTGAGTTACTGCAGTCACGATTCATGATTGCCTGATATTGTCTATTATATTGCTGCCCGATTTTTTGTCGATTGCTGAATACCAATATGTTCGACGATCTCGATCTGGTCAAATCCCTGGTCAAGCATAAGTTTTACTCTGTACCTTTGCTCTTTGGTGAGCCGCTTCAATTTTTGCATTTGTGCTCCTCGTTTTTGTTTGGTAAAGCGGAAGCCAGAATACAGCAGCGTGCCCTTTCTCAAAATAATTAATTTGCACTTAATAGTTGAATTCAAGATTTAAAGTACTTAAACCCATTATCGGTATGATCCATGTGGATGCTTTGCCCGGCACGGCGCGCTATGCGGGTAACATTTCGGCCATAATTGATAAAGCAATTGAAGAAGCACTGGTTTACCGGGAAGCCGGCCTCGATGCACTGGCAATCGAAAACATGCATGACGTACCCTATCTGAAGAAGGTGGTGGGACCCGAAATCACGGCAGCAATGAGTGTAATTGGATCTGAGGTAAAACGGGCGGCTGAGTTACCAACCGGAATCCAAATACTGGCCGGCGCCAATCAGGAAGCCCTGGCTGCGGCTCATGCGGCTGGGTTGGATTTTATCCGGGCTGAGGGTTTTGTGTTTACGCAGGTGGCCGACGAGGGGCTAATTGAGGCTGATGCGGGAGAGTTGTTACGCTATCGCAAACGGATCGGAGCTGACAACATTGTAATTTTCACAGATATAAAGAAAAAGCATAGCTCACATGCAATTACCACTGATATGACTGTGGCAGAGACCGCCAAAGCAGCCGAATTTTTTCTCAGTGACGGTGTGATTGTGACCGGGAAATCCACTGCTGCGGCAGTCGATTTGCAAGAGTTAAAGAATGTGCAATCGGCGGTGGCAATACCGGTACTGGTTGGGTCTGGTATTTCGCTGGAAAATGTCGCTGATTATTTTGCTTATTGCGACGGGATGATCATTGGTTCGTGGTTTAAGCAGGAAGGGCTATGGTCCAATAATGTTGATCCTAACCGGGTATCAGCATTCATGTCGCTAATCAGCAAATTGCGGGGCAATTAGCCAACAGTAACATTTCTGTTCTGATTTTGTGCTGCTTAAATCTGCTTTAATTTCACAGCCGTACCGTATACCAATAATTCGGCCGTAGAGGTCATTATCATCGAAGTTTGAAACCGGATAGCCACTATGGCATCTGCTTCTAACTGTTCCGCCTGGCGGATCATCCTGCTCAAAGACTGTTCCCGTGATTCGGCCATCATCTTGGTGTATTCGGAAATTTCACCGCCAATAATTGTTTTCAAACCCGCTAAAATATCTTTACCTACATGACGGGCACGGATTGTATTACCTACTACTGTCCCAAGATGTTTGCTTATTTTATATCCGGAAACTGATTCCGTAGTAACAACTATCATTGTTGTACGTTTTTTAATTCTTGAGTTTCGGGATCATTTTTACGCTCATTGTAGATGGCCGATAAAATCATTATCACGCCGATTAAGATAGCCAATAACGCCAGACCGAGTAGTGGATTGCCCACAATAAAGCTGATTATTTTTCCAATAAATACAACAATAAACAGTATCGTGCCTCCAACGGTCAGATAAATACCGGTTTGTTTCATGTAACCTCCCTTTTTCCTAAAATTTTTTACGAATGGGTTATCTATCAATTTAACCGAATGCCTACAAGTGAAAATAATAATAAATTTATATTGCTATGGCATAAAATCGCTGATAAATATTTTTAATTTTCTACTGATAATGCTGGTTTGGAAAATTAGAAATTAAGTGTATTATTAACCGAACTGGGTTCCGCAAACTCAGTACTACTCACTGATAGATAATGACAGTAAATTAGAAATATTTTATCATTGAAAATGGAGGTAATATGAAACGATATTTAACAGGTCTGATAACGATAGTCGTTCTTCTAACTGTTTTACTTGCAATAATGGCAGCTCAGCCGGTACAAGAAGATTCAATTAAATATTACGTGGACCGCTTAGAATCAATTCTAAAGGCAGAGATCGCTGAAAATCGGGAAAATGGACGCTACCAATTACAATCTTTCACAGTTGATCGAACTCATTGGCATTACATCCTTGATACAGTTACAGGGGAACTATATCGTCTGGAATTGAGCCGCACTCCCGGTAATAGCAAATGGGTACTGATGGCCGAAGCTAATTTTGATCGTTCTTCCTTAATCGATAATAGAGAGGAAGAATGATAAGAATCGCCATCCTGATCACCGCCTTGTTGCTCTGCGGTGGTTCGGGGTATAATAATGATGATTGCAATGATTGCGGAGGTGGTGTAATTGACGGATATATGTTTAAAAGAGTTGAACAGGAAGATCTAGCACAGTTAACACCTGATTATCCTGATTTACAAATTGACGCCTGTATCAGGTTTAAAATCGATCTAAATAACCACAGTTTCAAATTGGGAACGGTTACCATAGTTGATGACTGTTGTTGCGATGTTTATTAACTGAGTATTTACCTAGTCATGGACACAATGTAAAAATGGAGTTATACTTGACAGCACAAAAAATACCGATTGATAAAATACCTCTGATCCATGAATTTATTGAACAATCCAAGGTTATTAAGCCATTGTAAAATGTTGAAAGATATAAAAACGAAATGAAAAATATTCATCCATTATTGGATCAGGAAAAACAAATTCAGGCGCAGCAGTACGAACGTGAAAAGCGGTTCATCGGTTTGATTGGATCAGGGCTGTCATTGTCATTGATGCTAATAATCTATTTCAGTGGATTCAGCTTCTGGTTGGCGAATATTCTGCCGGACATATCAATTATTGTTGTGTTTGTTATTTATGTAACTGCTTTATCGGTGATTTCCACTGTGATCGGATTGCCTCTCAGTTTTTACAGCGGATATATCCGCGAACATCATTGGCAATTTTCTAATCAGACCTTGAAATCCTGGCTTTGGGAACAAATAAAATCATTTGCCGTGGGATTACTTATTGCACCAGCATTACTCGGATTATTATTCTGGATAATGGTATTTTCACCGGATTACTGGTGGCTTGTAGCCGGCCTGAGCATGGCTTTGGTAGGTGTCATCTTTGCAACCCTGGTACCGGTTGTGATTTTGCCGATTTTTAATAAATATACACCTCTTGGAGCAGGTGAACTCACTGATCGGTTACAGACTATTCTGGAGCGGGCTGGATTAAAGCCCAGTGGTTTCTTTATGGAGGATATGAGCCGGCAAACTAAAAAGGAAAATGCCTTTCTGGCCGGTTTGGGAAAAACTCGCCGTGTGGTTCTGGCGGATAATCTGATAGAGCACATGACCATATCGGAAATAGAATCGGTTATTGCCCATGAGGTAGGCCATTATAAATACCGCCATATCTGGAAACAGATTGCTATCGGTACCTTGCAACAATTAATCGTGTTTTTCCTTTTAAATCGAGTAATGCTTATGGTATTTCCTGAATTCCTCACTTCGACGCGCTGGAATCTGACTCTGTTCCCGATCTTTGCTTTGCTGATGGGAGCCATCAGCGGGTTTTTGTTCGGACCATTAAGTAATGCCATCTCACGCCATTTTGAACGTCAAGCTGATCGTACGGCTTTAGATATGATTCCCCAAGCCGCCTCATTTTTAAGCGCTATGGCAGGTCTGGCGAACCGTAATTTGTCCAATGCTTATCCCAGTCGCTGGATCAAGTGGCTGTACTATTCCCATCCGCCAATCGGTGAGCGCTTGGAGATGGGCGATAAGTGGGGGAGATGATAATTTTGATTTTGTTAAACCTAAGTATTCAATGACCAGATGAAGCAACCTGTGGAAAGTAAAAACCATATCGGTCGTTGGTGGCATGGTTCGAAAGATCAACGCGTGATCTGCACATTATGTCCGCGCTACTGTAATATTCCCGTCGGTTCGCAAGGCTTCTGTTATGTACGGAAAAATGTAAATGGTAAACTGATTACAACCGCGTATGGACGATCCACCGGGTTTGCCGTCGATCCGATTGAGAAAAAACCGCTTTACCATTTCTATCCCGGATCGGACGTGCTCAGTTTTGGAACCATTGGCTGTAACCTGGGTTGTAAATTTTGTCAGAACTGGCACATCAGCAAGAACCGGAACGACCGTAACCTGGACCGGTTGTTTACACCAGCAGAGGTTGTTCAAATTGCTATCGATAACAGTTGTCTTGGTATAGCTTATACTTATAACGACCCGATAATTTTCGGCGAGTGGGTAATCGATATTGCCACAATTGCTCGTGAAAACGGTCTGAAGAATGTATTAGTGACCAATGGATTTATCACCAGCAGTGCCCGAGCCGATATATTTACTCAAGCTGATGCAATCAATGTGGATTTAAAAGCCTTCGAGCCTGAATTTTACCGCAAATTGACTTTGTCACACCTGGAACCTGTTTTGGATACCCTGCGCTGGCTGGTACATGAAACCGACATATGGATAGAAATTACTACCCTGATAATTCCGGAGGAAAATGACAGCGCTAAAGAACTGAATAGATTGACTAATTTTATTGCCGAAGAATTAAATGTCGATATACCATTACATTTTTCCGCTTTTCACCCCGATTTCAAATTACGCGACCGACCTCGCACTTCGGCGGCAACGCTTGAAAAGGCTTATTCAATTGCGAAAAATAATGGTTTGAATCATGTTTATCTCGGGAATATTAATACCCGTAAGGGACAGGATACCTATTGTAGCCAATGTGGTGCCATACTAATCCAGCGCAATTATTATCAGGTCGGTGAGTTACAGTTAGATGCGGGGCAATGCCGGTATTGTGGGCATCAGGTTCCTGGCTGTTTTAAAGGAGGATAAATGAAAGATATGCGCCAACCAATCGCCCGACATTTTTATCCCGGTGACTGCCGAAAACAAATTGAATGGTTTTTAACTGACTATAAAGTACCAAAAATTATACCGGTAAAACCAATTGCAGCAGTTCTGCCCCATGCCGGCTGGAGTTATTCCGGTGCCACCGCCGCACGCTGCTTATTTTGCCTGGCGCAGCAGAGAATCCCTGATACAGTGATAATTTTCGGGACAGATCATACCGGTGTATACCAGCATGCGCTGTATCCTTCTGGCCGCTGGGTCACCTCACTGGGGGTTTTGAATATCGATAAAGAGTTAGGAACCAAAATACTTAACGAAATGCCCGATTTGATAATCAACGCCCCGGAAGCACATGTCAACGAACATTCGATTGAAGTTCTAACCCCGATGGTTAAATATTTCTGGCCGAACGCGCAATTTTTACCAATTACTGTCAAACCAGAGCTGAGCAGTATTGATTTAGGACATAACCTGGGAAAAATACTGTCTGGTAGAAACGATGTTGTCGTTTTAGCCTCTACCGATTTGACTCATTATGGTTCGGTATATGGGTTTGCTCCGGCCGGGTTGGGAGCTGAAGGATTTCGCTGGCTGTGTAAAAATGATAGACAAATGATTACGGCAATTACAACAGGAACTCCAGTAGAAATATTAGATGAAGCACGCAATAACCGTAATGCCTGCGGAGCTGGGGCCGTAGCTGCATTAAAAGCTTTTGTAATAGAGACCGGGCTTGATAATGGTCATTTGATCGAATACACCACGAGTCACGGGTCACAATCACCAGAGGAATTCGAATATGGTGTTGGCTATGCGGGAATAGTATTCTAAGGAAAGATTGGCTGGACAAGGCAATCCTGCCACCTATTGCAACCTAGATAAAAATCACAACGAAACAAACAGCCTGCCCCGATAGTGAATAAAGTGAACGTATCGGGGAATTAATCTGAAAAGTTTAATTTAGCCCACTCCGAATAGATACGGAACCTACCAACAACTTTACTGTTTCCGATCCAACCTGAAAATTTTCAGTTGCCTTGAAAGTAAATCCTTCCCGTAAATACCATTCATATGCGGAAGTATTCTTTTCCATTACGCCCAACCACAGCTCCTCATAACCTTCTTTCTGCGCCAAGGAGACGTGTTCTTTTAATAGTGCTTTGCCGAGTCCCTGTCCCTGCTGGTCAGGATCAACATAAAGTGATATTATGTGATAATGCCGATGCCTATCACAGGTATCCGCGATAGAATAGGCCTGCAGCTTTTCTTTTAGCAATCCCACAAGACCACTGAATTGATTGTATTTTTTAGTTAACGCGGACAGGGAGTAATGATTATCATGATAATCGATAATATTTTCTGGACGAATAAATGAACCATAAGTAATTAACCAGGTTTTCAATGCCAGTACCCGGATATCGTCAAGATCAGCTAATTGCCATGGTCTTATCGTAATATTCACTTTTGTATTTGTCAATCTAAGAGCTTTCATCAGATTTGAATACAACACTTTTAATAAAATACCAGAATTGCATTTATGTTCTTATTTATCCTTTGAGAAATATGTATTAAATCATATTAATCTACAAAACATTTTTTCAATGATTAGGGACATTTCTGGCATACTATTTGATTCTATCTGTATCTGTTATTGTTAATATTATTGGACGTAAATTTATGAGGTATGACAGAATAATAAAGATTTAACTATTCGGTGATGATAGCTTGATTAATATGAAAAAATATACAGTCGCAATATGACCGATTCAGTATCAAAACTGAAAAAACGGATTTTAGAGCTGGAACAACAGATCGCAGAAAATTCTGAGCGTAATGCTTCTATTGTAGAATTTTCTCCAACTGGGATTTACATAATTGACGACAAATTTAAATTTGTTTATGTCAATAAAAGATTATCGGAAATATTAGGATACACCATTGCTGAGTTACTAAGTCTGGATTTTACCCATGTTCTTGATGAAGACAGTCGTGAATTAGTTATAGAAAATTATAAACGTCGACAGCGAAATGAGTCAATTCCATCACAATACGAATTTGATATCATTAGAAAAAATGGCCAAAAACGAAGAGTCCGGATAAATGCCACAATATCACAAAATGCTGCCGGTAAAGTGTTTTCGGTCGGACATCTATTAGATATTACCGATACATGGCAATCAAGTCGGCTGCAATCGGCAATATTCAGGATATCCGAAGCAGCCAGTAAATCGAAGGATTTATCTAGCCTTTTTGCATCGATACACATGATAATGGGCTCAATTCTTGATGTAACCAATTTTTATATCGCTTTACATGACAAAGACCAGGATATCCTAGATTTTCCATATTATATCGATGAAATTGATGAAAAACCGGAACCTCAGAAATTTGGCCACGGGCTAACAGAATATATAATCCGCGCCGGAGAACCTCTGTTTATCAGTGAACAGGGCATTTATGATTTAGCTAAGGAAGGGAAAATTGAATTACTGGGTACACCGTCCAAATTATGGATGGGATCGCCATTAAAGATTGAAAACCGGATAATTGGTGTAGTTGTGGTACAAAGTTATCAAAATGAAAATCTATATTCCCAAAGCGATCTTCATATCCTGAATTATGTTTCTGAACAGATCGCAACTTCGATTCGAAATAAAATGGCTGAAGAAGCATTACTTATTGAAAAAAGGCACTTTGAAGAGTTATTTCACAACTCTCCGGAAGCGATAGCACTGGTTGATGAAAGGAGCAATATTCAACGAATCAATAAAGAGTTTACAAATTTATTCGGATATACTGCGGAAGAGGCTGTTGGGCAGAATATTGATGAAATTATTACTGATACTTGGCAAAAAGAGGAAGCCCAATCCATTACCAGGCGAGTCGCTTCTGGTGAGCGTATACGCTTTGAAACAGTCCGAATTCGCCAGGATGGCAGCCCGGTGTATGTATCAGTATTAGGCGCTCCGGTATTAAGCCCGGGTGGTAAACAATCCGTTTATGCAATTTACCGTGATATTACCGAAAGAAAACTCTGGGAAGAAAAAATCCGTTCATCAGAGGGTAAATATCGGCGCTTATCAAATCGCCTGACCGAAACTAATAATATGAAGGATCTGCTGCTGGATGTCATCACCCATGATTTGAAAAACCCAGCCGGTGTCATAAGTGGAATGACGGAAGTACTAGTGGACGAAACTACAGAATCTGATAGTATCGCGATCATCAGGGAAGCTAGTACAAATCTGCTTAAAGTAATTGAAAATGCCACGACACTTTCAAAAATAACAATTGGAGATGCAATTCAAAAAGAAAATATTGAATTAACACAAATGCTGACCAATATCTCCCAGGAATATTCTTCACAATTGCATAATGCCGGTATTAACCTGGAAACAAAATTAGATGATAACACAATGGTAAAAGCTAATCCTATTATTGCTGAAGTATTTCGTAATTACATTAATAATGCTATTAAATATGCCTCTGATGGGAAAAAAATCATTATCACCAGCCACTGTGATCCAACTTCAGTAACAATCAAAGTGAGTGATAATGGGACAACGATTCCCAAGGAAAACCGGCGCTCGATATTCAAACGTAATATTCAAATGGACCGGAAAGATAAGAAGGGACGTGGTCTTGGATTAGCAATTGTTGAAAGGATTGCCGTAGTACATAATGCAATCGTATGGGTAGAACCGAATATTCCGCAAGGTAATTCATTTTGTTTTAAAATTCCACGATCATAATATGATAAATTGAAAACATAATATAACCAGCAGAACAAAATTTCAAGTGAGTGTGGATTAATAAGCAATACAAAAACGGATATGAACAGAGAGCAGAAAAGTGACGATTTAAGTGGCTTGAGTGTCCTGATTGTCGAAGATGATCCTAATATCCTGGCACAGTTATCATTTCATTTAAAATCGAATGGTTACAAAATTGATACAGCAACTGACGGTGATATCGCTATAAAAAAAATAGAAAATGGCCAAAAATATGATCTAATTGTACTGGATATAATGATGCCGCGGGTTTCCGGGATAGAGGTCTGTAAAGCAGTCCGAAACCAATATAATTTATACGAAATGCCCATTCTCATTTCATCGGCGCTTTCCGAATCGCACGATGTTGTCAAAGGTTTGGAAGTGGGCGCCAATGATTATATTACCAAACCATTTCAGCGTGTGGAACTTATAGCAAGGGTAAAAAATTTATTATCCTTGAAATATATGAATGATATTGCCCGCGCCAATGAGCAACTGGCAAATACTCGTGCGTTATATGATGATTTGACTGGTTTACCTAATCGTACCTATTTATACAATAAATTGCAGGAAGCTATTCTTGAGTGTAAT
Organism: Fidelibacterota bacterium; assembly: GCA_013203115.1. Taxonomy (GTDB): domain Bacteria; phylum Fidelibacterota; class Marinisomatia; order Marinisomatales; family TCS56; genus JABMQW01. Next base: position 16,148 of record JABMQW010000079.1, read on the forward strand.
CGTGACAATTCAATTATTGCTACGTTATTTATTAATATTGATCGTTTTAAAGCTATTAATAATTCTTTGGGGCATGGTGCAGGTGATATATATTTGCGTGAATTATCTCAAAAACTGCTGGGAATTGCCCATCAGGATGATATCATAACGAGATTATATACAGACACATTTGCAGTAGTAAAAACAGGCGTTAAAAAGAACGGGGATGTAAAAAATGTAATCGCCGAATTTGCTCAAAATATGCTTAATGTGATCAATACTCCGACTATAATAAATCAGTATGAAATGAACTACCCCGAGGCA
>JABMQW010000080.1 GCA_013203115.1 Fidelibacterota bacterium
GAACATTTCAATCCGCCAGCAGGCGGACTGAAAATAATCGCCTTGTTATCGACAAAAATTCCGGCGACTTTTTGCACACTACACACTTGACACAACACTAGTACGAAATAGGGAAAACCGGAATATAATTTTTATTACTACTTCGTGAAGATTAATTATCTAATGCAGGAAAAAAACACATGGCATTAGCGCCGACTCGTTCGCTGCCATCGGAGGGTTGATTGCGGACGGAGTCATTTTCCCTGCCAGGTATAGCTTAAACCAGTATGATTGTAACCAATGCAAGAATTACCATCAAGAGCGCCGAAAATCCCATTCCTAAAAAAGGAATTAAGATCAAACTGCCCAGCAAAGATCCGAGGCACCCGCCAATCAGATCAGCCGCGTAGAGCGGTGAAACGATGATTTTCTGGTCGCTGACCCCGGCCAGACTGGCATATGCAAATGTACCGGCAACCAGCAGTCCCGTCAAAAACATAAAGAGCGAGATAGTGAAAATTCCTGAAGTGTAATTCATTTCCAGTAACCAAACAAAGGTCAAGTTGGTAATCACAAAACCGACCAGTAACCAGACACCTATCCGTTTTAGGATTATTCCATAAATCTTCATTGATCTTTGGGAAATTGCATATATCATATATGAACCCACACTCAAACCGGCCATAAACATCATCAGCAGAATGCCGATGTTCTGGAACAGCACACCGTTTTTAACCTGGTAATGGAGAATAAAATTGGTTTCCATCAGCATACCGATAAAACCGGCCATAAACACCAGCACAATCTTTCTAGGCCTTCGCCAGTATCGAAGCAATACCAGCATTCCTCCGATGCTAACAATGAAAAATACATAGTACAGCTTACCGGTCCCGGTTGGCTGCAGGAATCTTGAAATATCCCAGTTGACCATACCGGGGAAAAACTTCATCAGCCAGATCATGCTGGAATATTGGTAACAGATTGGTCGTTCATCTGTGTTGGCGGGAGCCTTGGAATTCTTTACCAGGACGGCTATATCTGCAAACCGGTCATTTGTATATAAATAATTGATATAGTTTGGTGAGATTAATCTGGTGTGTACATTTCCAGAGCGAAAATTTTCGCTCAATTCAGCCGGTTCGCGGGAAAGTGAATCATTGGAAGCCAGCAGGATATTGGTAACACCTGGCAGCATCAGAGCATCATTGAACACGGACTTCAATGCCCGGTAGATACCTGCATTCCGATAAGTGAGGAATGGTGACCAGAGATTCTCCGATGAGGATAGCCGAAAGACCAGGGTTCCTGTTGCGGTGAGATGTTCCGAACATTGCTTAAAAAATTCCTGAGTAAAAAAACGGTTGGTGGCACCGGAGCTTGGATCCGGCATACCAACAATGATCAGGTTGTAAATGCCCGCTTCAGTTAAGAACTTCCCCGGGTCCATATGATGGATGGTAACTGTTTCTGACTGCAGCGGATCCCGATAAGCTTCCGGAAGATAAGTGGTCATCAGCTCAAGGAGCACATCGTTCAGCTCAACATAGTCCACCTGCCGGGGATTGTGTTTCAAGAGTTCTGTGAGCACCCCCGCAAAGCCGCCACCCAATACCAGGACACGGTCGATTTCATTGCGCTGTACCGCCGCCAGGTGCACCAACTCCTCAGCCACGGTCGTTTCTGTCTCAAAGCTTACAGCATCATTCTCAAACACCACTACTTGCCCGGACTGAGCGGTGATTGTGATGCGGCTATACGGTGAATCACGTACTTCTACCAGACCAGTATGATTCCAGCCGGTCATCTGCCGGTCAATTCCGCGCGCCAGCCACAGAGTTGCCAGCAATAAACCGAAAACCGCAATACTGGCGTACCGGACTGCGCGGCTCCTGTTCCGGAATGGCAAACTCACTATTGTCAGAAGACTGCATAAAAGTGCAATAGTAAAATTCTGAATGCCAATCCACAACAGCAGCGTTGACGCCAACCCGCCTAAAACGCCCCCGGCACTTTCAATAGCATAAGCCACAGCTAAAGTCTTGTTCTGAGCGATATACAGTTTTGCCGCCCATTGAAATAACAATCCCAACAATAATCC
>JABMQW010000081.1 GCA_013203115.1 Fidelibacterota bacterium
ATATTATAATCCCTCTTTTTCAAAGGAGCGATTAAAATATTATTTACTGATCAAGCGTTCTGATGAAGGCCGTGGGATAATCGGCAGTCTGGTAAAACCGCTGCGTTCAAAAACTGACCGAAGCGGTTATCAATTTTCATTTGGCACCCAAACCGGGACTAACCGGATTTTCTGGGATGCCAACCTGTTTAACAATTCGGAAAATGAAAGTATACCCGCTGGAATTACGGAGGGCAAGTCCAATTCCGTAATTGAGTTTCCGGATGTGAAAATCACCAGTATTTATGGTGCTTACACCCGCTCATTCGGTCTTGATTTGAAGTTTAATACCAAGTATTTCATTTCCGTCTACCGGCGTGAATCTCCCGCCAATACGCTGTATATGGTCGGCATCGAAGAATTTTTTAAGCCGGCAGTTTTTCAATTACCCACCTATGATGATCGTCTGGTTGGCATCAAATTTGACCTCTACGCCAGTGATTATGGCACCACCAGGAATTTCAAGCAGCTGAAGTGGACAGAAGATATTGAACAGGGTTGGAATACATCATTGGTCATTGGGCGGAATCTGGGGATCAGCGGCCGGGACGAATGGGAGTACTACCTGGCGCCCCGTTTCAGTCTTTCAACCGGCTCCGGCGGTGTTAATTACATCCGATTTAATCTTGTCTCAGCCTGGTTTTACCGTCCCGGCAGCGGAACGGAGCGTGGTAAATTTTCTGCCAACATAGAGTGGATCAGCAAACCGGCCGGTATTAATTCAAATCTACTATTGGTGGAATGGTCCCATTTATTCCAGGCCCATCCCACCAGCCAATTGTTGCTAGGGGAATTCAATGGTTTATACGGGTATCCGAATTATTATTATGCCGGGCAGGCCCGCTATAAATTATTGCTTGAGTCCCGCTGGCTACCAGCGGTCGAAATTTTTACGATAGCACCGGTGCTGACAGTTTTTTATGTTGCTGGCAATACCTTTCCCGCCGCTCAGGATTTTAGCTTTAATAATCTTCATCACGCCGTTGGAATCGGCCTGCGGCTCGGTTTAACGCGCTCGGCCAGTTCGGTGATAAATCATATCAATCTATCCTGGCCACTTGAAAAAGGTCTGTCAAAACCGGTCCTCTCGATTCAATCGAAAACGACTCTTTAGACTGGCCCGGCCGTCAATTCAAATATTGAAAATATAGCTCAATTTCAACATAAGTACATTATTGCCACATCATTGAAAAGCGTTTTCCGGTCGGCGTTGAAATTGAAAGGTTTAAATAATTAACTGTTGGTATAGCCCTGTGACCAGACCAGATACAGCACCGAGCCGGTGGCATATTCCCAGCGCAGATGGTGTCCTTGTTCCAATCCACATTGTTATTATCAAACCGGTGGATATCATGACCAGACGTAACAACCGCAATTATAATCGATTTGATTATTCTGTGTAATAGATTAGTTTTCACGTGAATGAATATTAAAATACACACATTTTTCATCAGTCGGTGACCTGAATGAGATGGCGGTCATTCTATATTTGAGGAACAAATCAAAGCTAATTAATTGAACTGGTATGCCACAGGAAAAAGTAGATAAAAAAATCATGATTGTTGACGATGATTCAACAATTGGTGAAATCTTAACCCAGGCATTTGAAAATGAGGGTTATAAAACCTATTATTCTGGAACGGCCAAAGAGGCCTTATCAATTCTAAAGCATGTAAATATTTTCATTTTTTTTCTCGACCTGAAATTGCCGGGTATATCGGGTATCGAATTATGCCGGAGAATTAAAAAAGATAATCCGGTCGCCTATGTCTTTGCCATAACCGGCTATGCGGAAATGTATGATTTAAAAGAAGCCCGGACCGCCGGATTTGATAATTATTTTATAAAACCGTTTCATATCAATGAATTGGTCAAGGTTGCCAACGCATCTCTTAAAGATCTCAAACGATGGCATACTATTTTGTCTCGGTTTAAGAAGTAAAATGAGCGGGCTGGTGTATCGCGAGTAGCCTGCCGAGGTAGCTGATCGTCTGATAACCAGATTATTTTAAGCAAATTTGCATTATCCAAATAGCCAACAATTTTGAGATTTGAGGTTTCATAGAAGGATCAAGTAAAATGTCATCGTTGCCGCGTAAATTGAATATGTTTCCGGTAGTAGCCCTGATACTGGGTTCGGTTATCGGATCAGGGATATTTATCAATCTTCCGATTGTTGCCCGTGCGGCCGGCAGTCCCGGGATGGCAATTGCGGCCTGGATTATTGGCGGTATCATATGGCTACCGCAACTCTTTATTTTAGCGGAAATTGCCACGGCCTATCCCGAGGAGGGATTTGGTTATCTTTATTTGAAGAAATCCGGCAGCCCGGCGTTAGGATTTTTATACGTCTGGACTGTGTTTTGGACTAGTGACACCCCGTCAATTACAATAATTGCAATCGCGGCCGTATCCGCCTTAACGGTATTCTGGGGACCTCTGGAAAGCGGATTGTATAACAGGCTGTTTGCTGTTTTGATTATTGCCATCCTTACATCCGTACATTACTTCAGCGTTCGTAAAGGGGGCGGTCTGCAGGTTATCCTTACGCTATTGAAATTATCTCCGCTGGTGTTATTATGTTTACTTGGTCTGACGTACTTTAATACTGCCAATCTGTACTGGGTCCCTGATAAAGTGGTTGATGCCAGCAGTGGGACGCTCACATTATTGGTAGCCGGGGTAGCAGGTACAATCTGGAGTTATGCCGGCTTTACCAATGTGCTTTATATGGCCGGTGAGATGAAAAATCCTCGACGTATCATTCCGCGCAGTCTATTAATATCGGTAGTAATCGTAACCGTTGTATATAGTTTGGTAGCCTTGGCAACTAATATATTCATACCATTCGAAGATTTGGTCAATACCAGCGGTCAATTTGCAAATCCTTTTTTATATCTACCTGCTTTTGCAAAAATTGCCGCAGCTTTTTTGGCTTTGGCAGCTTTTATCAGTATGGTCGGTTGTATCAATGCCCTGATCATGGTTCAGCCCCGAATCGAATATGCCATTGCCCGAGACGGGCTGTTTTTCAAACCATTTGGGCATATTCATCCCCGTTTTCATACTCCTGATTATTCCATTCTTTTCCAGTCCGGTTTGGCAATGATATTAGTTTTTATTGGCGGAATCGAAGTCCTGCTGGGTTATTTCACACTATCCTATTTGTTCCAGAATGCCTTGGTGTATGGGACAATTTTCTTTTTAAAAAAGCGCTCCGATTACCAACCGACCTTTAAAACTCCAGTCTGGCGGATTATGACGGTTGTAGCAATTCTTTCCCAGGTTGGCCTGATATACGGTACTTTTATAGCCTTCCCGGTTGGAGGTGTACTGGCGGCGGTTTTTTTAATCGGAACAGGTCTGCCAATGTATCTATATTTCAAACGTCCCGATAAAGCGGAATAAGCAAGCGAAGATTACCGGGTTTTCTGAATCTAATACCTACCGGAGAACAATATGCGTCCAACAGTAAGTTTCCTATCCACTGATTTAATCATACGGATTTATAGTGAGAGTGTCAGAGTCTTATCTACGCTGGGAGTAGAGATCAACAACCAGGAAGTGCTGGCATTGTTAGCCGATAGTGGGGCTCAGATCGATGAGAATCAGTCCAGGGCGATGATTCCGGATCATCTGGTTCAACGCGCCTTGGACACTGCACCGGCTGCTTTTAAACTTTTCGATGTTTTAGGTCGACAGACAAATGATTTCTCGGGCAGTAAAATCCACTTTACTCCCGGATCGGCGGCTCTTAATATACTGGATCATACCACCCAGGAGATCAGGCGACCAACCACGGCTGATTATATTGCCTACGTTAAAGTTGTCAGTCAATTGGATAATATTGCTTCCCAGAGTACGGCTTTCATTCCAGCCGATGTACATGAAAAGATTTCCGATAGCTACCGTCTTTTCCTGAGCTTACTCTATGGCGAGAAGCCTGTTGTTACCGGTGCCTTCACAATCGAAGCTTTTAAAATAATGAAAGACCTGCAACTGGCCGTCCGCGGTTCGGAATCAGCGCTAAAAGAAAAACCCCTGACAATTTTTTCATGTTGTCCTACCTCGCCGTTGAAATGGAGTGATGTTACCTCTCAAAATCTAGTCGACTGTGCTCGCTATTCAATTCCAGTCGAATTCATTTCCATGCCCTTATCCGGATTCGTTGCTCCGGTTACCCTGACCGGATCGATTATTCAACATGCCGCCGAGACACTCAGCGGACTGGTAATCAGCCAGTTGGTCAATCCCGGTACACCGGTCCTGTGGGGCGGCTCGCCGGCTGTCTTCGATGTGCGCTACGAAACAACGCCCATGGGCGCCATTGAAACCATGATGATCGACTGTGCAAATAACGAGGTCGGGACATATCTGGGGTTACCAACCCAGGCCTATATTGCTCTCAGCGATGCGAAAATTCTGGATGCTCAGGCCGGTCTTGAGACGGGTATCGGCGCAACCCTGGCCGCCCTGTCAGGCATCAATAATATTTCCGGACCAGGCATGCTGGATTTCGAAAGCTGTCAGAGCCTGGAAAAACTGGTGCTTGATAATGAGATAGCCGGAATGTGTTTGCGCATGGTGGAAGGGATTACGCCACGGGATGATTTTCCGGCCGTTCCACTGCTACAGGAGTTACTCAGGGATGACCACCTGCTGATTTCGGATCACACCCGGAAATATCTTCGCACCGAGCATTATTTCCCGGGCGTTGTCATCGATCGGGCTAACCGTCCACGCTGGATTGAAGACGGCAGTCACACACTGGGACAAAGAGCAGCGGATGAAGTGGAACGGTTATTGAAAGAATATTCACCTTCAGGGATATCCGATTCAATCCAAAAAGACCTGCGTACATTGATGTCAAAAGAAGCCCGTAAATTCGGACAGGGAGAGCTCCCGTCGTTAGATTAATGTCCGACCCGATTACACTCGCCATTGCCGCCATCCGACCGTCGGATAAAGCTGTTTTACAGGAACAGGGAGTGGATAAAAGCCATTCTATTTCACCCGCTGTTCGTGATCTGGTGATTAGGGCGATGGATTCATTTAGCGCCACCGCCAACCCGGTTGCAATCATGGAGGAATTGAGTGTCGTTGATTTTGCCGGTATTTACCATGGAGAAGGGCAAAATGATTCGGAAGCCTCGCTCAAAGATATCTTTCCACGGGCGGACCGGATGGCTCTATTCGCACTAACAATCGGTTTGGAGATCAGCAATACGATTGAAAATCTGTTGAGCGGGAATGATATTGCGCTGGGCTATACTTTGGATACTGTGGCATCGCTGGCAGCTGATAATGCTGCCGGGTTGCTGGGAAATTTGTTCTCTGATAGACTGTTATATGACTCAAAAATGAATGGTGACAATTGGGTTTTGGGATATAGCCCGGGATACTGTGGCTGGCATATCAGTGGACAGAAAAAATTGTTTCAGCATTTAAAACCGTATTTAATTGGAATTTCTTTGAATGATAGTTATTTGATGCAACCCCTGAAATCTGTCACGGGTGTTTTAATCGCTGGCAATAAGGAGATACATCGTTTCAAACCAAATTTTACCTTTTGCCGGGCCTGCCGGACAAAGTCGTGTCATGCCCGTTTACGCGCCCTAAATATTGAAAGGAATGAATGATGGATTTATTTCTACAAATTGCCAATGCGCTGGAAAATGGCGATGATCAAACCGTTAGCCGTCTGACCAACGCTGCTCTTGAAAATAACGCCAAAGCGGGTGAAATCCTGGATCAAGCCCTGATAGCCGGTATGAATGTGATCGGTGAAAAATTCAAGGCGCGGGAAATTTTCCTGCCGGATGTACTGCTGGCAGCGCGGGCCATGAATGCGGGAATGGAATTGTTAAAACCATTTTTAACCCAATCGGAACAAGCGGGAATCGGAAAGATTGTGAT
>JABMQW010000082.1 GCA_013203115.1 Fidelibacterota bacterium
AATGTCCAACACATCCTCCAGCTTCTTCATATTTACCTCGATGGTTGTTTTTCAATCTAACGATCAATGTAAACTATTGTTGTCTATTCTATTGGAAGTGGTACATTTTTAAACGACCAATTTTGGTACAATTTAAAGAGACCATTAACAGGGAATCCTGAATCACTGAGTAAGTACGTTGGTAAGACGGCGTATCTAACGACAGTGCTATACGACAAAATCGTTGTAGGAGAAGGAAGTAGCTCTCTAATCGGCTATGAAGACCGTTGTGATCAGCGGTTTGTGCTAATATTTGCCTTTAATAATACGCTGGAAATTATTCGGCTTTTCCGGAATGCTATTGATAAAGGCCAGAAGCCGACATTTAAGGTTAAAGGCGATTGTGTTTGGGATCGCTCTGACCCGATAGCGATTTATTTTCTGAATTGTTGTCTAGTGGATGAAAGCCAGGAAATGGTTGAAACTCTAAATGCCGGTTCTATACCTGTTGAATCAATCATGGATCTCCCAGGAGGTCCGTGGGAATAGGAGGCGGATGCCTCCTTTTTATCTTAGAATTCTGGTAGGGACGAACTATAATGCTACACACGAATAAAACCCAGTCACAAGGGTAGGAGAATAAAAACCTTTCACAGTTTACTAAATGGCCGCCTAACGATATCTATGTTCCTCTTTGCTGGCTGGTAAAACCTGGACTGTGATTTGGTTTTTGATGAAATCTGATTATTCATTTTGGATACTGTTGGTGTTACCCTGAGTTGCAAGCTGAGACTTTGTTAGTTGGTGACTATTATTATGTTAGACCAGATGGTTTACTGCCCACAGCACTTTTTATATTTCAATCCAGAATCACAAGGACATGGATCATTTCTTCCCACTTTTACACCAACTCTAACCGGTTGTTTGATAAGAGAACTGGCTTCTTCTATAACCTCTGACATTAAATCTTGATAGTCATTAATAAATGGTTGCGTAGGAGCGTATTCAACCGGTTCACCACCTGATTGAGCTTCTTCGATTCGATCAAAAATTTCAGTGTAGGTGGGATTTAAGTGGAATCTATTATATGAGGAAGACTGTAACTGCGATAGATCTCCATGCTCAAGTGTAAAACCAACGATGTCCAGTTCATCGAACGCAATAATCTTACCTTGAAGGGAAACACGGTCACAGATGAATTGGATAAACTTTTCAGCACCCCAACCGAAATATTCATATGCATTAACGATGGATTCGAGATCCAATATATTTACAGCCCATGGATACTGTTGTGTCGGCTCTTTTTCCAATAAAAGGGAAAGTTCAACAGCCAGCGGTCCAAAGTCATCTCGCGTGAGACAGATGATGAGCTGATTTTTGAAATAAGAGTGCTGAAGAGTTTTTATTAGTTCACCCTGATCATTGTACAAGTTTATATCTTGATTGTTTGACAACTTGTCAACAATTCTACTCCCTTGGTCGAAAGCCTTTTGAATACCCGTACCACTTTTAAATGCTCGCTTTAAGCGGATAAACGCTTTACTAGGGTCTCTGAATGGTTCAATTGGTGGTGTTGCTTTTGCCTCCACAACGATAAGAGTATCCTTATAGATTAGAATTAGATCATGTTCATTTTGAAGATCTTGCGTTTCAAAAACGCTCGGTAAATAAATAGCATTATCAGCGAAAATTCGTTGTAGTATATTTCTTCCACCTCTCTCAAGCTGTTTTCCTCTAAATCGAAAAAAGGAATCTCGCTGAGAATAATTAGAGAGGTAATTTTCGAATAATTCTAGAACTGCCCAGTAAAGGGTATTTACAAGTGGGCAGATAGCGATACCATCAGAAATCAAGCACAGTGGTTTAGTAGTTACTGGATTTTTCTCGGTTAAATATGTCAACCCCTCGACCTCACCGCGCGAGATAACAAAATGACTCCAATAAGCCGTTGCAACAAGTTCACCAAACTGAACCTTTAGAGCCTCCAGCGAAACTTTGTAGAGTCCATTAAAACCTTGTTGAATCAACCTATGTAAGTGGGGTAGTTCTGTGTTTTGGGCTTTCTCCCTCATGGTTGGGATGTCCCAGCCCTCTTCTTTTGCACGATTTAAAAATTTTATCCGGTGCAGTTTTTCTTTTTTATGGACCTCTTGAAATGAGTCAATGTGTTCTTGCATATATTTGGCTATCCACGCTGCTACATTTATCGCTTCTGAAGCAGAAATTCCATGGGATGCACTTAACTCCTGGCTAAAAGGAAACAGGTAGTCGGTTACCCTTTTAACAACTTGCTCAATCGTGGCTAAAATACCTGTATTAAAATAATGCAGAAACGCGGGCATGGCTATTTGTCTAGATTCCCGCCATTCATCGGTAATTTGTGGATATTCCTCTTCAGATGGCCAGTACATTAGAGCGTAACTGCTAAATAATTCATTAAGGATATTTATACTGCGTTCCCAATCAGATTTTGTGAAATCCTTCGGATTTTCTGGCTCTGAGGTACTCAATAATAGCCCAGTTAAGAATTGTACCTGTCTTGAAGGTGATGCTAAGGGGTTCTTCTTATCAATCTCGCGTCTTGTTGATATACAATGAGTCGCTATCATACCCAGGACATCCTCACTCGCGCAGTCCTTAACCAAGTCGACCAACTGTTTTGTGAGGGTTAGGATATGGTTGTGAAGTTTTTCGTCCATGGTGTCATTCTGTTGGTCTAACTAGTTATTGAGCGACTTTAATAAAATATCATGGGCAACAAAAATGTCGGATAATATTCTATTATTTGTCCCGGGTATCCCTTTAATTACCAAATATTATACTATTATAATCAGACATCCAACTGGAATGTATTAGTGTTAATTTTACACAAGTGAGCGTAGCAGAATAGTGGTCAGGTGCAGCGCCTTGTCGGGTAGCGAATACCCCATTTATGGTGGGATTGCCATCCGTGAAACCATGCTACTCATGTTCTTGCTTCAATTTGGCAATGAATTCGGGGATAAACGTCTTTGGGTCAATCTTCGGGTAGTACCTGTGTTCTAAGGATTCAAGCAATTCTGCTGGAGTACCACTATTGCATCCAGTCATTTCTGATGGGGCTTCATACCAAGACAACTGCAGATCGATCACTAACTGACCATCGATCAACGCAAAGACCAGTAACATTATTTCATGACATCGCGCCGCATCCGGGTAAGCAATTCTTCCAATCTCTTCTGAAAGACCAGAGGATTGAAAGGGCTTTCGTGTTACAAACGGTTCGACTGCATGTATAAGTACTTCTCCTGGAATATCAGAACGCTCGACCAATGCATCATACTTTTCGGGATGCGGATGGACAATCCGGTTGCGAAAAGTAACGAACTCTTGAAATATAGATGTAACACTTTGGAACCTGGCCAAATCTGTTGTTGCATACTGACTGAAGAGCAAGTTAAATCTGTCTAGGATTGATAAATTGCCTTTCCATTTCTGCTTAAGCCATCTATCCAGTCCTGACTGGCTGGGCTTGTGATCTATCTCATTGAAGAATGCGTAATTGATAATGGACTCGATTGCTATGAACGATGCGACAACCGATTCTAAAGTTGCCTGGGTCTCGGCATCCCTTTCCGAAAACGTGGTAAGTCCCGTGCGCTCCCGGAACGGATGAGAGTATGCGGCTGTCTTTGCACGTCCCAACGCGTCGAGGGAAGATCGGTAGAACGACCCTATTAGGTCTACTATAAGTGGGAGTACGTCAATATCATTCATGGTCTTGTAGCTTAACAGTGTCAATATATGGAATCTTTTTTCTCATATCACCGTTTTGTCATGGATTAATCTAACAATTTCCCGTCCCCACCGTCCAACCCTGCGCATAATTTGTATTCGATTGATGGAATTTATACAGTGGCAGGGTTACTTTGAAC
>JABMQW010000083.1 GCA_013203115.1 Fidelibacterota bacterium
AATCTCCGACCGGTAACAGCAATTGAATTGACCTTTTCCAGGTCAAACTGTCCCAATAGATCTTTAACAACCTGTTTGGGATTTCCTTCATGGGCATAAGAATGGATACCATTAACTTCTATCGCCTTTCCACTCTTTTCAGCATCCACCAGAGTGATAGTTGATGCTCCAGTGCAAAGGCCTAATGTGCGCAAAATATTAAATCTCCATCAACATTTTGCCATAATATATTTAATACGGAGAATAATCACTAACATAAAATATTTTCGTGTTCTGGGCTAAGTGAGCAATGAATATTTGCGTATCTCACTTATTTGTTCTATAGTATGACAAACTTAAGATTTCTTACACTACGATGTATACGTTTATTGCATCAATATCAGAACAAACAACCCTACAGAGGGCTACAGGTTATTAAAGTGTAAAATTGATTATTTCGCATAAAAGGTTATGGGGAGGATACACTTTTTCTTTGTTTTTTTATTCTTTTTATATGTTCCCCACTTATACTTCTCTGTCTTCACTGAAACCAAGTCTAGCTCACCATCTCGAGATATTTTTAAAGTGCCATATTTAGGGATCTTACTCCAACTATCCGCTAATACCTGCGCGGCTGCACCAGTAGCGGGTTTTTTGCCTGAAAAATGGCTGTCCATAACCTTTAAGGTATCCTGCCACGTCTTCTCAATCAGACTAAAGTAAGAAAACTCAAGAAAAACTAACCCATTTTCATTATCTACACCTGTAATTGAAGATGATATATCTTCCGTTTTAAAGTCATAGTTATATATCTTACTAAGTAAGCCTGAAAACTTAATTTTTTGATTAGTTGAAATATCCGGCGCATTCAAACTGTCAGTAAATACCTTATGATATTCTAGAGCATTTGCCAGGATAGTGCTTGGAGAAAGCTTCGATTTAATAGTCAACACTGGTCCTTTTTTCATTTTTACATTTCCACTAAGTACCTCACCCTTTATTCCCAAGCCAGAGCCCCATAAATTCATTTCCGCTTCACCCACTTTTAAAACTACTTTTTCCTTGCCTAAATCAATAACAATGGTTACCGCTTCACCAGGATTTGTATACCCTATTTGGACGCCACTCCAAATAATAGGAGTGGGTGGTAAACCTTCAGGAAAGTCCGGAACAGTTTTTACTTTAATAGCTGTTCCCTGAGCAAATAAACTCGCTGCTTGAAGCACAATTGCAAGAAAAACGCATTTGACAACAATTAATGTGTAGTTGTTCTTTTTCATCTTAGCCTCCTTTGTGTTTAAATTTAAAAAGACATTTAACTTATTTTAACAATAAATACTTTCCAGTATTTCCTTAATGTGCATAAGAATGGATACCATTAACTTCTATAGTTTTTCCATTCTTTTCAGTATCCACCAGAGTTATAGTTGATGCTCCTGTACAAAGACCTAAAGCGTGCATGATACTTTTTCCCATTTAGTTTCAACAATATCCTGGCTGAAGCCAATGGCAGTAATAGAGGTAATAATTAGAAAAATAATTCCGTGTTTCAGTTGCCCTCCATTTAATTCAAATTTCAAAACGCTTGTTTACTTAGAACGCATTCTTAATCTATCTTTTTCTTCAACGTATAGGATTGCTGTTACCATAGAGACATTGATTACAGCCATTTTTCACATTATAAAAATATTCATTTTCTTCTTCAATAATATCTTGATCTTTTATTCGTACTTCTTTCCAAAGAAAAGCCTTCACAAAAGAATATATCTTTATTCCCATAGTATATATATTTTCTGTTTTTTGCATTGAATTATTTACACATTTTATTAGATAAAGTCAAGTATGGCGTCAGTTTGAAAGAGATAGATACTCCTGAACAATATTTTTGATCCAGCCAGAAATTATTACGAGCTCATCAGATTATTACCATACATAAAAAATATCATTCTGAGGAATCCGACAGGTAGCCGGTTGAGAAATACACTTCACTCTCTTCGTTAATTCAGGATGGCAGCTTTGTAAACGTTATTGCTGCTGCGGTTTATTGTAGCAAATCAATCGCGCAGAGACAGGTCAGCAACGCAAAATCAACCAACTGCTGGATCTCCACATATTCATTGGCAACATGGAAAGCATTATCATCGCCGGGCCCCCAACCGATGGCCATTACACCTTTCAGATTTAGTGTTTTAGCATAAGTACCACCACCCTGTCCGCCAGTTACAGGGGTGAATCCGAGAATCTCTTTCGCATTAGCCTGAATTGTATCCACCAGCTCATTTTCCGGACTGATTGCATGGGGTTCACTCCAGGCCATCAGTTTGATTTCAAATTTTCCATCTTTGACCTTGTCGGCACAGCCCTGTAATTGAGCAATGACTCCGTCCTTTGTCATGCCCGGTACCGAGCGGATGTCGATGTAAATCATGCAGGTACCGGGAACGATATTAGGCGCTGCGCCGCCGTGAATTTCACCAAGGTTCAGTGATGGATGCCCCAACACCGGATGTACTTTATAATCGAATTTCAGTTTCTCAATTTCATTGACCATTTTGGCCATCATATAGACGGCATTGATGCCACGCTCCGGTGTCGATCCGTGAGCCTGTTTCCCAATCGCGGTAATTTTAAAAACCGTCCGTCCTTTTTCGGCAATGTCAATAAATTTCATATTTTCGCCGATATCCGGAATAATGGAATAGGTCGGATCGATCAGTTTTTCTTCCATCAGGTAGCCGATACCGTAATCAATACCGTCAGGATCTGCTGCTTCCTCATCCGACAGAGCCGCAATCATTAGTTGGCCGTTTAATTCTCCGTCGATTTTTAATTTCTTCAGCACTTCGACGGCGGCCATGATCGAAGCCAGGGGACCTTTATTGTCCAGAGTTCCGCGCCCGATAAGCATTCCGTCTTTTTCGATAACATCAAAAGGGTCGGTATCCCAGCCTTCACCGGCCGGTACGATATCCATGTGACCGGGCATCAGCAGCCGTTTGCCGTTAGCATCTTTGCCGATTTTGCCGATCACATTGGGGCGGCCTTCCATGCGGGCGAACTCATCATAGGGCACACCCATTTTGTCCAGTTCCCGCT
>JABMQW010000006.1 GCA_013203115.1 Fidelibacterota bacterium
ATAAGAACCAACAAAGACTTATCGGGTGGTGGCAAGTTCCATAGAATATTATCGCCAGGCTTTGAAACTAAATCCCCATTTTGTACCATCGCACACCGGAATTGCCACCAATTTGAATCTCCTGGGGCGGCATGCGGAAGCGCGGGAACAATTGTTGGTCCTGTATGAAAATGCCCGTAACGACGGTGAACGGCGAGCCGCTCATTTCGCCACCGCAGTATCCTATGTTGATGAAGGACGGTTCGAAGAAGCGCTATCGGAACTGGATAAACAATTTGCCCTGGCGCAAAAAATTAATGATGTCGTCGGTATGGCTAGCGATTTGATTATTATGGGTAATATCCTGTTAGAAATCGAGGCCGTGACTGAAGCAAATGAAAAATATCAGCAGGCAATGGATATTTTCGAAGCATCTGATTTGGCTGAAAATGTAAAGAACAACAGCCGGCGGTTATATTCCTTATACTCGGGCCGCATCGCTGTAGCCAATCGCGATTTTGAGACTGCCAGGAAATTCGCAGATCAGTTTAGAGAAAAAATCATCCTGGCGGAAAATCCCTTCGAGATGCGCTTATGCCATGAATTGCGTGGTATGATTGCATTGGAAACCGGGGATTACGACGGTGCAATTTCCGAATTAAATCAGGCCGACCAGCAAAATCCGTATAATTTATACCGGTTGGCACTGACCTATAACGGGAAAGGCGAGCCGGATAACTACGATAAATACCTGAAAATGGCTCTGGACTATAATGGTGTGAGCGACCTGAACTTTGCCTTCATTCGGAATAAGCATAAGTCCTGAAAAACAACTGAGATTATCTTATACTTAAGCATCCTGTTATCACGACTGGCCGGTTTAAATGATCACTATCCAGGCGCTAAATTACTTATTTCACAAGAGGGAAGACTGACGATGAAGAATATTAATGCATCATTTATTGTACTACCGCTATTCAACGGATTTTAACATCGCCGTAACGGCCTTATATCAGATAGCTGTATTTCAGAACCGGAATTATACTTCTGCTTAATTTCCCGTTTATGATGCAAGCACTCTGGCGAACTGATGGCTGAGACACCTTATTTAACAACCCATGCCATAAGTAAATCCTATGATATTCAGCCCCTGTTCAGCGCCATATCCCTGAGTCTCATGCCCGGTGAACGGTTAGGATTGATCGGTCCCAATGGTTCCGGGAAAACTACCCTCCTGAAAATCCTGGCGGGAGAGGAGGAGCCTGATGCAGGGGATATATTGCGTAAACGGAATACCAGTTTGATCTATCTGCCCCAGGAGGACAGATTCGATCCGGCAATGACAGTCTATGATGCACTGTTCAAATATCTGCCGAAGGATTTGCCGGACTGGGAACGGGATAAACGGGTGGAGGAAATCCGGTCACTGATCGAATTCCCCGATCTACAACAGGAGACAGGAGCACTATCGGGGGGCTGGCGTAAACGGCTGGCGATCGGGCAAGCCCTGCTGCAACAGCCCGCTGTTATTCTGCTGGATGAACCGACCAACCATCTCGATCTGGAGGGCATCCTCTGGCTGGAGAATCTGCTGAAGTCGGCGCCGTTTGCCTTCATTTTGGTCAGCCATGATCGCTATTTTCTGGAGCATGCGACCAACCGGATCGTGGAATTAAATCAGCGGTACCCGGCCGGCTACCTGAAGGTTGATGGCAATTACAGTCGTTTCGTGGAGATTCGTGCCAAACTTCTGGCCGAGCAATCCAAACATGCAGTGACCCTGTCGAATAAGGTCCGCCGTGAGATCGATTGGCTGCGGCGCGGACCTAAGGCCAGAACTACCAAGGCTCGTTCCCGGATTGATCACGCCCGGCAAATGATGGACAATCTGGATCAGCTTAAAAACCGTACCCATCAGCGTAGTGTACCGCAGATCGAATTTGACGGTACCGAGCGGAAAACCAAGAAACTTTTAGAAGCTCGCAAACTGAGAATTTCCCGGGGCGGAAAATTGTTGTTCAGCAACCTGGAATTAACCCTGTCACCGGGGACATGTCTGGGGATCATGGGGCGCAATGGCAGTGGAAAAAGCACTTTACTACAATTGATAAACAGGCAGTTGAAACCTGACCGCGGCTGGATCAAACAGGCCGATGGCGTCCGTATAGTTACCTTCGATCAAAAACGAGATCTAATGGATGAAAACCAATCCCTGCAACAGGCCCTGGTTCATACCGGTGACAGTGTTGTTTACCGGGATAAAGTGGTACACATCGTTTCCTGGGCCAAACGCTTTCTATTCAAACCGGAGCAATTGGAACTGCCCATATCCCAGCTCTCCGGTGGTGAAAAAGCCCGCGTGCTGCTGGCCAATCTGATGGTCCAGCCCGCCGATATCCTGCTCCTGGATGAGCCAACCAACGACCTGGATATTCCCACCCTGGAACTGCTGGAGGAGAGCCTGAGTGATTTTCCCGGGGCGATTGTCCTGATCTCCCACGACCGGTTCCTGATTGACCGCCTGTGCGATAACCTGGTTTACTTGGCTGGTGACGGCACAGTCAAGTATTTTGCTGATTACAGCCAGCTTTACCGTTACCAGAATAGCGGTGTGACAGAACCAGCAGCCACACCTGAGAATAGTCCAGCTACTCCCAAACCTCACCTGGTAAAACGGGCGACCAGTAAGGATATCAGCCGGGTTGAACGGAATATTGGCAGGGTCGAAGCGGAGTTGAACGAGCTGAACCAAGCCATGGCTGACCCGGTTAACCAAAGCAATGCCGCCGTGCTGGAAGAATTGTATAACCGACAGAATAGCCTGAAACGGGAGCGGGACCGGCTGTATGAGCGCTGGACAGAACTGGATCAGCTACTGACAGATTAAGCAGATGCTTAAATTCAGGTGCTTTCTAATTTATAGCGATTTTAACCTGTTTTCTCTATAATCTATTAAACCAAACCTTAACATACCTTAGAAACACCTGTAAACAGGCTAATAGCGGGGTAGATTTTCTATTTACACCCCATTCCAACCACCCTTGACTAATTGTTAATTGCCCTATACTTTCGAGCTAAGAAATCCAGTACTTATCGCACGATTAATCCAGTACTTCCGTAATTCACGGGTCCTCTGTCTCTTCTTCCGATTCCTTCCATCAAGATAGTTAAAAATTGGGAGGCAAACATGCCAAAACAAACACTTAGAAAAATCTTAATGATTTGTACTTTAACGATCTATGCAATCAGCCAGACGGCATACGCACAAATAACTGAATTCAAAGTAACGGCAAGTGACGGGGGGGCGGATGATGCATTCGGCGGATCCACGTCTATCTCCGGTGACTATGCCATCGTGGGTGCCTATGGGGATGATGACAATGGCAGTCTTTCCGGCTCAGCCTATATCTTCCACCGTAGCGGGACAAGCTGGTCGCAGGAAGCAAAATTAACTTCTTCCGATGGAGTAGTGGATGATCGCTTTGGAGGATCAGTTTCCATCTCGGGCGATTATGCTATTGTGGGAGCTTATATGGATGATGTAGGGGCAAACTGGGATCAAGGTTCAGCCTACATATTCTACCGCAGCGGTACGAGCTGGAGCCAGCAGGCCAAGCTCACTGCCAGCGACGGGGAGTCGGGGGACTATTTCGGCTATTCCGTGACCATCTCTGGTGACTATGTCATCGTAGGCGCTTATGGAGACGATATCAACATATCAGCAGAGGGCTCGGCCTACATATTCTATCGCAGCGGTACGAGCTGGAGCCAGCAAGCTAAGCTCGTTGCCAGCGATGGGACGGTGGATGCCTTTTTGGGTAAGTCCGTTTCCATCTCTGGTAATTATGCCATCGTGGGCGCTTGTAGGGATGACATAGGGGCAAACAGTAATCAAGGCTCGGCCTACTTGTTTGAGAAGCCGGGAGGCGGTTGGTCCAACATGACAGAGACGGCTAAGCTCACTACCAGTGACGGGGCGGCAGATGACCAGTTCGGCGTATCCGTAGCTATCTCTGGTGATTATGCCCTTGTGGGTTCCTGGCAAGATGATGACAGCGGCAATGAGTCCGGCTCGGCCTACTTATTTGAGAAGCCGGTAGGCGGCTGGTCTAATATGACAGAGACGGCTAAGCTCACTGCCAGCGACGGGGCGTCTGGGGCCTATTTCGGCGTATCCACTTCCGTCTTTGGTGACTATGCAATTGTGGCCGCTACTGGGGATGATGACAACGGCTCAACTTCCGGCTCGGCCTACATCTTCCACCGTGATGGTACCACTTGGGGTCAGCAGACAAAGCTACTCGCCAGCGATGGGGCGTCGTGGGACTTTTTCGGTATTTCCGTGACCATTTCTAGCGCCTATGTCATCGTGGGCGCAAAAGGAGATGATGACAACGGCTCATATTCCGGCTCAGCTTATATATATTCTGGCATCATTCCAGCTCCTTTACTTTCTGTTTTTCCTCTTTCACTTGATCTCGGTGATGTAGTTACCGGGGAAACAACAACCGGACAGGTAACAGTTAAAAATACAGGAACAGCCGACTTGACTGTTTCTTCAATTGTAATCAGCGGCGCTGATTCAAATAACTTCAGTATTGATACGACCTCATTTACATTAACACCTGGTGATAGTTTATTTGTGAATATTGGCTTTACACCGGATACAGTTGATAGTTTCAGCGCATCGCTGGATATTGCTAGCGATGGAGGAAGCGTCAATGTTGCATTGGCGGGAAATGGAATTTTTCCTGAAAATACCGTAACCAACACCAATGACAGCGGGCCTGGCTCATTGAGACAAGCAATCTTAGATGCCAATTCTAGTACTGGTATTGATACCATAAGATTTGATATCCCCGGTGCGGGTCCATATAGCATACAACCTGATTCAGCCCTGCCCACTATAACCGATATGGTAATTATTGACGGGACAACTCAGCCCGGTTTTGCCAGCGCTCCAATCATAGAATTGGATGGAACCAATGCGGGATCGAGTACAAACGGTCTTTATATCATAGCAGGCAGCAGCACCGTGCGAGGGCTTGTAATTAATCGTTTTAGCCAAGCAGGGATTAAAATAGAAGGATCCGGAGCTAATATAATTAAAGGTAACTACATTGGTACTGATATCAATGGTACTATAGATCAGGGCAACAACGGTGACGGAATATATCTCACCTCTAACAATAACATAATAGGCGGTTCAGAATCGAATGCTCGCAATATCGTCTCAGGTAATAACAATGGTATTAAAATTAGTAATGGATCGGGAAACCAGATTCAAGGCAACTATATCGGTACTGATGTTACCGGTAATATAGCTTTGGGTAACACAATTGGTGTGTGGATTAGTTTTGGAGGTAACAACACAATTGGTGGTACAGCCCTTGGGGCGCGCAATATTGTTTCGGGCAATAATGCCCATGGCATATATCTAAGAGGCAGCGAAAACCAGGTACAAGGTAATTATATTGGAACTGACATATCAGGCACTGTGGCTCTTGGCAACATGACCTCTGGCGTTGATATAGAATTTGCATCGAACAACATGATTGGGGGAACATCACCAGAAGCTCGCAATATCATTTCAGGTAATAACTATGGTATTCGAATTAGCAATGGGTCTGGGAACCAGGTACAGGGCAATTACATAGGCACCGATGTTTCGGGCACTATTGTACTGGGAAACAGCTGGTCTGGTGTTTATTTAAATAGTGGTGCTTCCAACACAATCGGGGGGACAACTCCTGAAGCACGTAACATTATATCAGGCAACGAAAGGGGCATTCATATCAGTTGGGCGACAGAATCCCTGATCCAGGGTAATTTCATCGGTACCGATGTGAATGGAACCTCCGATTTGGGCAACAACAGGAATGGTGTGACTATCGATTGGGGCACCAATAACACAATAGGAGGCACAGTCACTGGCGCAGGCAACATTATTTCTGGTAATAACATTTGCGGTATATTCATATCTAGCGCTAGCGATGGAAACCAAATCCAGGGTAACTATATCGGCACTGACGTAAATGGCACCGCAGACCTGGGTAACAGCGCAACTGGTGTCTACATTTATTCTGCTGGAAATTCGATAGGCGGCACAACTGCTGAAGCACGCAATGTGATATCTGGCAACAATGATAATGGCATTTCTATAAGGTACGAACAGGCCATCAATAACCTGGTTCAGGGTAATTATATCGGTATGGACGCTGCGGGAATTAACCCACTAGGAAATTCAGGTGATGGTGTCTGGATCAGAGATGCCTCCGATAATCTGGTCGGTGGTACGACGACCGGTGCGTGCAATTTAATCTCTGGCAATAGCTCACATGGTGTCAGAATCAGGACTGGTACAGGCAATGCTGTTTTCAGCAATTCCATCTTTTCCAACGCTGGGTTGGGTATTAAACTTGGTTGGGATGATGAGGTGACAATAAATGATTCTAGTGATGCAGATACAGGACCCAACAACCTGCAGAATTTCCCCGATTTAGTTGGTGTCAATATCAGCGATGGCGATTTGACAATTGTCTACATAGTGACTTCTGACACAAATAACTCAGCCTATCCGATCAGAGTGGAATTTTTCAAGGCTGATAGTATTGGAGAAGAAGGCCAAACATTTATTGGAACAGACAACTATGAGGAAACAAACTCCGAACAGTACAAAAGTGTAACCTTCACGCCATCGGTAACTGTTAATGTCGGTGATCTAATTGTAGCCACAGCCTCAGACGCAGACAGTAACACCTCTGAGTTTTCCTGCTCAAATATAGAGGTATTAGTTAATAATCCTCCTTTTATAGCCGATCCCATTGATGATATAGCTCTCAATGAAGATGATCCGGATACAGTGATTGCTGATTTAGATGATGTGTTTGAGGATATTGAAGGTAACTCCATTACCTTTAGCAGCAGTGTTAGTGACGAAAACCTTATCATCACTGTAGATTCGGCCAATGCTGTCACCCTGTCATTAGCACCCAATTGGAACGGATCTGCAACTGCTATATTTACTGCTTCAGATGGTGAGTATTCCACCGACGATACGGTCATCATCGTCGTTAACGAAATAAATGATGATCCCACTACTCCAGTTATTTTACTGCCCCTGAATGGCACTGAAATAGATTCAAATGGATATCTGGTATGGACCCTGTGTTCTGATGTAGATCTTGAAGATATATTAAGTTATCATATACAGTTGGATGACAGTTCCAATTTTGGCAGTCCTGAAATTGATGAATCGGGGATTGGTTTGAGTACGATTTTAAGGATCGTAGTAAATCAATGGCAGACAGGTAATCGGGAAACATCGGATAGTGCCTTTGTTATCCAGTTGAACGAGTTGACGCAGTATGAGAATTTGGTGGATAATACGATTTATTTCTGGCGCCTTCGCTCCCTGGATAATAATGATGGACAATCAGACTGGACCGCTGGAAGCCACAACTTTTTCTTCAATAAAGTGAATACTCCTCCCGATGCTGTTGTTTCGGGTTTTAATCCGGCTGATGGTATCATCGTTGGAATACTAACACCCACGATTTCTTGGAATGCAGCCACAGATCCCGATATGAGTGACAATGCGGAGAATCTTCATTATTGGATACAATTAGATGATGATAGTGATTTCATTGCTAATTATGAATATCAATATATTACCGATCCAGGGATAACTTCTTTGGTCACAGACGAATTAACTGAGGATAGCCAGTGGTATTACCGAATTCAGGCAATTGATGATGAAGATTTGGAATCGTCCTGGTCAGAAACCCAAATCTTCTGTGTGAATAGCGAAAACAGTATTCCATCCTATTTCAGTGTGATAAGCCCTATCAACGGAATAGATGTTGATACAGTTTTGCCTACCTTTACCTGGCATCCATCAATCGATGATGATTTAAATGATATGGTAGTTTATAATATCTATCTTGGCGAAAGCATAGAAGACATTGAACAGGTATATACTGGATTTGTCCCTTGGATAACCGATACTACTTTCACACTTATTGAACCAACAACTGACAATACGACTTATTATTGGAATGTCGTGGCTACGGATTTATCGGGTGCAACACGTGAAAATGCTAATGGTTTTCAGACTTTCAATGTGAATCTTGGAAATGAATCCCCATCTGTAGTAGAGCTCATCTCACCTGATTCAGTAATAATTCTGACACTCACACCAGAATTTCATTGGACAGAATCAGTTGATCCAGATCCGAATGATTCAATTTTCTATGATGTTTACTGGTCGGCAGAAGGAATTGACTCAACAAGTTGGTTGCGAACTGATACAAATTATTGTGTTATTTCAAATCCACTGATTGACAATTCAAAGTTCTACTGGTTCGTGAATGCTTGTGATTATAGTTGGAATATTTCACAATCAGACAGTGCTGTTTTCTGGACAGATCTTTATCCTGATGCCCCGGTTGGATTTACAACTGTTTACCCAGAAGACGATGCTGTAGGATTATCAAACCTGGTTGAATTTATCTGGAATCATTCATCAGATCCTGACCCGCTTTCCTATTTGTATTATCAACTAATCTACGCTACCGACTGGTCTGACAGCAGCACCTACTCACATTTGTCACCAATCTATGATTCAACAACAACAATAGGGGTTTTACAAGATAACACAGAGTATTTCTGGCTGATTGAGGCAATCGATGATGATGGGATGGTTACAGCAAGTAATAGTGGGGTACCGTTCAGGTTTGTTGTAGGTACTTTGGGTGCAGAAGATGAAGCAAGAATACCTTCTGAGTTTGCACTTCATCAGAATTATCCAAACCCATTCAATCCGATAACCACAATTCAATACGATCTACCTCAAAGATCAAATGTCCAAATCACCATCTATGACCTGCTTGGTAGAGAAGTAACTACGCTGATATCAGAAACCCAGGAGGTTGGCTACAAATTGGTACAATGGAACGCTACCAACAACCAAGGACAACCGGTTAGTGCCGGGATGTATTTCTTCCAGATTAGGGTCAACGATCTCGATTCAAACGGGGCCGGGAATTATACACATACGCGTAAAATGATTTTATTAAAATAAGGAATATCTTCATCATCCTTCTTTATCTCCTTACAGTAGATTTATGATGGATAAAAAGCTTAACGCAGATGAAGGGTGCTGTTGAAATAAATCTATCCTAAACTAGCACAGGATAATTATGGTAATTGGAGGATAGTTATTAAATATCGTGCATATTATTTGGCTGTCGTATTGTCCGTAACTTGCCTTATAGCAAATATTTGTCCCAAAGCAGCCGGTGTAAGTGGCTCATTTTCCATAATCAACGATAATTACACCGGAACAAAAGAGTGTGGGAAAAAAGGCTATTATATCGGTCCCGATGATTTTATCACCGCTGCCTTCCTGGCCCGGGTCTACTGGCAGAACTGGAAAATTGCTGTAACCGAAAATGTACTCACTTCCCGCAAATTCAAATTTCGCTATGACCTGTTATTTGCGTCCCTTGGCAGAGAATATTCATTCAATAAAATAAATATATGCTCTGAACTGGGAATTCTGATCAAAGGCCGGCTGGGCGGTGAGGCGATCCAGAACTGGCTCCACCGGCTGAAACCAATGCCTGAATTATTCATTTCCTACCGAAAGGGTGGAATAACCGCTTTCCTGGCTGGTACGGTAGAATATCAAAAACAACTGAATTTCAGACGACCCGCAATATTCTATTCCGCCCTGGAAATGCGTCTGCCACTGGATTTTGTCCCAGCCCGCATCAGTCCCCACCTCGGGTACCAGACTGAACTAATTAAAAACCGATTCCAGATCGAGTCATTTGTGGGCTGGCGGTTTTTATTGAATGAGGTTCCGGAATACTCGGAATTGATCAAAGCTGGTCCGATAGTCGCTCTTTCAACTAAATCCCGGGTCTACCGTAAGTTTTATTTCGAGTTCGGTTTCTCCTTTTTCCCGGCTAACAACCTTGAAAATGATCCTAGCTATAAAACAAAATCGCACGACTGGGTCCCCCAGATCTGGATTGTTTTTTCCTGGAATACACCCTGGCGCAGCCTGCGCTGTCTGATTGATTATTAATTTAATTTATTTCTGTCGAAATTCGGGTTAGAAATAATTGAGGATATCGATGAATAACAACAAATCTCTTTTATTATTTATTCTGTGTCTTATTGTCTTCAGTATTCTGGCGTCATGCGGGAAACAATCTGTAGTGGACACCAATTTCGGTCTGGTAATCCATGGCGGGGCCGGAACAATCAGTCGTGACAGGCTGAGCCCAGAGCAGGAGCAGAACTACCGGGCAAAACTCGAGCAAGCCCTGCGGATCGGATATGATGTTCTGGCCGCCGGCGGTACCAGTCTCGATGCGGTTGAAGAAGCAATTGTTATTCTGGAGGATTCACCTTTGTTCAATGCGGGGAAGGGTGCTGTTTTTGCCTCGAATGGCACCAATGAGCTGGATGCCTCGATCATGGTTGGGAAAACCCTCCAGGCCGGGGCGGTCTCCGGTGTAAAGCAGATTAAGAATCCGATCAAAGCAGCCCGGCTGGTAATGGAAAAATCACCCCATGTGCTCCTCTATGGGGATGGAGCGGAAACCTTTGCTCGCGGGCACGGCCTGGAATTCGTGGACCAGTCCTATTTTTATACTGAAAGACGCTGGCAGTCCCTGCAGAAAGCCCGGGCCAAGGAACAGCAAACAGAACCGGACAAACACGGTACGGTGGGCGTTGTTGCCTTGGACAAGCACGGTAACCTGACGGCCGGAACTTCAACGGGAGGCTTGACTAATAAACGCTTCGGCCGGATCGGTGATTCACCGATCATTGGCGCTGGGAATTACGCCGATAACCGAACCTGCGCCATTTCCGCCACCGGAACCGGCGAATTCTTCATGCGCACCGTGTGTGGGTACGCCATTTCCGCCCGGATGGAATTCGGTGATGTTTCACTTCAGACTGCTGCAGAGGATGTGATCCACAATGAAATCGGCAGATTGGGCGGCACGGGCGGTGTTATTGGTATCGATAAAAGCGGTAATATGACCATGGTTTTCAATACGTCCGGTATGTATCGTGGGTATATGATGTCAGACGGTCAGCCCGTCATTAAAATATTCGCGGATTAATATGAAAGCCTGCTCATTACAATTTATTATTTTACTACCACTGTTGCTGGTTGCCAACGATACCTGGGATCATTCCGTCCCGAACATAGCCTACCTGCACCGCACGACATCCGAACCCTGGGATATCCATGTCCTGATCATTGACTTGAAAAGCCCGGCAGTCAGCATTAAATCCATCCTGGCCCAGGATCAGGTCTGGGGACGGGAAGTTGTCTCTGCTATGGCTCACCGGCATGGGGCCGTAGCGGCAATCAATGGTGATTTTTGCAGTCTAAATAACGGCATCCCCCAGGGAATCACAGTTATGGATAATGAAATTGTGATTGCTCCAAAGTACCGGACCGCCCTGGGTTTTACCCAAAACTTCAGCGCGCTTATCGGGATGTGGACCGACCGTTGGAATTGGTATGGCAAGGTTCTAGACGAACAGGGTAATGAACATGATCTGGTAATGATGAACCTTGATGTGAACCAGGACTGGCTGTGCCTGTTTACTGATAAATATGGTCACGCTACACCAGGTAGTTCGCTGTCCGGTAATGTGGTCGAAGTACTGGTAAACAGCGATAGTCTAGTTCAGGCGATCCACCATAATCAGCCTGGCATCAATATTCCCGCCAATTATTATGTATTGACCGGCCGGGAAGGCGCTGCGAACTGGCTGCTCAACAATATTGCTCTCAATGAGAGGTTGACCTTGGAACTGACCACCCTGCCCGATTGGCGCAACCTCTGGGAAAGCGTCAGTGGGGGACCACGGATTGTGCAGAATGGCCAGTATTACGCCGATCCGATGGTGGTTTTCCCTGGTGGTGAAGACTTCACCATGTCCTATAAGAATGCCTATTATAATACCCGCCAGCCCCGTTCAGCGGCTGGGACCACGATCAATGGTGACACACTGATTTTTGTAGTGGTTGACGGTCGGCAAACTTCCAGTGTGGGTATGACCTTGCAGGAACTGGCAAGCGTGCTGATCGAATTCGGTGCCGTGGATGCTCTTCAGTTCGACAGCGGTGGTTCAGCCACCTTCTTTTTTAATAATTCCGTCTGCAATTCGCCTGCCGATGGCAGCGAACGGGCGGTGGCCAATGCTCTGGCAGTATTTTCATCTGAACGCTATCTAAATATCGCCCCGGAAGCAACAGTAATCGCCTATAGCAGCGAATTACTGGATCATCCTGTCACTAAACTAATCGACGGTAATCGGTCCCGTAACAGTGGTAAATGGGCTGATACTGTTAGCGATACATCCTGGGTGGAATTGGATTTGGGTATCATAAAACCAGTCACTCATTTTCAATTGTTCCATGCTTTTTATTCAGGTGATCCGGATTATTTGAATACCAAAGAATATTCCATTTACACCCGCACCGATACCAGTCAGGCCTGGACTGAAGATTTCCATGTCCTGAATGATGAATTCCAAGATAGGGATAACCTGTCGGTCTATACCGTGCCAAATAATATTCGTTATGTCCGGCTGGAGATTATCCAATCAAACCATCTGGATTATGAAGATATCCTGCGGCAGCCTGAATTTGAGATCTATGTCCTGGACTCAAACTGGGTAACTGTCCACAGTGAAGCAAGATCAGTGGTAGATTACCACTTATTCCAGAACTACCCCAATCCGTTCAATCCAATTACAACTATTCAATACGAATTGCCACATCGATCCGAAGTCCAAATTACCATTTATGATCTGCTTGGCAGAAAAGTGACCACCTTAGTAACAGAAACACAGGATGCTGGACACAAATCAATAATTTGGGATGCAACCAATGATCATAGGCAACCTGTCGGTGCAGGTGTCTATTTCTGCCAGATCAGGGTCCACGATCCCGATGCAATCGGGGCAGGAAATTTTATCAAAACCCGAAAAATAGTTTTATTAAAATAGAAACCTGAATATGAGTGGGATATATATTTTGATTTGTTGACAGTGAGTCATCTGAAAAAGAAACAGGCGATTTTAGCCAGTTTTCGCTGTAATCCATCTTAACCTCAACATACCACAGAAATGACTGTAAACAGGCAAATAGTTGGGTAGTTTTACCATATAACCACCATTCCAACAATCCCTTGATTAACTCAAATCTTTACACTACTTTTCAAACAAGGAATTTTTCACCTATCGTACGATTAGTCCGACACTTCAGTAATTAGCGAGTCATCTGTTTCTTATGCTGATTCTTTCCTAAAATCACAACGACTTAGGAGGTAATAATGTTAAATCGCTATTATTCAGAAGATTCATATCAAACTCTTTCAAATAATTGATCTGGGGAATATTAGATTAGTCAGGTGAGTTTTCAATATTAAAGAGCTTTTATGAGGATTAGTAAATATTCGCTGATAAGTATACTGCTGCTATTTGTCCTGTTTGGGGAGATCAGCGGGCAGGCGTCCCTGCTGGTGGAATATCGGGTCGGCACTTTCCGGCCGGAAATCAAGAATTTCGACAAAATCTATGGCAATGATGAATATCTGCCTACCATCGTTGTGGGTCTGGGATCCGACCAGGGTTTCGTAGTAGTGCGCTATAATTTGTATGAAGAGTGGGGTAAATCATTGGTTACTGGAGTCAAACTGGAAGGTGACGCCAGTTGGCGGCAGGAATTTATTACCATCGGTGTACGTTCATATGACAAAGGCCGCGTATATATTGAACTGGCCTATGCTATTGGGAAGGTGGAGGAAACGATTACTACCGAAGCGCCGGAATACACGGTTCTCAACTCATCCTGGACCGAGCAGGATAACCGGGGTGGAGCGGCGGCGCTGGGGATTAATATTCCTTTGGTAATGGGCCTCCAGTTCAGTGGTGAAATCGGCTACCTCTACCTGCCGGTGACCAACAAAGATGATAAAAAAATAAATACGGGGGGTCGGCAACTAAGTCTGGGTCTGATCTGGGCGTTGTGATGATGCGTGAACTCAATAAATTACTGCTCTGCGGTCTGATTCCGGTCTTGTTGATTTTTACTGCCTGTGAAGAACCCACTGAAAATATTGATGACACCCGTGAACCGATCGCAATTTTCCTGGCAAGCGAAGTCGATACTTTGCTGTTATTGGTTAATAATACCTATACTTTGGCCGTCCAGGGGATTTTTGCTGAGACCTCAGAAAATACTGTGTTCAATTCCGGTGTATTGGCCGAGGCCAGCTATACCTATTTGATCACCGATACTATTGCTGAATCCATCAATGTCAGCCGACCGAATTGGTATTCATCCAACCAGTCGATAGCCACTGTTTCGGCAGGAAAAATCACAGGCCGTGCCGCCGGAATGGCCGAAATCTGGGCGGTGATTGGTGAAATATTCAGCGATACATTAGTGGTGGTGGTAAGTTCACCACAATTACCACCGGAACTGATTCTTGATCCGCCACCGGTGCAGCTCGTTTTCCAGGATAGTACAACCGTTTCCGGCCGGATCCCCGCCGAGCTGGATGTAACGTTGACCGTAGCGGGTGATACGATAGAATATAACGAAAATGGTGAATTCAGCACGGTGGTAGCGCTGGTAACCGGTGAAAATGATATCAGGGTAGTGGCGATCAATAATGCAAATGGGTTGAGCACCACCAAATCCAAGCTGATCATATTTTACCAGTTGGATCAGGCCGGGATTACCGGTTATTGGGAGGGTGAAACCCTGACCCGGCCCTTCAGTTTTAACATCATTGAGTTATTCGGTGTTTATGTAATCGATGGAACCATGACCGTCGATTTCACCATGCTGGGAGGACCGCTGATTGTCCAGGATATCATCATTGCCGGTCAGGTTAACGAAGATGGTACAATCGATGCCAGCCTGCGCCAGGAGTGGCAGGGCTTCACTATCACCGGTACTCTGAATGGCATTTTCCTGGATTCCGGGACAGCAGAAGGTTCGTACGGCGTAAAAATCAGGAAAGATGGCTGGCCTACGGCTTCGGTCAGCGCCACTTGGTGGGCCAAACGACCGCCACCTAGTGGGTCGAGCGCCAATGACATTCAGCATGGAAATAAATAAATAATTGAATCGGGGCAAGGGAGTTTTTACAGAATAGTAAAAAGGTGTTGCTAAAATAGTATCATTTGATACTAACTAAAAATGAAATAAGTGGATACATACGCGATACGGGCTTTCATATATGATTGTAACTTCACATAATACTGAAAATACACAGCGTATCTTCATGGGTGAGGTTAAGTTGATGAAACTGTTAGATTACTGCCGCTCCGGTCCTTTTCAAACGACTCAAATTATGGTTTAGCGTTGATAGGTCGTGCAGTTTTCTTAACCCGAGCAAACATTTTGGGCTATATTTGTAAAACAGAAGGAAGTAAATTTGCCTGATATGAATAGAATACTTCCCCTGATAATCTCCCTGATCTGTTTTCTGAACGCCCAACAATTCGCCGGTGTTGATCACATTATCAACAGCGCCATAGCAGGTCATATCTTTCCTGGAGCGACCGTAATAATTGGTACCGATTCTTCGATCCTGCACCACCAATCATACGGCAATTTCACCTATAATACCTCATCCACCGTCGTGGACACGAATCACCTGTTTGATCTGGCATCCTGCACCAAGGTTTTTGCGACTACTTCGTGCATAATGAAGCTGGTCGATTCCGGCCTGGTTGATATTAATGAATACGTTGGAACCTATATCCCTGCATTTGCCCAGAACGGAAAGGGGAATGTGCGGGTAAAAAACCTGTTGCTCCACGACAGCGGTCTGCCAGCTTATTATTCCCCGTCAGCTTCTCAATCTCCCAATCAGATTATCCAGGCGATCTACGCCCTGCCTTTGATTAATCCCATCGGAACTTATCTATACAGCTGCCTCAATTTTGTCACCCTGATGAAAGTTGTTGAAGCGGTAACCGGCAGTCCGATGTATCAGTTTTATCAGGCGGAGATAACTGATCCTCTGGTAATGAACAGAACGATGTTTGTTCCACCGGATTCTCTCTACAGTCAATGCCTGCCGACGTCTTCCGTGAATGGTTACCAGGGTGTTGTTCATGATCCTTTAGCCAGGGGACTGGATGGATACTCGGGAAACGCCGGACTTTTCTCCAGCACGGGGGATCTGGCTAAGATTTGTCAGGTGCTGTTAAACAATGGAGTCTATGCCGGACAAATGGTTTTCAGCGCCGCAACCGTAAATTTGTTTACCACCAGATACGATCCCAGTGGTAGTACACGGGCTCTGGGTTGGGGTACTAACGCCTCCGGAGCCACATCAGCGGGATCACTATTTTCCCTGAATTCATTCGGGCACACCGGATATACCGGTACATCTGTCTGGTGCGACCCGGTTCGTAACTTATTTGTCGTTTTTCTCACCAACCGGGTTTACCCGGACGATTCGGCATCTGTCACATCAACCAGACAGCAAGTGCATGATGCTGCCGTCAGGGCCGTTGAAGGTATTCCACCACAGGCTGTATTGAATTATTTAGGGCGCGAAGATAATTCTGATTTAGTAGTGTCATGGAGCTCCAATCAGATAATGGGTCCGGTCGACTCAACTGCTGTTTGGCTGAACATTGACGGGGAGTTTGAATTATATGGCAATTACACTGCTGGTACTGATGAATTGGTTCTGCCGGCCAGTTTGTTTCCCGTCGATTCATTAATCCGGGTCAGGCTGATCAACACTTACCAGAATACTGTAAGTGATAATTCGGATACTTATGCTATCCGGGGCTGGAAAAACCAATTGTTGATTGTAGATGGTTATGACCGGATTGGCAGTTGGGGGCAACCCTACCATAATTTTGCGATTATTCATGCCTTGGCTTTGCCTGATACGGTACATTTTACAAGTTGTGATAATAGCCAGATAGTGAGTGGAAGTGTCGATTTAAATGATTTCAAGTATGTAATCTGGATATCAGCGGATGAAAGTACCGCCGATGAAACCTTGAGCAGTGCCGAACAGAACCTGGTCAAGGATTTTCTGGAACAGGGGGGGTGCCTGTTCATCAGCGGTTCGGAGATAGGCTGGGATCTCGGACGGACAACCAGTTCAACGGCTGATCGCCAGTTTTATAATAATTACCTGCATGCCGGTTATGTCGGTGATGATTCCGGTAACATGAGTGTGTATGGGTCAGCCGGTAGTCCGTTGGCCGGGTTAACATTTCAATATGGAACCGCCAGTGCATTATATATCGAGGATTACCCGGACTATATTACTCCGGTAAACGGTAGTGCCGTCTGCCTGGAATACGGAAATTCACGTAAGGCCGGCGTTTATTACACCGGTCTTTTTGGCGACGGCAGCGTGGTGGGTAAAGTAGTCTACCTGGGTTTTCCATTCGAGACAATCGTTGGGTCGGACAATCGCTATGCGCTGTTGTACCGTGTCATCGGATTTTTCCAGGAAGAAATGGTTGGGACCCAGGCTGATGATCAAATGAATATTC
This sequence comes from Fidelibacterota bacterium, assembly GCA_013203115.1. Taxonomy (GTDB): domain Bacteria; phylum Fidelibacterota; class Marinisomatia; order Marinisomatales; family TCS56; genus JABMQW01. The sequence continues at coordinate 17,563 of JABMQW010000006.1, forward strand.
CTGAAACACTGGTCCTGAATCAGAATTATCCCAATCCGTTTAATCCTGTTACCAATATCAGTTATAGACTTCCCCGCCAATCTGAAGTTCAGATCATTATCTGCGATGTACTGGGTCGGCAGGTTCGAAGGATTACGACCGGGGTTCAGGGTCCAGGCTATCAAACAGTTACCTGGAATTCCACCAATGACCGGGGGCAATCCGTCAGTGCCGGTGTGTATTTCTACCAGATCAGGGTCCATGATCCCGATGCAATCGGGGCATCGAATTTTACGCAAACACGAAAAATGATTCTTTTGAAATAAGGAATATCTATCATCGTCCATCTTCATCTCTTTACGGTCGACTTACGATGTAAAAAAAATCTCAGCGTAGATGAATGGTGTTGTTGAAGTAAAATTCTAGATACCGCGGTGATAAGGATAGTCAATACCAACGGCAAAGTAAATTACCATTATACAAAGACTTTCTGATTTCAGATAATTTTAGCCCGTTTTCTCAGTAATCCAATATCCATGCCCCCCCCAAAAAAACTCAACATGCCAGAGAAACGCCCGTAAACAGGCTAATGGAACGGTAGATTTGTAATTTAAACACTGAGACGACAGCCCTTGATTAACTCAAATCTTTACATTACCTTCCATGTAAGAAAACTTGCTCTTATCATACGATTACTACGGTACTTCGGTATTCTACGGGTCCTCTGTCTCTTGTTCTGATTCTTTCAATATTTTGTCAATTAAAGGTGAAAGTAATTATGACACAAAACTCAATTATCAAATTAGTAGGTGCATTAATTGTTTTCTTTCATACAAACCTGCTCTACTCCCAGATCGATGCAAATGAAAGACGCTATGTTAGGATAGGTTCTTTACAAAGTTATTTTACGGCCTATGGTTCAGAGCGTGCCTGGAATGGTAGTTATTATGAGGGTTTAGATTGGCCCGCGGATTATCCTAATCAAGATAATGCTGTGATAAAACGAGCTTGGATAGCAGCCCGTGATTTTACCGATGAAAACGGAACTGATTGGGGCTATTGGGGCACATATATATCCTTGGGTGGTGTTGATATTTCCTTATTTCCAGTAGTACTAAAACAGACTGCAAAATTCAACCATCCAGCCATATATGTCGATGGGAATAACCCTACTTCACAATATTTGGATGTTGTCGATGAAATCAATCCTGATCAAATTCCCGATAGAATCGTCACGAATGTAGTAAATACATCACTTGGTCTGACGATAACCAGACGAATTTCAGCCTTCAGTCAACAGTATCACGATAACTATTTCATAAAAGAGTTCATTTTAACAAATACCGGCAATGTAGACTACGATGAAGAAATTGAGTTATCCGATTCATTACATGGTGTCAGAATTGGCTGGGGAACACGTTATAGCGTTTGTAGAGATGGTGCAAATACCATGGTTGACGGTAGCCAGAAATGGGGAAAACATTCCTGGATTACCAAGCGGGGCGAGGACTATGCGGACCATGTGGGTGAAACATTTACCGAAGCAGATCCGATTCATCAGTGGTTGCGGGCCGGTTTCAGTTACCTGGGACAGAATGAAAATTCATACTACAGTACAATCGGTGCACCTTATATTTCAGAAAACGGCAGACTGGCATCTCCTCATCATATTGGAACTGCAATACTTCATGTTCCAATAAGTGCCTCCGATTCCACTGATGATCCATATCAGCCAACTGCATTGGGATGGCATGCCGGAGATACGTATCCTGCTGGAGACATGGCTGCTATATATAATTTTTTAAGCGGTATCTCTCATGGAATAGGTATGGGCGGAGTCGACCGGTTCGATGAAACATATATGACAGATTACTGGGTTGACCCTTACACCATTCACATGGATGGCGGAGGTACAAATCTATGGATTTGTTATGGACCTTTTGATTTAGCTCATGGTGACAGCATCGTGATTGTAGAGGCTGAAGGGGTCAATGGTTTATGTCGCCAAAAGTGTGAAATGATTGGAGCCAGGTGGAAGCAAGCTCATCAAAATCCGAGTGATTTAGGACCATTTGAATTACCAGACGGATCTACTACGGATGATGAGGATGTTTATAAGAATAGTTGGGTGTTTACCGGTAAAGATTCAATAATGCTGACGTTTGGAAGAGCCAAAAGGAATTATGATTTGAATTATTCTATTGCTCAACCACCTTTACCGCCACCGATTTTTGAAATCGTTTCCGGAACCGATCGGATTTCTTTAGAATGGGCTCCCAGTCCCTCAGAGAGCAATATTGATTTTGCTGGTTATAAAATTTATCGCGCACTTAGTATACCTGACACTATATATGAAGAAATATGTACTCTACAAACAGGAACAACTTCATACGAGGATATAGCTGTTGTTACAGGGAGCAACTACTACTATTCAATTGTATCTATAAATGATGGTAGTAACAATTCGACTGGTGTCGCAAATCCAACCGGGCCGCTTTATAGCAGTAAGTTTTTGACTCGTACCAATCAACCCGCTTATTTGCGTGATCATCCGGTAATAACTGCTGATGTATACGTAAGTCCTGACGGTAATGATGGCAACAGTGGCTTATCCTCCGATTCAGCGCTTCAGACGATCACTACTGCGATTGAACGAATCGCACCGACAGGCTTGAATCCTCGAACAATTTTTTTAAGCGAGGGCACATATAGCCCATCTACCAATGGCGAAAGTTATCCCTTGAACTGGAAATCCTATCTGTCCCTTGCAGGCGCTGCCGAGGAATTAACAATTTTAGATGCGGAAAATCAGGGAGGTCTAATATATTGCATAGATGATACCGATTTTATGATAGAGGGTGTAACCCTGAGAAATGGTATTGCAGATTTAGGAGGAGCCATTAAATGCCGATCTTCTGATCTGATTTTAATGAATGTGACTATAGAAGGAAATTCGGCAACTGAAAGTGGGGGAGGGATTTACAGTAGTTCTTCAACGATAGGATTAACAAATGTCACAATAAAAGATAATTCTGCTACATTGAGCGGAGGAGGGATTTATTTATTTACTGATTCACACTTGAATTTTGATTCTACAAATACCTGCAATCTATTTAATAATACCGCCTCTATCGGTTTTGATATTTCCATTAATTCATTTTGGAGTGATCTCAATTTCGATATTGTATTAGATACATTCACGGTATTGCAACCAACCGACTATCACGCCTACCCCAATCATAATTTTACATTCGATATTATGAATTTTCAAATGGATCAGATTAATGCCGATCTGTATGTTGATCCGAATGGCGATAACAGCAATGGAGGTTTATCTTCCAGTGATCCATTGAGAACTATTACCCATGCTCTGATTAAAATACAATCTGATTATCATAATCCTCATACTATTCATTTGGCAGAAGGAGTCTATGCACCATCAACCAATGGCGAAAGCTACCCACTTTATGGAAAGAGTTTTTTCTCTTTATCTGGCGTCTCGCCTGATTCGACTGTCTTGGATGCAGAAGGTACAACCAGTATATTTAACTGTTTAGGCGACAGTATTTTTACTATTCAAAATCTATCGATCATCAATGGTGGTGGTAGCGGAATCTATTCCATGGGTTCTGATTTGAATCTTTCAAACCTTAAGATTTGCAATAATATTGCAAACTCAGGGGGAGGTATATACTGTTGGAGAGGTTCACATATACAGATATTAAATTCTACCATCAGTGGCAATACCGCCAGTTATTCCGGTGGAGGTATTTACTGTCGCGGTGAAACGTTATGGGGTTTTAGCCAAATAGATTTATCCAATACAACAATCACAGCAAATTCTGCAGGGAACATTGGTGGTGGAATTTCTTTTAGCGGTAATCTTGCCAGCGCAAATTTTGATCCTGTGAACCGCAGCAATGTTTTTCTAAATGAAGCTGGTAATTCTGGATATGATTTATTTTCAGGATATAGTGCCCCTATTTCAGAGGTTATTGTAGATACTTTTACAGTATTGTATCCCATTGATGAATATGCCTATCCATTGGACAATTTCACGTTCGATATTCTAAATTATAAAATCGAACAGGCGGAAGCGGATCTCTATGTAAATCCTAACGGTAGTAATGAGAACAGCGGATTATCGGTAGCGGAACCTTTACTAACCATCACTCTTGCCCTTGAGTTAATCTATGCCGACAGTTCGCGTCCTCACACTATTCATCTAGCGGATGGTACTTACAGTCCTTCGACAAACGGGGAAAGTTTCCCCTTGAACTGTAAAAGCTATGTTTCAATTGAAGGTGTTGATGAGGAGACTACCATTTTAGATGCGGAAGGGACGGCGCGTGTTATACATTGTGAAAATGTCAATGATCTAAATATAAAGAACCTGACTATTAGTAATGGTGTAGCTGATAATGGGGGCGGGATATATTGTTCTAATTCAATCCCTAATATTTCTAATGTTAGAATAATCAATAATATTGCCAGAAGTAGTGGAGGGGGTATGTACTTTCAATTCGCACCTTCCTTATTATCAAATATGAAAATTACTGGGAATACAGCGACCCAGTATGGTGGAGGGATTTATTGTGGTGATAGTTCAAACTTGGTTTTAAATAATAGTATTCTTAATAATAATAAGGCTAATATTAGGGGTGGGGGTCTGTACTCTTCGGCATCAAACCCTATTCTTGTAAATACCATTATTAGTGGTGACTCATCAAGATACGGTGGAGGAATATATTGTATCCAATCTATTCCAAATTTGATACGTGTTACTATCAATGGCAATACTGCTTCGAACAATGGAGGTGGTGTATTCTGTTCAGAGTCTAATCCACTTTTCACTAATGTCACCATCACAGGTAATACTGCTTTGTCAATAGGCGGTGGCCTGCATTGTGTTCAGAATTCCAGTCTAAGATTAATCAATACAATCCTCTGGAATGATATGCCCCAGGAAATATATCCCCCATCCTGTGATGCGAATGTGTTCTATTCAAATGTTCAGGGAAGTTGGGCTGGTGAAGGAAATATTGATAACGAACCACTCTTCGTAGATCCGGAAAATGGAGATTTTAATTTACAGGTTGGGTCACCGTGTATTGATGCAGGAACCGACTTCTTTGTCTGGGGAAGCGATACGCTGGTTAACTTGAGTCCGGATGAATATGATGGCAATGTCCCAGACATGGGTGCCTATGAATCGCCCTATACAGTTGCTATTAATGATGAACAGATTTTGCCTGACAAATTCACTCTTTATCAGAACTATCCGAATCCATTCAATCCAATCACTACTATTCGATATGATCTACCAGAAGCAACCAATGTTCAAGTTGTGATATACGATCTTTTAGGTCGGCAGGTTATCAAACTCGTTAATGAATATCAGGAAGCAGGTTATAGATCGGCTATGTGGAACTGTCGAAATAGTTCCGATCAAACTGTAAGTGCTGGGATATACTTTTATGCCATAAAAGTGGAGAAGTACACCGGTTTTAGGAAAATGGTTCTCCTAAAATAGTGTTTTGTTTGATAGTTGCTAACACCATTTATTCATGGTAATGATTCATTGAAGAAACAAAAGGAGGGGATAAACAATGAATAAAAGAAGTATATTTTCATTAGGCTAATTTTTTAAGTATCAGCTTTACCTCCGAAATCAAGCTGACCGTAAGTGATGGTTAGGGGTCTGATTTATTTGGCAAGCGAGTATCCATATCTAGCGACTATGTTGTTGTGGGTGCTAATGCTGATGATGGTCTGGCACACCGATCTGGTTTGGCTCTGACCATTAGATAATCAAAAGCACGATCCGGTAAACTAGGTACTGGATGTGGACACATTCTAGTGCGAGCAAAACGGCAATGATTTTTCCTACCTGATCTCTGGTTTATTCGCCTTCGCCAGAATACACTGTAGCTTGCCGCAGAGATGAATCGCGAGGTTAACCACGACGAAGTCCCGATTTTAATCGGGACGAAGCCGGGTTGGATATGGCGTAATTCCGTCTACCCCATCCGCTTGCGGTGGGGAGAGCTTTATTTTACATTATTGATCATCACCCGCAGGGCTGAGTAGGGCAGGGCTTCAAAGATGGTCTCGATCGATTTGGTGTATTCAACGTTGGGACTCAATAGGGCGTTTTTGATCATAAATGTTTCATAATCCAGATCCTGGGCGCCATGATAGGTGGCCAGCACGCAGCCGGTGGCGCTAAGCCCGCACAGGAAAAGGGTGTTCACATCCTGTTTTTTCAGGATTTTCTGCAGATCGGTCTTTTTGAATCCGTTAGAATAATTTTTTATCACCATCGGATCGTCCGGCAATACCGGCACAGTCTCCGGGAACTCGAAGGCTTCGGTTCCTTCGGCTGGACCGTAATCAGGATTAGTATTGTAGATGCGAATAATTGGTAGTGCGGCATCGCGGAATATCTTGATGCTGGCATTGATGTATTCGAAAACCTCAGCCTGATCTTCCTGTGACATCCATTCCAGGTAGGCATTCTGGATATCGATCACCAGCAGGGCTGGTTTCATCGGTTCAGCCTTATCAGCAGCTGATGTGATCACAATTGTAAACAGCAGGATCATTATTAAGGAAAGATTACGCATTTTAGCTCCTTGTCTGGTTATCAAGCTAATCGTTGCTAGGACGAATATTAAAATCGCCTAGTGTTTGTTGTCTAATCAGACAAAAATTACAAAAAATAGTTGCCTGGCATTCAGACCGGACATTATAAAACTCCATTCCCCAGTCTTCCCAACTTTCAATAGTCGTAAATTCTTAATCAACAGTCCAAATGTAAACCTGAGTAAACTGTAGCAGGATAAAATCCTGCTACAGTTTTATTATCGTCTTACAATTTTTTGAGCATCTTTTGAGCCTTGGTTCTGATGTAGGCCTGGTTTGGATTATTGAGCGCATTGAAGTTTGCGGCTCTGGCGAAATGTTCTTTGGCTTTCTCCTTATCACCACTGCCTTTGTATGCTAACGCCATTCTGAAAAGATTAAATGGATTTTGTTGACTGGCTTGCTGAAGCTCAGTAAGTGCGAGGCTGTAATCTTGCTCTTCAAGGGCAATCATTCCCGCCAACTGATGAGCAAGGCGAATCTGGTTTGGATTATTTATAGCCTTAACTTGTTTGTGAAATTCTTCAGATTTGGCTTTTGCATCCGCAATATCACCTTTCTTCAACATAACACGTGCGACATTAAAGAGATTTCCGCGTTTATTATTATCCTTCACTTCTTCAGAAAGATCAGATTCAACAACAATTTTCAGTGCCGCTTCATATTTTGCTAATGCTTCATCGAATCTTCCTGTCTCAAAAAGTATATTGCCTATAAAAACCAGGCTTCCGGACATTGCAGCCGCATCGTTAATCTCTTTATTTGAGACATATTGTTTATTCATTTCCTCTAATGCTTTTTCCATGTTTCCTTCATCAATATAAGAAACTGCCATTGTAAAGTTTACCGCTCGACGCTCTCCATCATTACGAGCGATTTCATACAGTTCGTGAAGTTGTTTTCTTGCATCCTCGTGTTTTCCCTTAAAATTAAGGTTTGTAGCTATACCGAAATGCGATGCAACAAAATTAGGATTAAGCGATAAAGCCTTTTTATATTGTTCGATAGATTCATCGTACTTACCTATTTTCATAAGTAGTTCAGCATATGAATCATAGGGATTCGGATCGTCAGGAATCAATGAAATGTATTTCTTGAAAGCCTTCTCCGCATCCTCGTACTTTGCCAAAAATCTGTAAGCATAACCAAGCTGATTATAGGGCTGCGAAAAGTCCGGAGCAATTTTAATCGCTTGATTACATTCTGCGATTGCTTGTTCCCACTCTTGCTGACCAAAATAATTAACACCTAATAAATTATGAGCTCGCTCGTCATTTGGATACGCTTCGATTAGTTTTATGTAAAATTCCCTCTGTTTTAGCGGAAAACCGTTAGCCGCTGCCTGGACTCCCAGAATCCATAAACGCTCTCCTTCAGAAACCTTATCAGCTAAAGCTACTGCCTTGTCTAAATTTTCAAAAAATCCCTTGGCGCTGGGCACCACAAAGGCCAAGTTTAAATATCCCAGGGCAAAATTTTCATCGGCAGTAACAGCTTTTTCAAAAAATTGTATGGACTCTTGATTCTGCAGTTTATCGGTTAAATCTCGACCTTGTAAATACAACTTCAGCGCCGCTTCTGATAATGTTGTGATGGGCATTTTTCCGTCATTAGCGGGAGTGCCACCTAATAATGCAAGTAACAGAACACTCGTGGTAATTACGCGTACATAGCTTATATAATTATGGTTCTTCATGTCATTCTCCTTGTTTGTACTTAAAATTTAAACTTGATAGTCTTTAATAAACTAATAATTCCAGAGATGTCATACATATTATCCTATTTTTAATAGTTGAGGATAAAGCTAATTGAACACCAGATGACTAAGCTCACCTGCTGCTATCGAGCGCGGCGGAAAAACGGTCAGGTGGAACCCTTGGTTGGAATTTGTTCCTCAATCCTCAAAAGCCATTTTCCATCTTTTCTTTGGATTCCAAAATTTTACCTGGTCGGGTGCAAATTTCTCCGGATCATAGGGGTGGTAGTTTTTGGCATGGTTACTTAACCAATAAACCATATCTTTATATTCCGCATGCTCTTTATCAGCGAGGACTTCTACAAGATTGTAATAGCCTGGAATGCTACCACAATCCTCTGGTGGACAGGCGCGTTGGCCGTCTGAGCAATTAGGATATTTGATTCCATCTTTCGGCGGTAATATTCCTTTAAAAACTATCCTGTGGCGCCAATCATCACCAAAATCATAATCATAATTTGCCTGATCACCAGGTTCTTTAAAGTATTTATTTAAAGGTACATCCCATCCTGGAAGAGTATTATATTCATCTTCATTATCCGGGATACCTATCAAAACCGGCTTTTTTTCTCCAGGCGGAAGCAGTGAAAATGAATGGAGATGGTAATCCAACCAGCCCATAGAATCCTGTATAGCAACGTGAAGATCCCAAAAGCTATAATTTGAGGGAACTTCGATTAGTCGCCATATTGATGGTTCTATCCCTAAAAGTTCTATTCTGAACTGATATGTAATTTTATTCTTCATGTCTCTTAATCGTTCCTGTAAACTTTAATGATATTTTTGTTCATCGTTACCAACCGGCAAAACAATGGTAATGCTTTATTGTAAAATAACTCCGACTAACAAAGAGTAACAAGTATGAAAAAAGTATCCAGCCATTAGCTTAAAAGTGTGAATTTATTGTCGAAACATAATCATCGGAATTGATCCGGCCAAGGAAAAATAGCAGGTCATGATAATTGATTTATATGAACTCCAGATAAAATCCCCCGATTCAATTGGAGCCTGGTACAACCCAGAGTTGCCTGTCTACCGAAGTCCAGCGTTAGCTGGCACAGGTATGGCCTGTCTGCCGCCAGGCAGGCAAGCTGACGCTCCTTCAATTGCTAATTCTTATTCCGTTAGGCCGCTCTATAAAATGTTTATTGGATATGCCATCAATTGCATATTTCCAATAGGATATACCATTTCGTGTGATCTCAGCGACGAACCGCATTCCTATTTTTTCAGATACACGCTTAGATGCTGCATTTCCAACTCGAATGAGGCTGATCAAGCGAGGCAGATGGAGTACATTGAAAGCATAGTCACGAACGGCAGTGGCAGCCTCCGTTGCGAAGTCCTGATTCCAGTAATCACTTCGGAAATCATAGCCAAGTTCGCTTGCTTGATCTTCTTCCACTTTCATGTGTTCAAGTCCACAATCCCCGATCAACAATCCTTCAGATTGCAAGATTACCGAGAAGAGACCGTAACCATGTAGGTTTTGATGCTCAATGTTTCTATGCATCCAACGTTCCATTTGCTCGCGGTTGAAAGTGGCTCCGCCAAATGAGGCCATAACCTTAGGATCCCCGAAGATTCTCAGGAGGTCATCAAGATCTGATGATTGCATCAAACGTAGGCGCAGCCGTGGCGTCTCGAGTTGTAGATCACTCATTTATGAAATGTGTCCTCCCAATGTCAATTCTTAAGCGGCCTAACTCACCGGCGCTTTTCAATTTCAAATTTCCAATCTCCATTTTCCAATCTCGAAGAGCGTCCGTAGCAGCAGGTGTTAGACACCATAAATACTATTTCATGTAAACACATTTTTGAGAAAGGGAGATTTTATCAGTTGTTAAATGAATTATATACACACCCGAGGATAGCCCATCAAAATCAACTTGCCGTTGGTAGGTACCGTAATTCTGAACCTCATCGATCAAAACGTCAATAAATTGTCCTTTAACAGAATACAATGAAATATTCACGTGCCCGTCTTGGGGTAAATAATAGTTAATTGTTGTTGAATTAAATGGGTTCGGATAGTTACTACCTAACTTGTACCCATTTTTCATGTTATGCTGAATAATATCTACCGACTGCATAATACTAATCATTTCTTGATTAATTATAACGGTACTATCTGGATAAACCTGAGTATAAATTTCAATTTCCTCAAATCCACATTTTAAGAACTGCAAATATCTTACTCTCGCTATAGAGTTAAATGTATAATGACCATTCACATCAGTATATCTGAAGATTGAGTCAGGGAATAACCCATTATGATTAATATAGTATACTACTTTAACCCCCTCAATTGGTATTTGGAGAGAATCAGTCACTATTCCTTCTACAATACCCATCGCATCAATCCAATCATTTTCAAATCCGATTGTCGGGGAGTTATCTAAATACAAATAATCGTCAGTATAACCAGAATGTGTTTGTATCAATTCTCTATTTAAAGATTGATAGGTGTTGGGCGGAACAATTTGATGATTATCTGTATCACCAAAAAACATCCAGTCAATCGCACCACCCCCAGGTTCATGAATATAAATAGTATCACGAATTTGGTTTATCGTGAAAGAGTTCAATAAACTATCTTCAGTTATGATTAATAATGTATTCGATCCAAAACTGATACCACTTCTAAAATATCCTGTGTCAGAAATACTTGTAAAATACCAACCATCAAAATTTTGAGTCCAATAATCGTTCAGTAATTCCAGTTTCCACCCAGTCGTGTCAAAGTGAAGTTCGCTAAAGTACTGTTGCATCAATGGATTTGAGAAGGATAATGTATTAAAAACTATCAAGGTGACAATTAATCGTTTAAACATCATTTACTCCTTACCACTCGATTATTAGGTTTTTAATTGGGAAGAAATCTTCTTTATTTATTCTATATACTTGTTTCCCTTTAAGTATCTCCCGTATGTCTGGCTTATAAGAAATTGATTTTAACCCAATATCACTATCGATAAAAACATTGAAGCTTGCAGATGATAATGGCTTACCCCAGTTTTGGGTAGATGTCAATATGTATTCAAATTTATTGATTTTCAGTTCCTGTATATAATTCACTTCATATCCTACCGTACTATCGGAAGGTATAGAAGTGGACCCCAAAAACTGTACAGTTGCTTAGTGTAAATTCTGCGTAAACCTAATGACAAAAGGAACCGCAGAGCATGAGTAAAAAGAGACGTAATCATTCAGCAACATTTAAGGCGAAAGTCGCCCTGGACGCAATAAAGGGCGAAAAGACCTTAAGTGCGTTGGCGACCCAGTATGAGATTCACCCTAC
>JABMQW010000084.1 GCA_013203115.1 Fidelibacterota bacterium
AATCAGGGTCAGGGACTGCAGATAATTGATTCTGGTAAAGATGGCAGCAGCGGTGAAATTTATGGCGCCAAATGGAGCCTGATCGAAAATAAGAACGCCGAATTACCGGATAGCAGCGAAACTATACAATAACCATATAATTCAAATTTCAGGTGATATTAAGTAACAGCCGATAGTAGATAATGGAGTATATCAAGAAATTATTCTGGGCTTGTTTGTTACTGACAGGTCAACTCCCAGCCGCTGATTCTACTTCTTGGCAGAACTATAAAATTGTTGATCTTTCAGGAGTATTTGATATCAACAACAATGGACAGGCTGAATTTTTTGCCGTATTGGAGAATGGCTTTGGGCTCGGTTCTCCCCTAATTATTCGCCATATTGAAATTGATGGTGATGGATTTCAACAGATTTTATGGGAGCTTGTTCTGCCTGAGGATGTTAGTGGCCACTATGTTGGCTTGAAGTTGGCCGATTTAACAGGTGACGATCTTCAGGAACTGGTAGTGTTGCTGAATATATCCGAAGCCGATCAGGAGGAATCTCTGCGTCCGGTAGTTTACGTATTTGATCTGGAAGAAGACGGCTTCAGCGAAAACCCCACTCGAACTTTAGACCTGTCAGATAGCTGGGGCTATTTGCGCAGTAACAATTTACAGATCTTTGATCGTGATGGTGATGGCAGCGATGAATTGATTGTTTCTTTAGGCAGTCCACGGCGCAGTCTGGCAATAATTGATCAGGCAATGAATGGCGAATTGGAAGTTACTGCAGAGTTAACACCGGATTTGCTAAAGTCAGGCTCCGGGTTCATTTATTCGGCCACAGTTGATTATGACCGGAATGGCTATGTTGATTTGATTGCCTTTAGTCCGGAAGGCAGTGTATTAAAAATCCAGCCTTATTATAATGCTGGTGGCAGTTTATATCCCGGCGAACCGACCCAATATATTTTATCTGGTTTGTTTGGTCTTTTACCACGATCAATCAGTCTAGCAGACTGGGATGGTGATGGTTTTCGTGATATTATCCTACCCTTCCGATCAGGTCATGTGATAGCCCTGACAATGACTCCGGTTGGTGTACCGGTTGATGAACTGGTTATCGACGCTGGTCCATTATCAGACTTGCGGGCAGCCGATTTTAACCAGGATGACAGGGTCGATCTCGTATTGGTTTCCGGTGAGATGAATATGCTGACGCTCTCTTTCGGGCACGGAGAAAATCAGCCGGAGCAGGTCGAATATTTTTCACTTGAGGGCGAAGATGGAGCTCAAGTATTCCAGGTTCTTCCCGTTGTTTCCCGGGGTTTATACTCGGGAACCATAATTGCAGCCGGTTGGAATGGTGCTGTCACGGATATTTTCACCAGCGATCTGGGTTTTGGACCGCAGGAATTGGTCGTAGTTGATACTACAATAGATAGTTCTGCTCAACAACCTTTGGACCTGATTGAGTTATTTCCTGAAATTTTACTACCTGCCAGTCGTGAAAAGCCGGTTGCCTTAGCGCCAACCCCACTACCGCAAGGAGGAGTCTTACCGGAAGGCGTACTGCCGCGCCATATTTTAGCTGCTAATCAAACTTTTACTTACACAATTCCGGAAGACGACATGCGTCAGTTTTACAGCTTTCGCTGGTTGAAAGTGCCGCCCAAAGGTATGTTCTTTCACTACGAAAGCAGATCAATAAACTGGGTTCCGGGCAAAGACCAATTTGGTGCCTATCAATTGGCTTACCGGGTAGAAATGAAAGTAGGCGAAACGGTTAGTTTTGATCGGCGAGAACCTGATTCCTTAATTGTTTATCAGATGGTACCAGAGTTGGATAGCTATGATGAGCGTTTATGGATTTACGTCAACGATCCGCCACAGATCATCTCCGAACCGGAAGACGTTGAATTTCTCGCGAATGCGCTTTTTACTTATCAACCACAGGTACGGGATTTCAACTCTGACCAGCAGATCAGATTCTCGCTGGAAACTAAGCCGGCGGGCATGACTATTGATCCAGCGGGAATGATTGAGTGGCAGACCGATTCCTCACATGTGAGTGTTTACCCGGTGCGTCTTGTCGCATCAGACGGATTTGACCGGGCAATACAGGAATTCACACTACATCCCCGTGCTGGTGTATCCATATTTTCGGTTGCCGATTCAGTTGGTCAGATAAACGAAGAATATCGTTATAATATCGAGGTCTGGAAACCGGATATTGACCTGTCATTGGACTTTATATTGTTAGATGGTCCGGAAGGTATGGCTGTGGCTGCAGACGGTCGTCTGCGCTGGATTCCAACACCGGTCCAGATCGATACCCAGCAGTTCACGGTAATGGTCGGTCACGGTATCGCCCGCGATACTCAAACAGTGACCCTGTTTATCAATCACCCGCCGGTAATTGAGCAGGCTCCGGAATCAATGAATATGATTCGACTGGGCGAGACCTACGATTTTCAAATCTCAGCCTACGATCCTAATCAGGGCGACCAATTGCAATATACTGCCTTGCTATTACCGCCGGGCATGCGGATGGATCCGTATAACGGGCATTTATTCTGGGAACCAGCCGAACAGAATGTTGATTTTTCTCATCTGCTGGTTGCGGTGAGTGATGGTAGAGAGACGCGGATGATTGAAGCGGAATTCTTTGTCAATGCCCCTATTAAAATTGTTTCTATATCGTCTATGCAGGCCGAATTGGGTCAGCCCTACAAATATGAAATCAAAACAGCCGACTTGAACCACGGTAGTCTGTTGACCTTTGCCCGCGTTATCCCGATCGAAAAAATAAAAAATATCCGCATTTATGGTGTTAAGCTGG
>JABMQW010000085.1 GCA_013203115.1 Fidelibacterota bacterium
ACCGGTAAATTAATCAAATCATTAAAGGTAAATTTACCATCATCAGTGACCCGACCGATAGTAGTCGATGGTACGCCAACATTCATGCAGATTCGTTCAAATTCCATCAGATCATTTTCATCCAAGGTGATTAATACCACCCCCTGTGATTCACCAAACAACAGTTCGGCGGGCAGTAATTTCCGGGACAGGTGGATCCGGGCGCCGAGACCTTCCCGGGCATATACAAGACTGGTCGCGATCGCGGCCGACAGACCACCGGACCCAATACTGAAGGCTGACTTGATAAAATTCCCCTCGATTCCCCGGATGACGGTCTCCTGTAAACGTCGTTCCATCCCAAAGTCCAATGCTGGAAAGCTGCCGGCGCTAGAATTGTGAATGTGCTGCATATATTGCGAACCACCTAACTCACCGCGCAAACTACCGAGCATGGTAATGAAATCACCTTCGTCCTTAAAGGTGAATGTAACCGGCTTCCGACGGGGATTGACGGTACCGACAATGCCGATACTTGGCGAGCAATGCTGAACAGTAGTTAGTTTATCCGAAAAAATACCTGTCAGCTGCAAACCAAGTTTGTTACAGGCATTGGTGATCCCTTTTACTACCTGGTTAAAGTTCAATAAATGTGCCGGATCCTGGTCCTGGTGGCTCTGCACATGAGCAATTACCTGCCGCGGACGTCCGCCGACACAGGCCATACGCCGGGCTGATTCCGTTACCAGTATCTGCGCGGCTTGTTGTTGATTCAGAATTGACAGGCGTTGATTCTGCCCGATATCGATTAGATAGGGTTCTTCCAGAACTATTCTCTGGCAGTATGCTCCGTATTGCCGGGCATTTCCATTATTCACAAACGGCAGCAATTTGAGTAACTGTGAATTGTAGTTGCTTTTTTGAGAGATCAACGGTTCTTCTGTTGTTTGCCTTTCGCTTTCTTCCGGAGGATATAAGGTCGAGTATTCCTCAATTAAGCTGACGTCCGGATCAAAAAGGCTGGCCGGGATATGGACCAGAATCTCATTGCTCGCTGTGATTGTATAATCCGGAACTTCCTTTATCCGGCCAATAATATTATAGGTCAAACCAAATTCACTTAACAGCAGCTTTAATTCTTCTTCATAGCCATTCTGAATTTGAACCAGAAACAACCGGTCAATATTGTTCAATGAATCAGAAACTTTAGTATCCGGCGGAGAACTAACCCGGATATCAATTCCAACTTGATTCGCTATCAGAAAATCAACAACATCGTTGGCACAATTCCGGGCAGTAGAGTCGGTCATTCTGATAACCCAGGGTTTGGATATTAACAGCTTCAGTGTTTGTATTATATTATTACGGAGGACTTGTATTCGTTTATTGCTGACTTCTGAATCAATGTCCACATTAACCGCTACCAGAATGCCCTGATTGGGATTGGTCAGTTCCGAAACCGGTTTAATTGGAATACCAAGTAACATTAAATCCACAATCGCTGTTGCGCCGGACAAATAGGTCCTGCCGGGCAGAATCTGCAGGTCTAAGTCCTTGGCCTGCCGCTGCAATTTTCTGACAATTTTGTCAAATACTGCTGATTCGTGATTCAGTAGACTTCCGCTAATAATTACCACCCGCGGTAAGCACCTTTTTAGCAGCATTTTCTGAATCAAGGCGTGAAAAGCTAACGGAAGATCCTTCTCATTATTATTCCCGCTAATCTCGATAACCAATCCGTTCTCCGGCCTAACATCATATTCATCTGCTAACGGTACTTCATCCTGGATGGTTCGGGCACGATTGATTATATCCTGATAAGGAAAACGACGATAAAATTCATGCCACAAACAGGTAATCGTGGTTCGTTCATATTCGGTCGGAATTCTCCCCAAGGATTTACGCAGATATTCCTGTTCATGATCAGTCAATATTTCGTGTCTAGTCTTTTTACCCATCCCAGTTCTCATTAAAACACATTTGTTATTTGATTAATTTTCTTTCGTACATAACAGTCCTGATATGCTCCCAGGCAAATCCTTTGCGGGTCAGGAAATCAATTATTTTCTTTTGCTGTTTTTTATCAGGTTCGTTTATTGACAGACTTTTTTTATCCAATAATTCACCGATCAGTTTTACTTCGGTACCCTCCGGGTAAAACTCTTTGACTACCTGTTTGATAATAGTTTTATCCACCTGGAAACGCATCAGCTCAGCCGAAATGGCGAAAGGACCTAAATGCTTTAATTTTATTTTATCACGTGTAAACGTACGAGCAAATTCCAGATCGTTGAGATAACCTTTAGACTCCAGATAATCCAGAAGCGGATCGATTTCGGCTATGGTCCAGCCCTTATCAATTAACCGCCGCTTCAGTTCTGCCCTGCTCCGAACCCGGTAACTTAACAAATTAAGGGCTGAATCCTTTAATTTCTGTTGATCACTTTTTTCTAATAATTCAGCGATTTCTTTTTCTTCCAGGAGGTCTCCAGGATGCACCGGATGCGCGAGAAAAACGTCTCCGGGAATACCAAAAACGCGTCCATCTGCTAAAAATATAGTACGCCGGTCGGACCGGTGGCGCTGTTCTTTTACATTGGTAACTTTAGTTTTCGGGTTGATCTTCGGTTACCTCTTCCAAGCCCATAAACGCTTTTACCTGTGAAATCATTTTAGCCATTGTATCGGCATTATCACGCAGGTA
>JABMQW010000086.1 GCA_013203115.1 Fidelibacterota bacterium
AAATTGGAGATTGGAGATTGGAAATTTAGCCTTCAATTCGTAATCTGTATTTTGTAATTCCAATCACTGTAGACGAACTCCTGCCCCTTAAAACCTATCTCCCAGCACCTAGCTATTTCAACAGAAGAAGCTTATTCACCTGCCGATTTCCAGCGCTTCGTGCTACAACAAAATAAGTACCAGAGCTGACTGGTACGCCATTGGAGTTTCGTCCATTCCATATTAATGTATGTTGCCCGGCAGTATATTGACCATCAGTCAGAGTTAAAACCCTGCGTCCCAGCAAATCATAGATGGTAATATTAATATGGTTAATCCTCGGAAGCTTAAAAGTGATTTGAGTCCGGGGGTTGAACGGATTGGGGTAGGCCGGCATTAACTGAAAATTCTCCGGAAGATTAATTTTATCCACTGCTAAGGGAGCCACGTAATGAGCCGGTTCCGCAGTTGTAAATCGGATCGTTAAACCATCTTGTAAAGGCGTTGCGCCGGGAGCATAGCTGTTATTAAACAAATACTGTACACCCTCGTTCTGGTCCGGTGATTCGATTCCAACGGTACTATAATTTTTACTGATATCCACATCGGCGATTGAAAAATATTGAATATCAATTACACCATCACCTGATGTAGTTGGTTGAACAACTTGATCGTAAAGTATAATTTCAAATGTTTCCGCTGTGATTTCATCATAGCCATTCAAAGCTTGGTCCCACTCGATAATAAAGCGCCCATTGGCGGCATCAAACCAGGTATATACCCTGATTGAATCAGAACCGACTACTTCAAGGTCATCCCAGAAGGCCGCCACCTGGGCGGAAGGTCCCAGGGCCATCGGAATTGAATAATTCCAGAAATAGTCAATTGCACAGGGAATAAATGATATCCAGCCATTGGAATTGATTGTCACCCGGTCATAGACAGTTCCAAAATACTGGAATTCAAAAGGCAGCGACAGATTTACGTGATCATCATCGTCCAATCGGAATAATTCAGCCGAACTGTTGGTGAATAATTCAACCCAATTGTAGTTCGGGACCGAATTGTACCCGGTATCAAAATTATCATAAGCCCAGTATCCGTATGGTGAGGGCGGCACCGGATCGGAAAAATCACCCGGCAGTACCAACAAATCCTGCTCGATCGAATATACCAGAATCGTATCCTGATAAATCTTCACCTGCACGCTTAAACCACTACCACTGGCAACATAGCCCACCTGTCCGCTAAAAGCTGCTGTTTCTTCGGCTTGACCCCAGGCTGACAGAGTAAAAGCAGCCGCGATTGAATCAGAGATAGTGAGTGAATCAGTATGCGAAATCAGAACAGCGGTCAGATCATTCCAGGCTGCAGCGCAGTGATTAATCAGGCTTAATCCGCCTGAAAAACCACTGGCCGGTTGCAGGTCGGTGGCTACCTGGTCAATCTGAAAAACGGGTCTTACGACCGGTATAATAACCTGACCTATCATCCCGCCATTATCCAGTAGATCAATCACACGGCCCGATTGATCGCCAAATTCCCTGATTCGGAACACCAGAGGATCGTTAGTTACGACTTCCTGAGCAGGTTGGATTTCCGGATGGTTGCAGGTCACATCAATAGGCTGCAATCCAGCACCAGTTAACGCGGTAATAGATCCGGCGGGAATGACTGCTGTACCGAGGTTTTTCAGCCGGGGAAAAACCGTTAGTATCTGACCCGGCGCACCAAACTCGACAACCGTTCCCCCGGTATCCTCCAGATCGATTCCGAAAATCACCAAATCCCGGCTTGCATTTCCGATGGATAATTCCAGATGTCCCTGTACAAATCCGGATTTATTGACAAATACATCAACATTACCCAGTTCCGGTTCTGTTAGCTGCACAACAAGTCGGCCGGCTGAATCGGTTATTCCGCGGGCAACAAGCTCAGCTCCAATCAGCAATGCCACCACTGCCTCAGAAACCGGTTGGCCGTGACTGTCATGTACCAGAACATCCACCAGCCCGTCCCGGGTCGTTACAGTTTCCGCCGTAATGGTGAAAATAGCGGGCGTCAAAACATGGATCGAGAGCGATGGATCGCCCAGAATATTATAAACATGGAAATAAATCTCCTGACCTTCACCGGGGCCATCTAACTGGGGAAATTCGGTCAGCAAACCCATTTGTCCAGCCAACATAGCAGGACCCAGTTCGAGGACATCATCATCCAGCATGGCATCATACATATAGGTATTGATAACATTGTTGAATTTGGTACTGGTATGCAGATCTGAAGGACCAACAATAGCTACGGCACCCTTCAAGACAGTCGGCTGGCCCGCACGGGTCAGTGCTTCACCAAGGCAGGGATCAACATTATTAGCGAAATCGGCCGAATTACATACAAAGGAAGTGAATACGGGGGTCATGTTACCATTATTCAGATTGGAGCTAGCCACATCCTCGACGTGGAACTCCGGGTAATGCCAGCCGTTGGCATCACCCCAACCACGGTAGTTGACCAGACCAACACCGGAATTAATAGCTGCCTGAATCAGGGTTGCGCCCTGCTGGATCGGTGGATAATAAACGGTATCCGCTTGTGAATAGCCATAATCCAATAAACGGTCTCGCAGCCAGCGCGATGTCCAGACTGGTGTTATCGGTATGGGCGTGGTATTGCTGTAATTACCAGCTACTATTAATGCCTTATCAAGCCAATCGCCGGTCCCATTAAGTGGATCCCGATGATAATTAATTGTCTTATTGATCATGACAACTAATTCAATGAATGAATCGATGGATAACCGTCCAATAAAGAAATCCGGAATAAAATCATTACCCAGGATATGCGTATATTTTTGGTCGGTTACATTATTTTCCAAACCATAATAGAAAGCCGGCATTTCACCCACATCATCCACATCACCGATTAACAACACATATTCCAGCATGGGATCATCCTGTAAATATTGGGTTAAACTGGCTTTAATAGCATTGGCTGTAGTCCCGAACTCGCCCTGAGTTTTAACGACTGTTTTAAAGCCTTGTGAACGCTTGAAAGTCACCAGGCTGCTGAGGTAAGGTAATAGAGTCTGCTTGGTTATAATCAGAAAGGTTCCCCGCTCCAGATTCAGATCCAGCCGAGGGATTCCGTAAGTGGATTCCACCAGATTACTGAAACTTAACGGTATCGGTCGGTTAGCGATATCAGATGCCGATAGCCCGCGAAAACTGCCGTTGGAGGCCGATAAACCGGTCCATAAAATGATAATACCCAATATAAGTCGGTTTAGTTTTTCAATATGATGCATTTTTTAACAACCGTGTGTTGGGGGGTTTTTATGCGCATAAAATATAACCCGGAACTGCCGGGATATCCGTTGTGACCAAAATTGATTTGCCAGGTTAGTAATTTAGTGACCGGATGAGGGATAATCTCATGGTGTACCTGCCGGCCTAACAGGTCATAAACGGTTATCGCTACCGGACCGGGAAGCCCGGATAGATTGATGCCTACCATTCCATTTGATGGATTCGGGTAGGGATTTGAGATCAAAAACCGATTTACCTCTCGATCATTATCATCCTTAATAGACATATCGGGCTCGAGTGCCGCAGTCAGCTCCAACCCAAAGATCTGCCACCCACGATAATTGACGCTACCATCGACACAAAATTTCACCGCCACTCTGACCGAATCGTGCACACTGATCGAGCTACAACCAATCCAGCTGGTAATAGTATTTTCCCATTGCTGATCCGCTGCTTGCCATTGACCGATAATACTATCCGAATCATTAACAATCAGAACCGCGATCAAATCTCGATCCCATTCTAATTCATAACGGTGGGTGATGCTCAAAGCCAAACGATTTGTGCCGGTAATATTCAGGGCTGGTGATACCAGCATAAAAGTATCTTGTCCTGCGCTGGAATTAGGATACAACCATTGAGATTGGGATTTTAAGGTGTCTATCGTATAATCCCATGGTCCCTGGCGAATATCCCAGACAATAGAATCCGCCAATTCCGGCGACCAGGCGTAAACCGGCGTTGCCAAATAAATCTGCTGTTCGGCTCCGTTAGAA
>JABMQW010000087.1 GCA_013203115.1 Fidelibacterota bacterium
CCCCTGCTCTTTGACATATTTCTTGATTATTTTTTCATTGCCGAATAGACCCACGATATTTATGTAATAACCACTCGTCCATAATTTACCACCCCATAACTCCCGCTTTATCTCCGGATGTTCACGAAATATCATTCGGGATGTGCATTTTTACAAGATCCCGATGCACCGAAAGATTTAACTGCTGTGTACAATGAAGCTGGTGATTATGTTGAACTTCACTGGGATGAAGTTTCCGGGGCAAAAGATTACGAAATCTATCGGGGGGTGGATGAGAATTCCATAATTGAATACGGTGATAACGATGAAGCATGGTATGACGATTTCGATTATGACTATCTAGAACGCTATTATGCCGTAAAAGCCAAAAACAATGCTGGTACCAGTGAATTCAGCGAGGTCGTCGAAGCCAATGTTCCTTTGCAAGATAAGTATGAACCGGATAACGATATTGCATCGGCTTCAACTATCGATCTTAGTGGCGATGCTCCCAGTCAAAAGCATTCCATTCGTCCAGCAGGGGATGTCGATTATATTGCATTTTCCGCTGAACCTTGTCCCGCCGGAATTCCCTGCGGATATAATATAGGAATACCATCACAATCCTGTGAACCTGACTATATCAAACTGGAATTATTCGATTCCAGTGGTAATCTTTTAGAAAGCGACGATCAGGGAAGCGGTGATGATATTGCCAGGATCGGAGAGTGGGTACCAACTGTTGCTGGGAATTACTACATTAAGGTAAGCAGCACCGGTAGCGGATATTACCGGATTTTTATCATTAACTGGCAGGACTAAACCGTACAAACTGATTCATTAAATTGATAAAGATAAGGGTGGTGTTATAGATGCACCACCCTATTTTCTTATATATCAATCAAAACGATAAATCCAATACATGTAGTAGTAATTATATCGTTGTCACTGAATACGTATTGCGTAATCTGTTTATCCGCCTAAGCAGAAAACCATCCCTACCGGTCGGGATGGATGAATGCGTGAAGAATCGTCCAAAAATGAAGTATTGTTGCTACGGCGGTTGTCGCCTGTTGCAGATAACCCTCCGAAGCATTGGCGTAGGAGGGTATTTCATGGAGTGACCACGGTCTTTGCCCGTGGGGCTCATATTAAAATCCATGCCTTTTTGATAATCCCTAACTCCTGAGTCCCAAAAACGTCTGATACATTTCAATTAGTAAAGGGGCGTGTCAAAAATGGTGGTTTATGGTACGCTCTCACAATTCATTAGTGGTATCAAAGCTCCAATGAATATGCAAGTTCCTCTCAAGAGAAATGTAAGTCTATTAAACTGCTGAATAAATTGGAAATGGCTGTTTGAATACCTTAAGTTTTCGCATCAAACCGGGTCCAAATAAACGGTGCGGGTCACGGCTACATAATATCAATTGTGTTATAATTAAATGAGCATCATGCATCAAAGAAAGAAAACGATATTTTTAAAGATGTCTTCGGCATTTATTCAGGCTATTTTAATCCAGATATTTGTCAATTTGTCTTTCACGGTAAGTGCTGCGGATGTAACAACCACGAAAGATACGGTGCGTATTGCACTATTTAACATTTGGGAGATGTCAACAGAAAAACTAACAAACATTGATATGAACGGAATTGGTCAAGACGACCAGTTAAAAGCCGCCGCTGAAATCGTCCGGAGAATAAGTCCGGATGTTCTGGTACTCAACGAGATTGACCATGATATCGATGCATTACAAGCAGGGCAAGACCTATCTCTGAACGCTCGTCGGTTCAACGACGCTTATCTGAACCAGGGGGATAAGCCGCTTACCTATCAATTCACCTATGCAGCACCGTGTAACACGGGTTTTCTTGCTGGAAAGGATTTCGATAATAATGGCAAGGTGGCGACTGTCAAAGACCAGGGTTCACGCGAACATGGCGGAGATTGTTATGGATATGGCGTGTATCCAGGACAGTATTCGATGGCGATTCTGTCGCGTTTTCCGCTGGAGCACGAGCAGGCACGGACTTTTCAAAAGTATCTCTGGAAGGATCTTCCTGACAACCTGATACCACGCGAATGGTATTCTGACGATGAAATTGAAATTTTCCGCCTTTCCAGCAAATCCCATTGGGATGTTCCGGTACGAATTGGAAAGAAGTTGGTCCATTTACTGGTATCCCACCCGACGCCTCCTGTCTTCGATGGTCCGGAAGACCGTAACGGTCGCAGGAATTATGATGAGCTAAAAATGTGGGTCCACTATATCAACAATGATACGGTTATGGTGGATGATTCCGGGGTCAGAGGAGGGCTTGCAGAAGATGAAAGTTTTATCATCATTGGCGATCTAAATGCAGCACCTCAGGGGGACACGCTGGAGACTGGTCAGCGGTCGATTGACCAGTTGCTGAAGCACCCACGGATTAACGATTGCGGAGATTTGTTGGTCAGTGAGGGAGCGCTTGATGGCCGGAAACCAGGGCCACCGGATTACATTGAACGTCGTACATCGGGTTGGGATGGCCGTGGCCTGCGCATCGATCACCTGCTTCCCAGTATAGACCTGGAACCAGTGAGTGGTGGAGTATATTGGCCTGACGTGAAGATTGATCCGGACGGAGCAGCTTTGGCTAAGAAAGCCTCCGACCACCGCTTGATCTGGCTCGATATCAAAGTGAAGTGATTTAGCAGTCAGATTATCTTCAATATCATATGAAGATCAGAGAAGGGTTGACCACCGCACTAGTATTTTGTAACTACAGGTTTACCTCCATAAACCAGAATTTCACCGAGATAGATATCTGCCATGTCAGTTGGATTAAGCACTTTAAGTTCTATTTCGTGTTCGGTGTCGGTGAGGTTGTATCGCCAGAACAGGTAAAACCTACGCTGAACAAAATTCGTAGGCAGTTTAACCGTTTCGACTAGCTTTCCATCAATAGTCAACTGTACTTCAAACACGTAGTCGGTAGCGCCGGTTTTGCGAGCCTTGCCCCTGATTACAAAGCCTTTCCCGTCAATTTTATAGGTGAAACTCTCTCCTAAAACACTGTCGATCCTTGGCTTGCTAACCGGAAAATGACCTTCAAAGGCTACTTCCAAGGGTACAGTTTCAGGCTGTTGCAGTTGAATAGTCACAGAATCTCCAGCCACCCTGCCACCATTTTTTTCAATTACTTGCAGAGCATGTTTAAAAGATAAGTCGTAGGCGTCTTCCAGTGAAATTGTTGTATATTTGAAGTCAATTGGCTCCACGTCGCTTAAGCCCTGTTTCCAAAAGGCGGGAATAGCTTCGTAACCCATAATAGCCCCCAGAATACCACCAGCGCTAGCAGGATTGCAGTCCGCATCATCGCCACAACGGGTAGCTATTTCGTAGGTCCTGGTAAAATCACCATTGCCGTAGAGTAAACCCATGAGGACCCAGGCAGCATTGATTTTTGCGTCAATGTTGAAAGGATCGAAGACCCCAACGGCCGAACCAATCTCACTTGACCATTTTCTGTGTACCTTAAACCAGGTGTCCTTCCAGTCGCGGGGGTTTTGTTTATGCCACTTGATGACATCCTGCATGGTCTTGGCAAAATTGCTTTCTGGAGGAATGACCTTCAGTGCTTCTTCAACAATATAACCGATATCATCGGAAACGAATGCCAGGGAATACATGGCTGCTACATAGACCCCACCATACCAGCCGTCGCCATAGTTCATTATGTGTCCGATTTTATCACATATTTGGGTGGCACTATTTAACATCCCGGGAGCCATGATACCTGCAAAATCAGCCTCAATCTGAAAATCGATATCATCAGCGCAGGGGTTATTCAGCCAGTGACCGGATTCCGGTGGCTTGAGACCGTTCAGGATATTGTTTCTCGCTGTTTGATTGGCAAACCACAGGGGAAATTCAGCGTTGGCAAAAGCCTCTGCGAATGATTCCGCCGGAGCATTAAGCCCTTCATCCTCAAACACCTGTACGAAAGTCAAGTCCATATAGATATCATCATATGTTCCTGGTTCATTTTCATAGGTATCTTTCAAGATGCCATCATACCAGGCAAGTTTATGATAATCCGGGATTATGGTGCTTTTATATTTAAACTCTACCGGACGCCCAAAGGTCACTCCGATGGTCTGTGCTGCCCAGGCACCTTTGATTTTATCTTTAAGGCGGTCTTTGGATAAAGTGTAAGTATTCCTGTCGGAAGGCTGGCAAGCAAAAACCATCAAAGCCAACAATCCCAAACCACCGATATTACATCTATTCATACCTCACTCCTTCCGGGTGCGCTGTCGCTGAAGCGTGGAGTTCCACACACTCATCCACTACTTATTTGGTCGCGGATTCATTTCAATGTACTGAGTACGATAGCCCAGTTTTCCGTTTTTGTATTCAAAAATCCTGAAGCTGGCCTGTCGTCCCCACCAACCACCAACCGGCGCGCTTACATACAGGGGGACATCTCCTAACCAATGATGCTCATCTCGGTGAAAATGTCCTGCCATCACAGCTTTTATATTATATGAGTTGAGGAGCTTTTCCCATTTCTCCCGCGAGTCCTGCTTCCAACTGTCGTGCATCTCATTCCGATAAAAATCATCGGGTGAAGGGGTATGGTGAAATATAATTGCCGGCTTTCCAGCGGCATCTTTAAGAATAGCTTCAAGTTCCAGAAGAGGATCGTATCCATCAATCTCAAATGAGTGGGCAAGTGTTTCGGTATAGACAAAAATGAATAAAATTCCTTCATATTCTTTTACATCTATCAAGTTACCAAAATGTGTTAGATAACGTTGTTTCGTGATATCCAGTTCCCACTCTAAAATATCATGATTTCCGGGGACAAAATGGATTGGAACCTGCAGTTTATCCATAATCGATATACCACGGACTACGACCGAATCTTGCTCGATATTATTAGAAGTGATATCACCAGTATGTACCACACATTTTATTTCCATGGGCAGGTTGTTGATCGTTTCAACTATTTTTTCAACCCGTTCATAATTATCCCCATCACCAAAATGTGTATCTGTGACCTGCACAAAATAGAAATGGGGTCCTGAATCTTCATTCACTGCTTGCGCGGGTTGACAGCCCACAGATATAGTAAATAGAATTACAATCAGGGTGAGTGTTAATAAATGGTTGTGTTTTTTCATAATTACCTCTCTGGCACAAGAATTACTCCAATAATAAAGAAGGAGTAAATTTGGTTGTGATACAAATTAGCTAAGACACTAAATGTATTTCAATGTTTAGTCTTGCACTCAATTCTGAACTCTGATCATCTATTAGAGGTTAGGAGAGGGGAAACGGTATAAAATTGGTGCAAGATGATTTGGTATAATTCCCTATACAAAATCACTAGTGTCGCGTTAAAGTAGTGCGACAAACGTGTAAGTTCCTTTATTTATGATTTTAAGTACCATTGAGATATTTTTCGATTTGAACTCGAACTATTTCAATGCCTCAATGTGTTATTCTAAAAGTAAGGCGAGGATAACACATGAGCAAAACAGTTTTTTCACAGATTATGGAGTACATTCCGAAGTATGAGTTTGATAAATGCGTTAAAAGATATCGTGGTAATTATCGTACGCGTCATTTCAGATGCTGGGACCAGTTTCTTTGTATGAGTTTTGCTCAGTTAAGTTATCGTGAGAGTTTGCGGGACATTGAAGCCTGTTTAAATGCTCAACCAAATAAGCAGTATCATATGGGAATAAAAGGGAATGTGTCCATTTCCAATTTGTCCCGCGCCAATGAAAACAGAGATTGGCGTATCTATGCAGACTTTGCTCAGGTATTGATTTCGAAAGCCCGGATGCTTTACCACGATGATTCTGATTTCTTGCTTGATCTTAACAATACCATCTACGCTCTGGATTCTACAACTATTGATTTGTGTCTATCATTGTTTCCATGGGCAAAATTCCGAAAACATAAAGCTGCTATTAAACTACATACACTGTTGGATTTACGAGGATCAATACCGTCCTTCATCGAGATTACAGCAGGTTTGATTCATGATGTAAACATCCTTGATGTTCTGATTCCAGAGCCCGGTTCGTACTACATAATGGATAGAGGTTATCTTGATTTTGAAAGGCTGTATCACTTGAACCAGGATAAGGCATTTTTCATTATTCGTGCCAAAAAGAACATTAAATTCAGACGCCTGTATTCCAGTAAGGTAGATAAAACAACCGGATTACGTTGCGATCAAATTGTGAAATTGACCGGATACAAATCAAGTCGGTTATACCCTGATAAATTGCGAAGGGTCAAATACTATGATACGGAAAATGATAGATATTTGGTGTTCCTCAGCAATAATTTCGATGTAATAGCATTGACGGTTGCAGACTTGTATCGGAACCGTTGGAAGATAGAATTATTCTTCAAGTGGATAAAACAACACCTCAAGATAAAATCGTTTTTTGGTACGTCACCCAATGCTGTAAAAACTCAAGTTTGGATAGCAATCAGTATATATGTGTTGGTGGCTATTATTAGGAAAACCCTGAAAATTGAGGCGAGCCTCTACATAATTCTACAGATTTTCAGTGTCTCACTTTTTGAAAAAGCAGCTATTTATCAACTGCTTACAGAAACAAAATCCCCAAACTCAGATGGAGGTCCTTCTAATCAACTGAAATTATGGAGGTTATAACGCGACACTAGTGATACAAAATATATAAATGTATGACGGTTGCAAAAAATATGAACAATAGGTTACATTCCAAGTGCTATTTTTACAACCGACTAAGGTAAGTATTCAATGTGCAGTCATTCCTTGCTTAATAATAAAAAAATAATTTTCCACGTTTAAATTGGAATGGAATTCACTGCAATCAAGCTACTAAATTTTATTTTATTACCAGCAAATTCTCAAATTAAACATACTTTAGGAAATCCTGTTTTAAACTTACCAGATTACATCAAAGAATATGGCCAGTAAAAGACAATAAGACGAACCAGTAATTAGGGGAATATCCAATGCACAAGAATCTATTCATAATCACACTTATTGTATCCCTGTTACTGATCACGAACTGTACTTCCCTGAAACCAAAAAACAGCAGTGTTGTTTCTTCACCGGATGGTAAAGTAGTAGTTGAGTTTATTATCCAGGATGGAAAAGCATATTATAAAGTTTTATATGAACAGGATATTATAATCAATTATTCAAAACTGGGCTTTGAATTCAAAAACGCTGAACCATTGGACAACAGCTTTGTGATTAAAAAGACATCCGTCACTCATTTTGATGAAGTCTGGGAACCAGTTTGCGGATCGGATAGCCTGGTAAAAAATACCTTTAATGAATTGATTGTAATGCTTGAGCAGAACACACATCCGAAACGCAAACTGAATATCATTTTCAGAGCTTATGATGATGGAATTGGTTTCCGATATATTTTACCTGATCAGCCTGACCTCCGGGATTTCGAGATAATCAATGAGGAAACTCAATTCAACTTTATGACAAATTCGACAGCTTGGTGGATCCCGGCGGATTTTGACAGTTACGAACATTTATACAATCAAACTCTATTAAGTGAAATAGCAGCGGTCAATACACCGATTACAATGAAAACAGATAAAGGGCTTTATTTGAGTGTGCATGAAGCAGATTTGACTGATTATCCTGGAATGACCTTGAAAGCGGTTGATAATGAACCCTTTAGTTTCGAATGCGATCTGGTTCCCTGGCCTGATAGTGTGAAAGTAAAAGCATCCACGCCACACCGTTCACCCTGGAGAACAATTCAGATAGCCACCAGACCGGGGCAATTAATTGAATCGCATTTGATTGAAAATTTGAATGACCCTTGCCAGTGGGAGGATGTTTCCTGGATTAAACCTATGAAGTATATGGGAATCTGGTGGGGAATGCATATTGGTACAGAAACCTGGGGACAGGGTCCCTATCATGGTGCAACTACAGAGAATGCCAGACGTTATATTGATTTTGCGGCTGAACATGGTATCTCCGGACTGCTGATCGAAGGCTGGAATACCGGCTGGGAAAGCTGGGGACAGGAAGATGCTTTTAATTTCAAAACAGCTTACGATGATTTTGATTTGCCTAAGGTTGCCCGATATGCGAAAGAAAAGGGGATCGAATTAATCGGACATCACGAGACCGGCGGGCAGGTGGGTAATTACGAAAAGAATTTGACGGCTGCATTTGAACTATACCAGCAATTAGGTATTAACGCTGTGAAAACCGGGTATGCGGGCACTATTCGACCGGAAGGGCAGCATCATCATGGACAATGGATGGTGAATCATTATCGCAATGTTGTCAAGAAGGCCGCAGAATATAAGATCATGGTCGATGTTCATGAACCAATCAAACCCACCGGAATACGTCGTACGTATCCTAACATGGTTACCCGTGAAGGTGTCCAGGGTATGGAATTCAATGCCTGGAGTAAAGGAAATCCACCGGAGCACACTACCATTATTCCGTTTACCAGGATGTTAGCAGGACCGATTGATTATACACCGGGCATTTTTGATGTTGAATGCAAGCGCCATTTAGAAATGAGGAAGAATGCCAAGTTACGTAACAATTTTAACCGCCGTGTTCATACCACATTGGCGAAACAACTGGCACTGTATGTTATAATCTATAGTCCTATGCAAATGGCGGCGGATTTTCCCGAAAACTACGCTGGTCAGCCAGCCTTCAAATTTATTCAAGATGTTCCGGTTAATTGGGATGAATCCAAGGTGCTTGATGCTGAGATAGGCGATTTTGTAATAATTGCCCGTCGTAATAATGAAGATTGGTTTGTCGGTGCAATTACAGATGAAAAACAGCGTGCCCTTGAAATTCCCCTATCATTCTTAAAGTCGGATAAGAAGTATAAAGTAACTCTCTATTCCGATGGCCCAAATACAGATTGGGAGACAAATCCAACTGACGTAAATATTGCCTCATATCTGGTAGATAATCAGGACATTTTACCGGCTAATCTTCCCAAGGGAGGCGGATTGGCATTACAGATTACACCGGCAAATGCGGATGAACTGGAGAAGTTGAAAGCATTTGAGTAACTCATAACACATAATGCCAGATAAAAAGTATATTGCCTACAGCAGTATGATATTGACAATTAGAATAATTTAGGAGTATTCCAATGATAAGACTACTATTGATCCTGTTCTGCACAACGCTTTCAGCTCAAACTATATTTATTGACGGGAGGTTTGATGATTGGAATAATATTCAAAAACTCCAAATTGATCCGGCTGGTGACGGTGCAAGTGAATTGGATTTATTATCAGTCAGTGTCGCAGTCGATAGTGCCCGTCTGTTTTTTCGCTTGGAATTAGCCGACGATTTATCTTTACAAACTGCCAATAAATTGACTTTGCTGATTGATTCAGATAATAATGCAAATACAGGATACGTATTTGGTGACCTCGGGGCTGAACTAGTTTGGGTTTTCGGTGAAAAGGAGGGAGCAATATTCAAAGCAGACGATTCTGTGAAAATTACTCACAGCGATATTGGTCTGATTACGTTACCAACTGTTACATCCAAAGAATTTGAAATAGGTCTCAACCGCTCAAGCATTCCAAATGTTAATGAAGCGTTGTTATCGGCTGAATCATTTCGATTTGCGTTTTATGATAACCAGGTACCCGATGGTGACCGATTACCAGATAATAATGGTGGTATATCTTTTATCATGTCAGACCATAAAACCAATCCTTGGAAAACAATTCCAATTGCTCGGTGGTCACAAGATGATATTAGAATCGTTTCGCAGAATACACTTCATGATGGAATATTTGATGAAATACAGGCGCCGGCTCAAGGACGGATCTATCAGGCTCTGATACCGGACATTATTGCATTTCAGGAAATGTGGCAATCCAGTAATCAGAGCACAGTTGAATATGTAAACTCGATTTTACCACTTCCCGATGGCGGAACATGGTACAGCACTGCCATGGAAGGGCACGTCAATACTGTCAGCCGCTTCCCGATTTTGAACAGCTGGTCAATCTGGGGTCATAATGGATCCCGAATTATGGCGGTCTTAATCCAGGTCAGGGAAACAGGAGAGTCAAATGAAATTCTGGTGATAAACAGTCACTGGTCCTGCTGTGGAGCCAATGAATCGCGCCAAAAACAGGTCGATGCAACAATAGCATTTCTGAGAGATGCTTATCAACCGGGAGGGGATGTTGAACTTAAACCGTATACACCAGTAGTTGTGCTTGGTGATTTAAATCTGGTGGGCGATAATCAGCAGTTGAACACACTGCTTACGGGAGATATCCAGAACGAAGAAGAGTACGGTAAAGACTTTGCCCCGGATTGGGACGGGACGGCCATGACAGATATATATCCCATGCATACTTCTGAGAGAGTAGCCTATACATGGCGGTCCGATCGGGAAGGTTACAGTCCGGGCAGGCTTGATTATTTTGTATATACTGACTATGTATTCGAAGTACAGAATTCTTTTATAATCAATACCCGTACAATGACAGAAAATGAACTTAAATCATATGGATTACTCCGAAGTGATTCTAAAAATGGTTCTGACCATCTTACCTTAGTTGCTGATTTTAAAATAATTTCAGTGTCTGGTAGTAAATGACATAATTATGCTTAGATAATGATTTGATAAAACACAAAGTTTTTATAGGAGTCTAAAATGAAATTCGTGGCAAACATAATCATAACCGGTTTAATTGTAGTTTGTTTCCTTCATTCAACTGAGTACGATCCGGTCGCCAAATCGGATGCCATTGTTATCTCCGGACAGGCTCGGTTCACTGTGTTAACTCCCCGGGTAATCAGGATGGAATGGGCCGAAGATGGTGTTTTTGAAGATCATGCTTCCTTAGCATTTGTTAACCGGAATCTGCCCGTACCAAAATATAAAACCAGAACAAAAAAGGGCTGGTTCCAAATTACGACCAATGATTTAACCCTGAAATACGAGGTGGGCAGCGGCAAGTTTAACTCCGGGAATCTTCAGATTAGTTTCAAAGTTGATGGAGAACAAAAGCAGTGGAAACCAGGACAGCAAAATACAGGGAATTTGTTTGGTACCATTAGAACGCTGGACGGATTTGATGGTGAAATCATGCAATGGTCAACTAAAAAACCAATCGAGCTGCAACCCGGTATACTATCAACAGAAGGCTGGGTATTAGTAGATGATTCTGAAAGACCAATCTTCGATAATTCAGATTGGCCCTGGGTACTTCCCCGATCGGAAAAAGACCTCCAGGATTATTATTTTTTTGGTTACGGTTTTGACTATAAAACTGCCCTGAAAGATTTCACTGCGATTGCCGGTAAAATTGCTTTGCCACCCAAATTCGCTTTTGGTCCATGGTGGTCTCGATACTGGGAATATACGGACCTTGAATTCCGGGAATTAGTCGACGAATTCGAAATCCACGATGTTCCCCTTGATGTACTGGTAGTGGATATGGACTGGCATCTTACCAGCAAACCTGAATGGTATAAAGATGGGAAAAAGATCAAAGATCAGGCGGGTGAAGGTACCGGGTGGACAGGCTTGACCTGGAACAGGAATTATTTCCCTGATCCCCAGGGCTTTTTAATATGGACGGACAAAAAAGATCTGACCGTTTGTATGAATCTGCATCCCGCTTCGGGAATCCAACCATTTGAAGAAAAATATCCTGAAATGGCGAGGGTTATGGGTATTGATCCAGTGACACAAAAATATGTTCCTTTCGACATTGTCAATAAGAATTTTGCCAATAATTTCATGAAGATAATTCTCCATCCCATGGAAGAGGATGGCGTAGATTTCTGGTGGCTGGACTGGCAACAATGGAGTACCACCAGCATCACCGGTGTTAATCCGACTTTTTATCTGAATTATGTATTTTTCAGCGATATGGAGCGGCAGGGCCAAAACCGCCCCATGATCTTTCACAGGTATGGTGGCCTCGGAAATCATCGTTACCAGATCGGTTTCTCGGGTGATACATTTATCAATTGGAAATCATTAGACTATCAACCATATTTTACTGCGACTGCGTCTAATGTTGGATTTGGATTTTGGAGTCACGATATCGGCGGCCATATGCGGGGAGAGAGTACTCCGGAACTATATACGCGCTGGATCCAGTTTGGTATTTTTAGCCCTATCTTCAGAACGCATTGCACTAAATCCAATTACACAAAAGGAATTGAACGCAGAATCTGGGCTTATCCCCTGGACGAATTTTACATCATGCGTGATGCTTTTCACTTGCGGAAGGTGCTCCTGCCATATATCTATACCGCTGCCAGAGAAGCCCATGATACTGGCATCTCAATCTGCCGGCCAATGTATTATGATCATCCCAGAAGCGAAGCAGCTTATGCCTTTAAAAATCAGTATATGTTTGGCAATGATATCCTGGCGGCTCCCGTTACCAAACCGATTGGAGCGGATAGTTTATTCGTATCTAAAAATATCTGGTTACCGGAAGGTGAGTGGATCGAAATATTTTCAGGGACAGTCCTGAAAGGAGATAAGGTCCACCAAAGGGCTTTTACCATTGATGAAATACCATTGTTTGCCAAAGCCAGTGCAATAATTCCCATGGCATCCAGAAGTTCAAGTCGTGGTGATTATTCAATTGATCCACTGATACTTAAGATTTACCCGGGGATTTCCGGTTCCGTAAGTCTATACGATGATCATGGAAATTCAATTGACTACAAAAAGGGCGATTTTATTAGAACTGATGTTAATTTTACTAAAAAGAGTAGCAAACTTAACATTATTATCAAACCCGTCACCGGCAGCTATCCAGGAATGGCAGAAACGAGAACCTTTATAATAGAATTACCTCTAACACTGCCACCTCAAAAAATCACAGTGAATGATGATTTAATACATTATGATCGGGAATTTGGTACCAGTTCCTGGACATATGATGGTAATGAATTGACCACTGAAATTCTTACGAAAAGTTTTAGCGTTAATGAGAAAATAACAATCAAAGTCGAATTACCTGATTACGATACTGAACTCCTGTCAGCCAAGATAGGCAAGTTTAAGGAATTGGTAAAATTTATCAAATTCCTGGCGAAGAATAATTGGGATAAATCAAAATACTCAAATGATCTGATGGTACATGCTGCTCAAACAGGTCATAGGATGGGTATTAATCCGGATGAGGCTTTCAAGGAACTGAAGGAATTTGATGCTGAATGGCAAAAAGTACTGGAGATGCTGGAAACCAGTTCTTCAGAGGATGAAATTTATCGTCCCTATTTAGAACTTCTTGAAACTGCTGATTGGTCCCAGGCCAAATGAAGACGAGTTTGTTTGGATTGATTATCATGTCAGTAACATTGAACGGGCAAACAACTGTTGTGAACATAGCCAATGATTCCTGCGATGTGTACATCGGACGGGGAATAGAAATTCGTACCCACATGCTGACTAACGGGATCAATCCCGGCGAAGAAGGCTGGTTGGGCAACTCCCATCCAATCGGCTGGTGTGAGATATGTAAAGAAAATCATATACGCGTAGAATGCATCGACAAATTCAAACAGGACTTTTACAAAAAAATTAGCAGTGATCTGGTGTTTAGAGAATCTGTGCTGGCATTAAAAGGCAAACGGCTTGGATGTTACTGCAAACCTAAAGCTTGTCACGGCGATATTATTAAGAATTGGATCGAACAGCAAGATTATGAACAGCCCAAATAGTTATTTAGTCTCGGCACAGCCTGACGAGGTTAAAGCAAGAAAACTGGCTATACTACAAATAATTTCAAAAATGAGTATTTGCAGATTTATCCAGACAAGAAGAATCCCACGTCACATTCACTTCCCCGATACACTCCACTACATTCCGCTATCGGGGCAGGCTGTTCAGTATATGGTTTACCCGTGGGGCTCCATATCATGAAAACGTATCTGTATCCGTCAGCGAATAATGCATTGTTAGGTTCAATTTGTTATTCAACGTAATTATATTTGACAAAATCCCCGTTTTTATTATGTTCCGAGCCCTCCGAAATTGGTTTTGGAACGGAATTCGCAGAAATGGAGAATCTGAAATGGTAAAAAAATTTAAGCAGTTATCTTCTCTAATTCTATTAACATTTTTCGTTTGTCCTTTTTATCCCTCACTTAGTTTGTATGCGGAGGATCTGACGCCTGATTGAGTCAAAGATATGGTGATTTATGAAGTTGCAACCAAAGGCTTTACTTCACCAGCCGGACCGGAAAGCGGGACTTTTAAATCCCTGATGGATAAAATGGAATACCTGGAAGAACTGGGGATCAATGCCATTTGGCTGACGGGACATTCGTCTTCCGATCCGGATCATTTTTATGGAATTTGGACCCAGTATGCCTGCATCGAACCGGATAAACTCGATCCCTCTCTGGGAACAGAACAGGATTTCATCGCAATGATCGAAGAAGCCCACCGCCGTGGAATTCGTATCATTCTTGATACAATTGAACATGGAGTAATGAACTATAGTCCACTGATTGAAGAACATCCGGACTGGTTCAAAGGTGGTTCATGGGGTATGACCGATTACGACTGGAAAGGGGATCACCCCGATCTGGAAGAGTGGTGGATAAATATCTGGACGAAGGCGGTATTGGAGTGGGATGTAGATGGTTTTCGCTGTGATATGGGCCTCCATCGTCCGGATTTATGGGCGGAAATCAGGCGTAGGTGTGCTGCTGCTGGAAAACCGATTACTATTCTTGGCGAAAGTGGAAATGAAACTGTTAGCGATGCCTGCCAGCGCGATATCATGCTCTATAGTATACGTAAGGGGAAGTTAGATCAACATGCCGTTTTAAATGATCTGACTTCCGTTGGAGAATTATTTCATAAAGAATTCAATGGTTATCAAGCCAGCTTCCAATGCGAAGTATTTTATAAAGATGGTACTAACGCTATCGATAAAACGCAGGGGGGAGAACTGGGGATTTCATATATCGGTTTGGGTGAAGATGTCATTGGGAAATGGGAGTACGAACCGGATAATCTGGCCGATTGGAGCTGGTTGATAAAAGGATTGGACACTGACCGTCCTTATGAAAATTTACGAATTACCTATCCAAAACGAAACTGGAGCTGGCAACTGGTGGGGGGTGGTTGGAAAGTAGCCATAGAAGAAACAACTGACGGTGTTAAAGTTAGTGGGGGCAATCCCACCAAAGCCGCAAAACTAAGGATTATTGCTCCCAGTTGTCATGATTGTGGTTGGGATGGTTTCCCGTTAGATAAAAATCCTTATACCGTGCAGGGTAGTCGTCATGTATTTGGCTATGGATCACTGTTCGCACCGGCCATACCACTATTTATGAGTGGGGAAGAGTTTAATACCGATTACCAGCCGCTACCCAAACATACACCGGGACTGTTTGGTAAAGGTGAATCGGGCACAGGCAGATGGCTATACGGTTCCTGGATACAGTGGGACCAACTGCAGGATAAACAGCGTAGTGACATGTTGACCGATGTAAAACGGATGCTTGCCATTCGCAGAGATCATCAGGATTTGATCCATGCCGTTTCTGTGGGAAATACTGAGTTAAAAATGAATAGAGTCCCCTTTTCCACTGCGGAAGATATTCCGGTTCCTTATGTGCTCACCAATGGGAAACGTGCCCTGTTAATTGCCGGTAACCCGCTTGATAGGGATGTTATTGTCAATCTGGAATTATCGCTTGAAATTTTAGGTTTTTCCGCTAAAACGAAAGCGCTGCGAGTAGTGGAACTTTGGCCATTGGAGCAGTCCTCAAAACGTTTGCGCTCTAAGAAACTGTCAAAGTACAAGTGCACTATTCCTGCCGATGGTACTCTCAGCGGTGGGTTGCATGTTGTACGATTTGAAGCCGATTAACGGGCAGCAATATTTTATTATTCCAGTGCCTAAATATCTACTTTCCTTTCCGAATCCGGATCATTTTATTTAAATAGTATTATGAATGGTTATGAACGAATTAAAGCCGCTCTGGAGGGCACCAAGCCTGATTGCACGCCAGTCATTGCATAATTTCATGCTGGCGGCTCGTGAGGCAGGCTACACCATGACCGAATTCAGAGACGATCCCTGGAAAATTGCCGATGCGTTCATACAGGCAGTTGAAAAATATGAATATGACGGAATATTGGTGGATTTGGACACCGTTACTTTGGCCGGTGCGGTAGGTGTTCCCGTTGATTTCCCGGTAGATGAACCCGCCCGTACAATTATTGGGTGCCTCAATTCTTTGGATGATATTGATGGATTACCAGCGCTTGATATCAGTAATTACCGCTATGTGCAAAACTGGTTAGAAGCGGTTCGGATACTGAAGGATTATTTTAAAAATGAAATTTTTATCCGCGGAAATTGTGATCAAGCGCCCTTTTCGCTGGCCAGTATGCTGCGAACATCCCAGGAATGGTACACGGATTTGATATTAAATGAGGAACGGGTCTTTCAATTACTTGAGTATTGTACTACTGCCAGTATTCAGTTTATTGATCTGATGTCCACGACTGGCGCCGATATGTTATCGAATGGTGACAGCCCGGCCGGCTCTGATCTGATATCGCCTGAAATGTATTCGAAATTCGCTTTACCATTTGAGCGTCGGCTTGTTGACAGAACACACCAGCATGGATTACTCTATGCGCTGCATATATGCGGAAATACTGACATAATACTTAATCAGATGCTGGAAACGGGAGCCGACGCTTTCGAGCTTGATTATAAAACTGATGTCAGTCAGGCCAATGATACCTTTACGGGTCAAGTGACCTTCATCGGTAATCTAGATCCTAGTGGTGTCCTGGCGCTGGGGTCGGTTGCGGACGTACGCTGCAAGACGGAGGAAATCATCAACATCTTCGCCGATAATCCAAGGTTTATCTTAAATGCCGGATGTGCCATTCCGCCATCGACACCTTCGGAAAATATTCGTGAAATGGTTCGGATCGCGCATCAGTGAAGCTAAATCTGACATTAAAGTTATCAATTGAGCGGTTATTAAAATCTATAGGTGAAATCTTGAGTCCATATACTCCAAAACGGCGACAATTGAAATTGAGCTTTACATTGTTGATTAGTATCATCTGGCTTTTCCCTGTAGCTGCCCAATCGGTGACAGCATATTGGATAAATTCCTCTGACTCACTGTTCTCCGGAGGTTATGCTGATGGTGAAATTTCCGATCTAATGATCGCGAATGATCGCGTCGCTTTCATAATTGGTGCTATAGATCATCCCGGATATTATACCGCCAGTGGAGGGAATATATTGGATGCTGCATCGAGTATTGATCGGGTCGATGAATTTGGAGAATTATATACTTACTTTAATGACGATTGGCCCCGCCAAGCTGTTTATAATACAATCATGATCATGAACGATGGAGCCGATGGTAATCCGGCTGTTATCCGGGCTTCCGGAGTGGACTCGGATAATTCCTCAATCCTCGTTGTTACCAACTATTCATTGGCTGCCAGTGATGATTTTTTATCCATTACTACTACCCTGACCAATTCAGGTACGGGCACCATTACTGATTTCGAGCTGGGCAGCGGAATCTATTGGGGTGATTGTCTGAAGTGGGCACCCGGATACGGCTTTTCATTATCCGGTATTACTTACATGCCCTGGCTGGCAGGGACGTCCAGCCAGTTATCGTATGGTTATTTATCTCCGGATACTACAATGATGTGGGGCGATCACGAGGGAGATTGGTCCGACATCAACGTTGGAATCGCAACCATTAACCCCAACGACTCATGTACTTATACCTGCTACTTGATTGTGGGAGGTAAGGACATAGCATCAGTAGCCACATTGGCTCATATGATCAACGAAATACCTGTCGGATCACTTACTTGTTCGGTTACGGATCAATTAAATGGCGATCCTGTTGCTGATGTTAAAATCGAAGTCAGCGACAGTTTAAATTTACCTTATCTCCAAATGGTCACCGATCTTAACGGGCAAGCATTATGTACGTTACCACCGGGCATCTGGTCTCTTGAAACCTCAGCATCAGGCTATTCCACGATGGAAATATCTCTCTCAATCAGCTTGGATTCTACCGTGAATTACGACTTTGTTTTGGTAGAGGATAACACAATACCGGCTACCGGCGATACGTTGACCGTTATACAACGTCCGATACTTAATATCCCAGCGATTGTACTTCCCGGCGATACGCTTATGATCGAATGTGAAGCAGATATGTACACAACACACTGGGCTGCTGAACTGCTCTATGGCTCATCACGGATTACAATGGATATTTATAGCGAGGTATATAATCCGGCCACGTTGTGGTGGAACATTGCAGCAGGAGTACCCAATGTACCGATCTTTGAATTATATGATCTGAAAGTTACTGCAAGCGGGGGAATCAGCGACACCACTGTGAACGCCGTGCATGTTATACCGGAATTCAAGAATGATTACTACTTTGTACATATCACTGATACTCATCTGCCGACTAATATGTATTATTATGAATATGGTTCCGATATTGATAGTTCGTCAATCATCGATTTCCGTGAGGTAATCAGGGATATCAATATTATCAACCCGGAGTTTGTTCTACTGACTGGTGATTTGGTTAATGAAGGTGAATTGGAAGACTTTCAGAACCGACGTTACTTCACCAAAGCACAAAGAATGCTGACTGAATTAGATGTGCCGGTCTATCTGGTTTCCGGTAACCACGATCTTGGTGGCTGGAGCGATACTCCACCATCAGATGGTACGGCCCGCCGCACCTGGTGGAAGTTTTTTGGTTGGAATCGTTTAGATGATCCGCCAGTAGGAGCGTTATGGTATACCCAAAACTACAGTTTTGACTACGGCCCGGTTCATTATATTGGAATGGAAGCGTATCTTAATTATGACTGGTGGCGCTGGGGAATTTATGGTTATGAAAGCTTTACGGCTGGTCAGATGCAGTGGCTTTCAGACGAATTGATTGTGGCTTCCGGTAGTTCGGCCAGGGTTCTATTCTATCATTTTGATTTTTCAGATCAGATCAATCTCAATCAAATGGGTGTGGAGATGGTTCTTTATGGCCATACTCATCAAAATGGCGGAAGTATCTCATCTCCGCCATATAATCTTAGTACGGCATGTACCTGTAGTGGTAGGCGGGCCTATCGGTTGGTACGCGTTTCGAATGGCGTTTTGCACCCATCTTCTACGGTTTATTCTGGTTCTACTGGAAATAATCTACAGGTGGAATTCCAACCTGCCAATGATGGATCTAATTTTTCGGTGACTGCGGAAATTACTAACTGGCTTTTTGAATCATTTGAACATGCTCAACTGCGATTTTTCATGCCGGATACGACTGGCCAGGTCACTGTAACCGGTGGAACCTTGCTTCAGGTCGATAATTCTGATTCTCTGGCGGTCTATTATATTGGAGTGGATATTCAGCCCTCTTCGACTCAAATTGTAACAGTGTCCCTCACACAAGTCCATACAGAAGATGAGTTTTCAGCACCTTATTCGTATAAGCTTCACCAAAACTGGCCTAATCCATTTAACCCACTTACGACAATTCGTTATAACATTCCGGAACTGTCCAGTATTACAATAACGATCTATGATCTACTGGGCCGGCAGGTGAGAACATTACTTGACCAGGTAGAAGAACCGGGGTATAAATCAATTCAGTGGGATGCAACAAACGATCAAGGTCAGCCGGTCAGTGCCGGGATATATTTATACCGGATTAACGTTGGTAGTTTTACGCAAACGAAAAAAATGGTGTTATTAAGGTAAGTAAAAGGCAATGATTCTCAGTTTTTGGCCTTTCAGTCGATTCACATTAATAGAAGCGTTTAATAATTAATTCAGTAGGTGCCCGTATGAGTCAATTAGTAACTTTGGATTGGATCACAATTGGTTTATATTTTCTGTTTATCTTTATTGTGGCCTATTGGGCAACCCATCGTGATACTTCAACTCGCAAAACATCCGCCGGCTATTTTCTAGCCGGACGTAATGTTGGTTGGTTTGTAATCGGTGCTTCTTTATTCGCTTCTAATATTGGGTCTGAGCACCTGGTCGGACTGGCCGGTACCGGAGCTGCCAGCGGAGTTGCCGTCGGTCAGTTTGAAATTTGGGCTTCTTTGATACTTTTAATGTTAGGTTGGGTTTTTGTCCCATTTTACCTGCGTAGTGGTGTTTACACAATGCCGGAATTTTTAGAACGGCGTTACTCATCCGCCGCACGCTGGTATTTATCAATTATATCGATAATAGGCTATGTTCTGACCAAGATTTCAGTGACTATTGCGGCTGGCGGGATCGTTTTCGAAACCCTGATGGGCATTGATTTTTGGACCGGAGCTTTGATAATTGTTCTTGCTACCGGTATTTATACGGTTTTGGGGGGCTTACGGGCAGTATTGTATACGGATTTGATCCAGATGTTCATATTAATTGGTGGTGCAATAATTGTCACAATTACCGGACTGGCCAAGTTGGGTGGCTGGGGTAATTTATACGAAATAGTCGGTAGTGATTATTTTAATATGTGGAAATCACTATCCGATCCTGATTTTCCCTGGACAGGAATTCTTTTTGGGGTTCCCATTCTTGGCGTATGGTATTGGTGTACTGACCAATTTATTGTTCAGCGGGTTCTATCTGCTAATAATATTGATAATGCCCGGCGGGGAACAATTTTTGGTGGCTATTTAAAATTATTACCGGTTTTCATTTTTGTTATTCCGGGTGTGATAGCCTATGCTTTGGCGCAATCAGGTCAATTGACATTAGATCAGCCCGACCAAGCATTACCGGTATTAATAGGTGTTCTCATGCCGGTTGGCTTGCGCGGCTTAATAATTGCAGGGTTACTGGCCGCGCTAATGAGTTCATTGTCATCGGTGTTTAATTCCTGCTCGACTTTAATAACCTGGGATATTTATAAGAAGATACGGCCTGAAACCAGTGATAAACATCTGGTTACGGTCGGACAAATTGCAACTGCCATCCTGGTGGGATTCGGACTATTATGGATTCCGTTCATGAAATTGATATCGGGGCAACTGTATCAATATCTACAGAGTGTTCAAGCCTATATTGCTCCACCGATTGCAGCGGTCTTTCTGATTGGATTATTCTGGACCAGAGTTAATTCTCATGGTGCAATCGCAGCATTGATATCCGGGTTCATTCTGGGTATGGTACGACTTGTTGCGGAAATAAATAAGGATTTACTGTCTGGTTGGCTGTTTTCCTATGCCAATATCAATTTTCTCCATTTTGCCATACTTTTATTCCTGATCTGTTCCGGCGTGTTGATTGGAGTCAGTCTGGTTACTAAGCAAGCACCGATAACAAAATTAGTCGGCTTAACTTATTCTACTAAGGAAAAGCCAACAACGGCACCGCTAAATTCACACTGGTTTCGAAAGGATTTTATTTTCAGCATCTTGCTGGTAGTATGCGTCGGACTTATCTGGATTTATTTCTCTGGCTGATGGTGCCCTAATTCCGACACTGATATGTAAAAACACCTCTCAAGTGTTTTAAAATGTTGGTGGTTAAAACAACAATTTAACTCATTCAGGAGGTGAAAGATTATACTAGGTCGGATCTTGCCATTTTTCATCACACAATCCCAAGAAAAATTAACTGATAGTGGCAGTCTGGCAATTATTGATGAGCTCATAACCGGTTCCACAATCTGATACGATTTATCATCAGGAATATACAGTGGTCGCATCGTTTGGCAGTCTATTTTGATGATCTGATTTATGGGCAATGGGATGATGAGAAAAAAGGGTAAATATATTGATTGGGATCGTAGATTGATGCTAATTTAACTTACTTGCCCTTTAATCAAACCGGCAAAATAAATCTGGTAATTGTTGCCACCATTCACGAAAATGATACGATTAGCAAATTGAAGCAACTACTAACATTGACCTTCCTTTTGATCTTAATTGCTGGTTTACTCCGAGCCCAGTTTGCTATCGATGTTTTTGATAAATATACTTCGGTCAGTCAATTAGGTCTGACGGTGACCAATTACGGTGTACTGGGGAATGGCTGGAATAAAATTGATGGCCAAATACTTCCGTCATGCCAATATCGCCAGCATACGGAAATCCTACGGGAACAGATCGAGCATTTTTCCTTTGCTGGTCTCTGGATTGGCGGTAAAGTGAGCGGGGACCGGAGAGTAAGTACGGCTATCGTAGATGGCGTTTTTGAATCCGGGGTAGAAGGATTCGAATTCTTTGCAGCCTCCGAAATTAAAACCAGGTCTTCCATTTCATCTACTTCAGATGACCCAATGGCAAAATATTTTTCCCTCGATGCCGTGTCCCATCAGGATATGCTGATGGATTTCCAGGATTATGGACAAGAGGTTGTTAACCACGAACCATTGGGTATTAATGTTCACTTAGAGACCTATTCCTGGAATTTTACCTTTGCAGATGCATTCGCTATTCTTAACTATACCATCACTAATGCCTCAACTGATACAATCGAAGATATTTACGCCGGACTCTGGGTGGATGCCTCGATCGGTAACATGAATTATACCAGTATTTACGAGCCCGGTGGCGGATTCTCCTGGTATGATAACCTGGATGGCTTCGATGAAACTGTCGATGACGCCGATTTTACCCGCGATATAGCTTTTCAATATGATGCCGATGGTGACGACGGTTGGTCCCAGTCTTATATCGGTATTACTATGCTGGGCAGTAACGTGCCAAGACCTTACATTGATTCTTATTACCACCAGTGGACTTGGACAGGATCAATAAATACAAATTACCCTGCTTATGCCATGCCCATGACCGATATCGAGCGCTATGAAACAATGAGAAACAGTGTGCCAAAGGATCCAACCGGAACTACCGGAACCTATACCAATGGTTACCCTGATATCCCAAACAGTTGGCTGTTTCAGCTTTCTTCCGGTCCCCTGGGATCGCAACCCGCAAATATGGACTCCACCAGTTGGGAGTTGCCCCCGGGAGAATCATGCCAGATCGTGTTCGCGGTTGTTGCGGCACCCTGGGTTGGTGGTGGTTCAGACAGCGAATTCCGTCGGGCCGCTCTACATGTGAATATGGATTGGGCGCAAAAAGCCTATGATGGCGAGGATAAAAACCGCAATAATGTGCTCGACGAAGGTGAGGATACTGATGGCAATGCTA
Organism: Fidelibacterota bacterium; assembly: GCA_013203115.1. GTDB lineage: Bacteria > Fidelibacterota > Marinisomatia > Marinisomatales > TCS56 > JABMQW01. The sequence goes on from JABMQW010000087.1 coordinate 23,189, forward strand.
TATTAGATCGGTATATTCTACCGGAACCACCACCGAAACCGAATATGACGGTCGAAGTAGGTGATCAGATGGTAACAATCTATTGGGCCAATAACGCGGAATCATTTATCGACCCGGTGAGCAAGGAAAAGGATTTTGAAGGTTATCGCATTTACAGTGCGCACAAGACCGTGGGTGGTGAAATGGCGGAATTCACCCTGCTGGGTGAATATGATATTTATAATGAGAATGACCAGAACATTGGCTACAACACCGGGCTTGATCTGATCAGGATCAAGAATGAATTCGGCGAACCGGATTCGGTTAAGATTGATGACCGTAATTACCATTACAAATTTGAAAATAAAGGTGTAAAAAACGGTTGGTTGAATTATTATTCAGTCACCGCCTACGACCGGGGCGATCCTGAAGCAAACCTGGAAAGTTTGGAGAGTTCAGTTACTGATAACCGCCGGGGACATTATGTTTATCCCGGTCTGTCCGCCAGCGATTCGTCTTGGGTCGGTGAACCCAGTGTTTATCCAAATCCCTACCGCGGCCAGGCGCTCTGGGACGGTTACGGCAGCCGGGACCGGATGATCTGGTTCCAGAATCTACCGGTTCGCGCTGAAATCCGTATTTTCACGCTAGCCGGTGACCTGGTGGATATAATCCAACACGATTCAGGATACCGCGGTGAGGACATTAAAAATATTGATAGCAATAAAGACCCGATTATGAGTGGTGGCGAGCACGCCTGGGACCTGATCAGTCAATATGACCAGGCAATTGCATCAGGTTTATACCTTTTTACGGTAAAAGATGATTTCACTAAAATAATCAAAGAAGGTAAATTTCTAATAATCAAGTAAACAAAAGGAGTTAAGCATGAAACTAAAACTGTTATCAGTTTTTTTGTTGGTAATGACTGTGTCATTTGCCCAGGTGATTACTGTTGCCGAAGCACGGGCAACGGCTGTTGGGCAAACGGTCACTACGTCCGGCATTGTAACCACGATTAATTTTGCCAGTAGCAATTCCAGTGAATATGTTATCCAGGATTCTACTGGCGGTATCGTTCTTTACAAATACGGAATTGACTACAATCTGCTCAGCGGTGATTTGGTTGAAGTAACCGGTGAAATTGATGATTACAGCGGCAAGATGGAAATTATACCAGTGGATTCTGCAGATGTTACCGTTGTTAGTTCAGGTAATGATTTGCCGGCCTTCCAGCCGGTTACCGTTACCGGTTTACTGGCCAATGGCGAATCATTAGAAAGTGAACTAGTAGAAATCTACAATGTAGATATTGTTGGTGGTGATGACTGGCCGGCAGATAATGTCAATGCCAACATTACCATTTCCGATGATGATTCGGTTAATACGGTAACTCTCCGTATTGATCGCCAGACTGACCTGGATGGTGGCACGGCGCCTACCACTACCTTTGACGTGAGAGGGGTAATTTCACAGTACACTTCCGGAGCTGCCGATGTTGGATATCAGATTCAACCGAGAGGATTTTCAGATATCACAACTCCCGATCCGGGTATTATCACGGTTGCTGCCGCAAGAGCAACCGCTGAAGGTACCACCGTCACAACCCGCGGCTTTATTACTACTCCCAGCTTCAGCGGCTCCAGTTCTGATTATGTTCTGCAGGATGGTACGGCCGGAATCGGTATCTATGGCAGCGGTATTACGCCCACTCTGAATCCGGGTGATTTTATCACAATTACCGGTTCAATCGGATCATATGGTGGTAAGATTCAGATCGGTCCAAGCGCTGCAGGCGATATGACCGTACTTGCTACTGGCGCTTACCTGCCGGCATTTCAGGAATTGACAATTGCTGAAATCCTGGCTGCCGGTGAAGATTATGAATCAGAGTTGGTGACCATAATACTGGCATCAATTACTGGTGGTGATGCCTGGCCAAGCTCAGGTTCAAACGCCAATGTCACAATCACTGATATTAGTGATTCGTCGCTAACGATGCGGATCGACAAAGATACTGACCTGGATGAAAACTTGGTACCCCAGGGGACATTCAATGTCTCTGGTGTTATTGATGAATACTACGCGTACCAGATCAAGCCGCGCTATTATTCCGATATTGAAATCCTTGGTGATGTTTCACCGGTGATTTTGGATATGGTGCATACCCCCGAGAATCCGATACCCACTGATATTGTGACAGTTACTGCAGATGTAATTGATGATGGAACGGTAACAGTGGAATTGAATTACCAGGTTGGCACTGGTGCATTTTCCACAGTTGCCATGGTGGCTGGTATCGGGTTCAGTTATTCCGGCGATATTCCGGCTCAGGTTGATGGCTCATTCGTCAGCTATTTTATCAGCGCTGATGATGGTGTAAACACGGTCGTGCATTCTGATACCGCCCTGTATGCTGTCTGGGAACCTAGTGATTTAACACCGATCTATAACATTCAGTACACTACTGATCCCAGCGGCGATTCTCCTTTCCTGGATCAGGAAGTTACCATTGGTGGTGTAGTCACTGCCGAATTCTGGGGTAGTTCCTCGAATCGCTATATCCATGTCCAGGATGCGGACAGTGCCTGGAGTGGAGTGGTTGTTTTCGAATATGGTGGCTGGGATGGTTTTGACTTCACGACGCCCCTCGGTGATACGGTACACACAGTAGCTGAAGGCGACAGTGTAGTTCTGACTGGTACGGTTAATGAATATTGGGGTTTAACCCAAATATTAGATGTAACTGAATTTGTGGTTTACGGAACAGCCCTGCAACCATTTGATCCAATTACTGTAACTGCTGCTGAAATAATGACTGCTGGTACTATGGCTGAAGCCTATGAAGGTATGCTGGTAAAAGTGGCAACTGTAACTGTCGACGATCCCGACCTGGGATTCGGAGAATGGTCGTTTACCGATGGAACTAATTCCATCATGGTCGATGATATCTGGGACTATTATTTCGATCCGGCCGATCAGGTATTGGATGAAATTGTTGGTGTCATGACCTATAGTCATAGTAATACTAAACTGCTGCCTAGACTGGCCCGTGACATCGTTCAGACTGGTATTTCCCGTTTCCAGCGCATCCAGCAGGTGCTCTACAGTGACCTCCTGAAGACAGCTGGCGATGCTACCTCTGACATGTCAACGGCATTTGGTGATACGGTTACGCTTACCGGTATCGTTACCATGCCTACCGGCCTCAGTTACGCCGGTGACGGTATCAAATTCGTTTTCGCCGATCCTAAAGGCGGTCCCTGGAGCGCAATTCTCAGCTATGCTCCCGACAGTTCCGCTTACCCGGTGCTCTATGTAGGTGACAGCATCGTTGCCACCGGCTATATTGACGAATACAATACGCCCCCGGCTAATATGACCGAACTGTTCATTACCCAACCAATAAACCTGGTAGGAATCGGTTCAGCGCCGCCCATGACTTATGTTGATGCCGCTGATCTGATGTATCCCACCACGGCTGAACAGTGGGGTAATGTTATGGTCACAATCGGTGCTTCTGAGGTAGTGGAGCACGGTGCATTGTCATCCAATGATGGTGGCATCAAAGTGAGCGATGGTACCGGCGAAGTCTGGATTGACCATGATTCGGATGATATCTGGAATCTGTGGAATAATAACGGTTTCCCGGCTATCGGTACCCAGATCGATTCAATCCGCGGCTGGATTTACCACCACTTCGGGGCCTATGCCGATTCCACTACTTATAAGCTGGTTCCGCTGTGGGAAGCCGACATCGCCCTCAGTGAAGTTGGTGTCGACAACGAACTCCAACCTGAGAGCTATGCCCTCTATCAGAATTACCCCAACCCATTCAACCCGGAGACCCAGATCCATTTCCGTCTGGCTGCCGCTGAAAAGGTAACCATGGTAATTTATGATATTAGAGGCCGCCAGGTCCGGACGCTGGTTAAAGATAATTTCAATGCCGGCCTCCACACAGTAACCTGGAATGGTCAGAATAACAAGGGCGTAAACGTTGCTTCAGGCATGTATATCTACCGGATAAAAGCCGGTAATTTCGTAGCTAAACAGAAAATGCTCTTATTGCGCTAAACTACCCCCCCCCAAGGCCCCCCACATAAAAATGGTGGGGGGTCGGGGGGACAAATTCCATAATAAATGATAACGTTGAGAAAAACCAGCCTAGCAATCCTGCTGGGAATTGCCCTGTGGTCATGTTCGCTCTGGGAGTATGCTGACCCTTCCGACCCGCTGACCAATGCGGCCCCTGAGACCTATCTCACGGTAGTTGCCAACGACACCCTTTTCCCGGTTGAATCAGCTGACTCCAGCTGGTACTATATAATTGGTTTGGACAGCATTCCGATCCAGGGTCCCGATACCCTGACTGATGCTTTCGCCACTATCTCTACCAGCCGCCAGGTCTTGAACTGGTGGGGGGAAGATAGCGATGGTGAAGTAATTGGCTATCTATATAAATGGAATTCGGATGCTGACTGGACCTATACCACCAGGGAATCGGGAATATTTTATGTTCCTATCCGTACCGTTCTGGATGTGTTCTGGTTTGATATCAAGGCAATCGATAATAGCGCCCGTTGGGATTATGACCGTCCGGCCACGGCCGTGAGCGATTCCGCCGATTTTGAATATATATCCGATATCGGTGATACGATTAATGTTCTCGATGCTGCAGATGTTTTTCTTGACGAAGGAGCGCTGCCCGGTATCCAGACTCCCCTGGGCGCCCCCTTACGGCCATTGCAGGATAACGAATTATTCTACCTGCCGCCAACAGAAACTGAGGGCGCAGTGGACCTGTCCTCAGCAAAACTTGTTTTTCCAATCAGAAATTCCAGTCCCGAAATTTCTTTCCGCTACCAGAGCAATCCAACCTACGTTGCCCAGGAAGTAAGAAATGACACGGCCTATACCTTCCCAACCCGGACCTTTGTCTGGGACCTTTATGACCTGGATGGACTGGAGACAGTCACCAATATTTATTATGCACTTGATGATACCTGTGACACCTGCTGGAATACCCTGGATGCTGCCGCTTATACCAGCTATACGCTTACTGGTCTCAAGCCCGGCTTCCGTACTATTTATCTTAAAACCAGCGATATTGCCGGGGCCGAGAGCAAGATTATCCAGTACCCGGATACTTCAAATACCGATGAACCAGATTTCTGGAAAGTAATGCCGGTTGTTGGCAATCTGCTATTGGTAGATGATTACCCTCTGGATAGTCAAAACAATTCCAATAGATGGTACAAGTCCGTTCTGGATTCAGTAGTGGGTAGTGGGAATTACTCGACCTGGGAAATCGGCTACCGTTTGCCGTTTTCAACTGTCGATATATCGGCTAATCTGAAATATTTTGATCATGTTATCTGGTATACGGCATACAATGGTATCGAAACCTACCGCGAGGCTGAATCCAATATTAATTCCTTTGTGCTGGGGGGCGGCAACTTATTTATGATCGCCTCTGAATTGAAGGATACGACGTTCACCTGGTTTCCGCTGACTGATACCTATGTTGTAAATCCCAATGGTCGTTTGTGGCCGGGCCGAATTCTGGAATCAGGGATTTCTGCGGAATATGACGTAGCTGTGGCAAAAATGATTGCCATCCGTTTGCGTGCTTTCGAACCGGATTCAGCCCTGTTCGTTAACTATCAGGAATTATACCACCTGCAGGATCCCACGGCCCAGGATCAATGGGTCGGCAACCCGGTCATGGCTGGTATGGGCAGATTTCAGGTTTCCGCCACCAGGCTATCGGGCCTAGCTGGGTTAATGACAATCACCCTCCACGATGGTTATGATTCCACCCTGGAAGAAACTGGGATCATTAACTTTTTCGATTATTTAATTAATGAGGCCTTTGTCCAGTGAGAAACCGATTTATTGTCGCTGCAATAATCCTGTCGGCTGCCTGCGGACAGATCGGGACAATTACCGGTAAAATCACCAATAAAGCCAATAACGAACCGTTGGTCGGTGTCAATGTTATTGTCAAGGGCACCTATTACGGTGCTGCTACCGGCCTGGATGGCTTTTATACGATCACCAGAGTAGCTGCCGGCACATTTAACGTCGAAGCCTCAATAATCGGTTATAAAATATTACTGCAGACCGGAATCGAAGTGACTGCTGCCAACCGGACCAGGCTTGACTTTGAAATGGAGGAAACAGTTCTGACCCTGGGGGAGGAAATCGTCGTTCTTGGTAAAAAGCCCCTTTTTGATCCGGATGCTACATCTTCAATGGTCATTATCCGCAGTGAAGATATCGCCAATAAAGTCGTCTCCGGTGTCGAGGATATTTTAGCCGAACAGATCGGTGTCACCAAACAGGATAATGAAATTCATATCCGTGGTGGCCGCGTTGACGAAAGCCTCTTTATTGTGGATGGTTTTTCGGTAAAAGATCCCCTTTCCGGCTATTCCGGTAATCTTTTTATTAATGCGGAAGCAATCGAAGTATTGGAAATTGTAACCGGTGGTTACAGCGCCGAGTACGGACAGGCCATGTCCGGTGTCGTTAATATAAAATTGAAAGAAGGCCGCGATAAATTTGAGGGTGCGGTCAAATACGCCAGTGATAATTTCGGTTTGAACCAGGATGCCATAACCCATTACAATACCGACCGATTTGAATTTAATTTAGGTGGTCCATCGCTGCTCCTTGAAAAACTGCCACCTTTGCTGGGACTGGACCTGCCGGGCAAGTTTTCCTTCTTCATTAATGGCTACAGTAAAATCTGGGATAGCAATTTGCCTGTTGCCGATAAAATATTCCCGCACCGCAACTGGTCCGCCCCGGCTGGAATTTCTGAAGAAACAGCCGATAAACTGATGCAGAAACTGGCTCCCCGGGAAAACAATGACTGGCACCTGCTATATAAACTGACCTGGGATATAGACGCCCAGAAGAAACTGGGCTGGTCTTATGATATTTCCATGAATATTAACCAGGGCTTTTTTATGTCCCGGGCCTTTTCCAATACTTATTTCCCTTATCGCTACCAGGAAATCCTGGATTATTATAATACGATTACCCGGGAAACCAGGCTTATGAATCTGAATTTCACCCATACTCTGAATACCCGTTCATTTTATACCTGGACCCTGGGCCGGTTTATTACCATGGAACATAGCGCCGTTCGCGATCTGCACTGGACCGAGTACAGCGAGCGACTTGACCTGAAGCCGATTAATTATATACTTCTGGATCAGGAGGGCAATACCCGCGTTACTTACGGTGATGAATTTTATGATACCGGTTTCGCCCCCGAATGGTATGATGTTTTCAGTGATAACTGGCGTTTTGATTTGGATTGGACTTACCAGACTCAGAAGCGGCATAAAATCAAGGCCGGGCTGGAGAATAGTATTACCGAAATGCAGGTCCTTGATATCGAAGATCCCTGGACCGGCACCACCGGTTTAGGCGCTAATTTTGATATGTATAAAGCCCAGACTATGTACGGTGCGCTCTACCTTCAGGACCGGATTACCTTCGAAGGTATGACTCTAAACATTGGATTGCGTTATGATTACTGGTTCCCGGGGAAATATGTTGAGAATGCAATAAATGACCTCGATGCAGTTATAATCACCGATGAAGCGCGGCAGAAGTTCAAGGATGAAACCTTCGAATTTATGGGCTATCGCGGCAAAGGTCGGATCAGTCCCCGTTTCGGTATATCCCATCCGGTTACCAATACCGATGTACTATATTTCTATTATGGACATTTTTCTCAGTTACCCACCTTCCAGTACGTATATGCCAAACTGGATGCTTCATCCCAGTCGACATACCAGGTCTTTGGAAATCCGAACCTGAATCCCAAGACCACTGTTCAATATGAAATCGGCCTCAAACACAGTTTCAGCGAGGACCAGGTACTGGAGCTAAAGGCTTACTGGAAGGATATGTTTGATTATGAAACATCTCAGACAATAACCCCCTCCAATCCCAAATATGCTTACCTGCGTTTCAACATGTATTTCAATGCCGACTATGCTCGGTCCCGCGGACTTGAATTCATTCTCAAAAGCCGCATCTTTACCAACCTATACGCCGATATCAATTTCAATTATTCAATCATTACCGGAAAAAGTTCATCGCCGTTGGACAATCTATTGGTTCAAGCCGGTGAATTACGTGAAAAACCGCTGGGCGAAAATTTTATGAGCTGGGACCGGCCGATCCAGTTTTTCACTAATATTTCCTATAATCATCCCAGCAATTGGGGGGCTTCCGTCCGGCTGGATTATCGCAGTGGCCGTCGCTATACGGTCTCGATTCCCGGAACAAAGGAATTTCCTGATGGATTCCGCGAAGAAGGTGGTATAGTTTATTATGTCGGCACTAGAGATGATGATCGGCCTTTCAGTCAACTGGCCACAGTATCTGAAAAAACGATCGATATAAAATTGTTTAAATCTTTTAAAATGAACAAAATGCGGATGAAGCTATATCTGGAGGTAGAAAACCTGCTTGATCTAAAGATTCCACGTCGCATCAACCCCTTTACCGGGGAAGGCTTCGATCCCGGAGTAATATATGCTTATAGTTTGTTGGACAGCCCCAATCCTAATTATGATCCTTCAAGAATTCGTTCGCCCCGCTCCTCCACCATGGGCATTCAGGTAATATTCTGATGAAATCAAAGATTTCAATATTTCTACTTTTAACGCTGACCATTGCCAGTGGCCAAAATCTCTTTCCCATTCTCGGTGGTCAGCGGGTGGGCACCTCCGTATTTACATTCCTGAAAATTGGTGTCAGCGCCCGGGCCGCCGGTATGAGCGAAGCGGTGGTTGCCCTGAACCAGGATGCCGCCTCCATTTACTATAATCCCGGCTCAGTTGCCCAGTTTAGCGGGACTGAAATTTCCGCTTCCCGGATTCAATGGCCAGCGGATATTAATTATGATTTCATCAGTTTTACCCACCACTTATTTCAAAGACATTATATCGGTCTCAGTGCCGGTATCCTGCATATGGAGCCCATGCCGGAAACCACGGTATACATGCCTCACGGTACTGGTAATTATTTTATATTCCAGAACCGGTTTGTCGGTCTCACCTACGGCGCCCGCATGACGGACAGGTTTAGTTTCGGCGTTACCTTTAAGCATGTCCAGGAAAACCTGGCCGGTTCAAAAATGAATGGCATGCTGATTGATATGGGAACATTTTACTGGACTGGTTTTCGCACGCTCAGGTTCTCGGCTGCTCTCTCCAATTTTGGTTCCCAGGCCCGGCCTGACGGTTATTTCAGTAAACAGTATATCGACCATAGCTCAGGCGAAGAAGCCATCAACGATTCTGCATCATTTACCCAATTTTCGCCGCCGACGGTATTCAGAGTTGGATCGGCTATGAATATAATTGATAATGAATTCCAGGTTATGACGGTAGCTTTGCAATTGAATCATCCGGTTGATAATTCTGAATCGATTGTACTGGGAACAGAATATATTCTTTTAAAGACGCTTAGTCTGCGAGCCGGCTATAAATTCAACCGGGTCGAAGAAGATTTCTCATTGGGGGCTGGGTTATATATCCCCTTGGGCGGTCTGAAATTGCGGGTAGATTACGCTTATACAAACTTTACTTACTTAACAGACCCATCCCGGCTAACGATCGGATTGTCATTCTAGTGTTAAATAAATTATCTCATGAAACCAGTGTTATTCAGCCTCTATTTACATGGTTCATGGTAATCATTTTTCTGACCGGTTGCGTAGAAAAAATGATTCTGCCAGAGGATCTGCTTGAGGATTCGGGGACCGCCACTGTTCCTTCCACCAATGATACCACCTATTTGCAGGTTAACCCGGTCTGGGATGCTGTAATTGGTTTTATGACGCCCATGGATTTATCAATTGCCCGGGACGGTCATATTTTTATCGCTGATTCGGCAGCAAACAGCATTTTCGTTCTGGATCAGGGTGGCGTCAGGGTGGAAGGTTTCGATATTTTCATTAACCTCCAAGATTCTGATGGCCTTCCAATTAGTCCGATTGATGTCGATGTGGACTCAAAGATGAACGCTTTTTTTATCGATGGCAGTAACCGGATTTTCCGCTGGAACCTGTATTGGAACTCTACAGGTATTGATTCTGTTCTCACATCGGCGGTGTTCAAGGATACCCTCACCGGCGACACCATAACCACAGAATATGGCACCCTGGCGTGGTTTGAACAGCTCAACTTTCAGGATATGACAATCGTGGAATACCACTGGACCGCCGACCTCGCATTGCTGGACAGCTATTTGAAACCACATCTATTCTATGATGGGGCCAATGATCCTGATTATGAGTCGTCCTGGTTCTCGGCAATCACGACTGTTGAAGATACCAGGAATCATTTATTTGTCACCGACTACGCCAACGACCGGATTCTAGAAATCTATTATGCCCGGAATAACTTTATTAAACTCTCATCCGGTGAATACGTCTGGTCTCACTTCGGTGTTAAAATTAGTGAACCTGAGGATTACGGTACCGGCTCAGGGACTGTCAACAAACCACTTGGCCTGGACGTGGATTATGAAAATAATCTTTATTACTGCCAGACTGGTGAAGTTTTTTTGGTGCATAAAATATATCCGGATTTTTCAAAAGGTTATTTGGACTACTTATCCGCTTTCCAGCTCTTCAAGCATGATATTATGGATTTAGGCCGCTTCAGCGCCCCCCGGGATGTGGCCGTAGACGATAATCAGATGATCTATGTTTCAAACAGTGGCGCCCGGGAAATCCAGGTTTTTAATTCTGATGGCAGTTTTTTCAAAAAAGCCGGTATCCTAGAATACCGAGTGGATCGAGAACTTGGCTATCCCACCGATTCGTTAGCCGTTGTGGTCGATTCAACGGAATATTTTTATCTGGTGGAGGAACCAGGATTACTCCTGAATCCAGCCGGAATCACGGTTGATGACCGGGGCGTCATCTACGTCTGCGATCCGGATCAGTCCAGCATATTCCGTTTCCGTTTGTCGAATGTATTGGATGAGGATCTCCAACCCGAGTGATTCCATCGGGGGGTGTGATCGGTATTGGGATCGGGGGATCGGAGCAGGATTTTCAACCAGAGCAGTTTGAACAGGTATTCAAGAACGACCGGGATCTGGGTTTCCGACCAGTGCACACGCCGGAAAAGCTTCTGGTGCTGTAGCCAACGTAGATAGCCTAATTCCAGCCCACCGCTGTGAACCGGTTATTTGAGCAGCGTTATTTTTGCCAGGGATTTGACACCATCGATTGTTAAAGCCACAAAATAAATTCCGGTAGCGTGCTCGTTGCCATTCCATTTATGCCGATAGTCTCCCCGAATTAAGTGCTTATGAATCAGTTTTTCGATCAGTTTACCCTTAAGATCATAAATTGCCAGATCGATATTTGCGTCGGTTGCGATACTGAAATCTATTGAAACAATGGCGTTGAATGGATTTGGATATGGTTTTAGGAGCGTATAATTCGCTGGTTGAAGGATGTCATCCACAGTGACTGATCCGGGTGAATAGGTAGCAAAGAATCCGGGAATAGCGCCTACTGTATAATCTTGCAATACTGTTCCTTGGGTGTTGATTACCGTCACTGTATCCGGGGCGGTATAATCTGTGGTGTGACCGATAAAAATATAATCCTGGTGTACTCCGGCCGAATAAACACCGGCTATATCACCTAATTGTCCGCTGGTATTGATAGCAAGATTGGCATCCAAAGGTGCTATTCCCCGAAGTACTGTCCGGTAGACATTGCCATTGATATTTACTAATCGGCTTGCCCCAAGATCGGTGGCGTAATCATTAGTGGTGACGGAACCAGTTGAGTGCTGAATTAAGGAGGTACCTGAATTGGCATTCCAATTGGCATCATAATACTGGCTGGCAATAAAGATGGAATCGCCAATAGCCAATAGTGCTACCGGTCCGGGTACCACATGGAATGTATCGGCCGCCGCCAACGGATTCATAAGATTATACTTCAGGACCATATCATTATTACTCCAATCCTGATGCATGGAGCTGGAAACATACAGATAGCCAGCATGTACCAATATGGCTTCGGTCATAAGCCCGGGAGTTGGAATAGGATCTAATAGAGTATAACTCGAAAGATCAATTCGGATGATTCCGCCGGTGTGCCAGTTGGTAAGGTAGCCGACATTATTGTAAGTAGTAAAATACCTTGGACTTGCTCCGGAAACATTGATAGTTGTAATAAATTCAAAGTTGTTTAACAAATTTACCACTTCGACGGTATGTGAATTGTTCATTATGATGAAAAGGTGGTCATCTGCGATATGTAGTGACTGACCGGTATCACCGAGAGGGTTGCTGTTTGGATCCCAGTGAACCGGACCCTGAATTGGTCCTAATTGATCGGAAAATTTCCAAAGGGTGGAATTGGGAGTCTGGAAATTTCCTTCACACAGAACATAAATATCAGTTTGCGTGAATAATAAGTTTATTGTTAGTATGGTTGCTAATACAACGAATTGTTTTTTCATTGAATTTTCTCTCGCTTATCGCTCATATGTTACTGTGAGTCGCCAGGTTCGTCCCGGCTCGGGATAGCCCTGTACGGATTCATAAATTTTGTCTGTTAGATTTTCCAATCCGATTACTAAGTGCAGTTGGCCTGAAAACACTTGGAATCGATATCCCACACTAATTTGATGCAGTGTCACTCCTGGTAAAGTGATATCTGCGGGCCAACTGTAACGCGAAATCATTTCTGATGTATGATGGACTTGCCAATGCAAGGTCCACCACTTAGGTGACCATGTTAAAGCTGCTGCTCCAGTCCGCTGGGGGGTATACACCATTTGCTTTTCATAATGGTCGCCGGGCTCCAGATACTTTGCTCTTACTCGGCCCAAGGATAGGAATCCATCGACGGGTATTCTTTCAAACACCCAGCGCCAAGCTAGGCGCCAGCCGGTGCGGGATACGGATTTGATATTTTTTGGAGACCAGTAGGAGCCCTGGGGAACCCATTGGATCAAATCTTTACTTTGCTTCGTAAATAATTGCGCATTGAGATGTCCCCAATTGCTCATGGCCAGTACGCAGATCAGTGAATGATTGGTGGTGTGCTCAGCCTTGAGATCAATATTTCCACCGGGTACCCAGTATAATTCATTGAAGGTTGGATAGCGGATGGAATTTCCAGTGCTAATCGTAGCTGTAAAATAAGTCAGTGATTCAGGTGACCATTCTGCGGTTATTTGACTGACAGATTCATCAACTTGCCCGCTGACTGAATAATGTTGCCAATCAGGCTTGATTGAAATTGACTTCAGCGGTTCCCAGGCTACCCCCACTGAATTGATCAATGTATTTCGCTTCTGAAAACCGGCGTCCCGGCTGTTTAAATGATTGATGCTGTATTTTAAACTGAAATCAACGGTTAAAGATCGGCCAAGATCGGTGGACTGATCATAATTCAGGGTATAAGATTCCAGCGAATGGGTGCTGTTAATATTATAGGTTTCATCATGATAATGATCCTTTGACGACCGGCTGGAGATGCGGAAATGTCTTCGACTTTTGGTTGTTATCAATCCGGAAGTAGCACCCCAAAATAGAATATAGTCGTCCCGCCAGGCTGAGGAAGGAGAATAAACCAGTCCTGCAACACCGCGCTCTTGTTTCGAGTAAAGGGCTAAAAATTTTATAAATAATTGCTCCGAAAGAATCAGACTGCTTTGGGTGGCGGCATAGTATTGTTTAAAATGATTGTTTTGACGATTAAAAGTATTACCGCGCCAGGTGACCGGGTATTTCCCGGAATCATTTCGATTACCTATTAATAATCGACTTGCCCATTTCGCTCCGGCAATTGATGTTGCTATACTGGAAGCATTGTGGCCGTAACTACCGCTCGATAATTGCACTCTATGGCCGGTCGACCACGGATCTAATAATATTAATCCATCACTCGCTCCGATTTGCGAACCGCTGGCCACCGGGATAAACCGGGCCTGTTCGATAAATGGCAGCGGTAATTGAGAGATATCAGTTTCTCCATTCTGGATATTTGTAATATCAAATCCCTGTATCAGAATTTTCGTGTGGGAGGCTGGACCGCCATCCAGACTGATTGTTTTAATACTGGCTGGACCGCCATAAGAGCGGAGAGACAAGCCAGGAATCCCCTGCAAAAGCTGATTGTATTCTGTTTCTCCAAGGCTGGCTGGCTTGATTGCCGTGAAAAATTCCTGCCGCGAGTTAGGTTTAATTCTACTGCCGAGTTCAGTGATTTGTGGCAAATTTATCGGATTCACAGACAATTGAACTATAAATGATGGTTTTACGGGTAGTATTAGTTTTTTAATGCAATAGCCGTACCGGCTGACAGTAATTGTATCTCCGGTATTAAATACTCCTGTAAAAATGAAATAACCGTTTTCGTCACTGATAGTCCATTTTCCGGTACTGCTGTGTTGAACAACAGCATAAGCTACCGGACTGCCATCTTTGGAAACAACCGTACCCAGCCATTGTGACTGGGCGGAAAGGAATCCCCAGAGGATTATTAAAGAAAATACTCTACGCACGACTAAACCCGATTTTAATCGGGATCAGAAGGCGTGAACGATTTTTTTTGAGCAGAATTGTGATGAATCGTATCATGACTTTTAACCCGCAAGCCGGTTGATTGGGACCAGCTGGCAGGTATCCTGACTTGCGCCTCTGTGGTTAACATCTGCCTTCTCACACCGCTAAATCGGGGCAATGGCCGGTTGGATGCGCCTCCGCGCTTACAGTAGCGGGAACTGTGCCCGATTTTCACGGGCTTCCCTGCCGTAACTGATCAATCGAAGTTTTAAATAACGTGCCAAGATTACACAATATGCAACCAATCCGGCAATTTCTATATTGAATTTCAGGTTAATGATTAAATACAGAAGTTTCCCTAAAGTATCTGTAACTCGTGGTATATAAGTCAATTACAGTAATGATGGCCTGGTGAACCTATTAAGACCAGGAATTTTTTTTAAGAAATAACCTTGTTATCTTAATTATGACACCGTTTTTCATCCAACTTCGTCCCGATGGATATTGGGGGCTACGATGGACAGGTTCTTTTTAATGGCAATTTCCAGAGTAGTACTGAGTAGTATTGAGAATACATATATTTCATGTACGGATTTTTGGGTTGGGTTATTCAAAGGTTCTAAAGACGTCTGATGTATTTTAATTGGAAAAATGGCGTGAAGAAAACAGCAGATATAACAAGGTTGTTATTAGTGGTATAAATCTACTTTTCAACAATTGGTATTATTTCTTATTTTCTTTATGTATAAACAGACGGGAGAGACAGATGAGTAAAAAAACACCGCTAGTTATCATTTCGGTGATATTGATGTTATCCTTTTCATTTGCACAAGATCAAGGTACAGCTACTGTATCCAAGGGCGGTATTAATCCTTGCCTCGCTAGTTGCTGTATTGGTCCAAGGGTTGGGCTAGAAATGAACGAAGGCAAAGAAATCACCACAAGTGAATGGATCGGTTTTGGAAGCACTTATTTGTGGCCGATTCATCCGACCCTACCAACGATTGGAAAAGCGTATATGGCATATGATATGGGCGGTAAGACTAATAGTATGGAAGGATTTTTTGCCAGTTTTTGTCTTGGGCCACGTATAGGTAATGAACTTGATCATCGGAAAATAAGAACTATGGAATGGCTTAGATTGGTACCTTGTGTAAATATTTATCCCGCTATAGCTATTCCTTTGGAAGCCTATAATGGTAAAACAATGACCGAAATTGAGGTCAAAGAGAACCTCCGAAAATAATACGTGTACAATCGCCATTTTGTTACTTTTATAGGAACTATAATAGTAACAAGTCTGTGTTATTGCCAAAATAATACAGGAAAAGCTGAAAAAGCTATTAGCATATATGAAGCTATGGAAGCCCCATCTGAAGAGGTGGGGCTTTTTAAATCATCGGCCATGATCTGGTTAAAAATATATAAATCTGTGATCTCATCGCAAGATGGCCCAACATGTGTTTTCAACCCATCTTGTGGCACATATACAATTTATGCCATCAATAGATTCGGTGTGATTAAAGGAGTGTTACTTGCTGCAGATAGATTGCAAAGATGCCACACACTTGAAACGGAACATTATACTAATGATGGTAAAAAGCTACTTGATCCGTTACCGGATGAATTATAATAGTTAATTATTTTTTAATATAGTTATGTTCGCTATCCGAAACTTTTCAATTTTCATAATTTGTATTTGTACAGTTTCATATTGTAATAGTTTTGACGATCAGTTTACACCAAAGCGAATCAAGAAATTTGCAGATTATTTATTTGTTGAAAAGGATTACGAGCGTGCTTTGTATGAATATGAGAGATTTCTGTTTCTCACTAATAATACTTACGACGATACGATAATATTTAATACTGGATTATGTTTCCAATATCTTGAGCGTTACGAATTGGCAATTGAGTTATTCAAGAATATCATTTCACAAAGCGCTGACAGTACATACCTAAAAAAGGCTGCCTTCGCACTGTATCACTCATACTACTTAAATAAACAATGGCACACTATCGTTGAGATGATGCCTTCAACTGATAGTGAATTTTATTATTATTATTATGCCCATACCATGTTGATGGAAAAACCATTGGAGCGGAAATTTTTCGACATTATTACTGATACAGTCTTTTTAAATGCAATTTGGAGTTTAGAACAAGAAAGACAAAAAATTATTGATAAATCACCAATTTTTGCCAGTGTTTTGTCGGCCACATTACCCGGGCTTGGTAAAGTCTATTATGGTCGCAACGGTGATGCATTATTTGCATTTGCCACAATAATTGGATCAGGATTGCTATCTTATCAGGCATTAAAAGAAAATCGATATTTATTGGGGGCTATATCAGGATTTGCGTCAGTAACTTTATATATGGGATCAATATATGGTAGCTATCTGGGTGTCAAATGGTTTAATAAACAACAAAAACTCCATTGGCAGATAAAATTAGATTCAATCAAACCTTCAATTTCCTTTTAATGAAATATTAAATGATTGTATTAGTTCTCTGTATTTTATTATCCCTAGGACAAGCACAAACAGCTGGAGATTTGTTTTATAACTTAGGTTTCTATAGTGAGGCAATTACAGAATATAAAAGAAGTCTATTTTTTTGTGATAATTGTGATCAAAATTTAATCAATTATAAAATTGCGAAGTGTTATTACAAAAATGATCAAAGTCAAGAATCTGAGGAAATTTTATTAAAGATAATAAACAATAGTGCTGAGAATGAATTAGTAAAAAACTCGCTTCTTTTTTTGGGTACTATTCATTGGGATAAATATTACTATGATGAGCTACGAGCAGCATTGAATAAAGTGATTCCCTTATTAGATACTACTTATGTACAAGATATAGAATATTTAATTGCTTGGACTTACATATATGAAGCCAATTGGGAACAAAGTAAAGCCGTGCTTCAGGAATTAGAATATCCATTTGTTGATAACTTAATTGTAGATATAATAAATACTAAAGATGTTATCCAAAAATCCACAATGGATGCTCGGTATCTATCGATTATTCTACCAGGTGCTGGACAACTATATAATCGAGATTATAAAAATGCATTATTCTCATTCTTATTAGTCGGGTCTATAGAAGCTAGTATTGTTTATGACCTGGTTAATAAAGCATATATTTCAGCATTGTTTAAATATTTGTTTTTATTTACTCGCTATTCAAAAGGGTCTAGATATGTCATGGAATCTAAAATTGCACGGGATAATGTTAGCAGAATGGGTGATTATTTAAAAACAATGGCAATTAAATATCCTGATCCTACAAAAATATTCAATGATTTGATTAGCTATTAATAATGAACCGCACCGCAAAGTTGCGTAGAGTTCAAGTAAGGTTTCGATAAAATTGACCCACCTACCATATTTGATTATATACGACAGAAATAGACAAACCTGTTTATCGAAGTATCGGCTACGGTACGCAGGAGGATAATCCGTCCCGATGAAATTGGGAGGGATCTCCCGGCAGGTCGGGACTGTGATCCCACTCGAGGATAACCCCACTTTCTCTAAGGAAGAATTAAGGTTTTTCTTTTGTATTATATGATTAGTATTAATGTTGATAATCAAGGACAAAATTTTAACGATAACTTAGGATTAATAATTTAATGGGTGATTTTTCCATAGCAATAATCCGGGAAAGGCTTAATATCAATTATGGTAAAAATCATATTGGGATCGTAAATGTTCAAGTCTGCCGGAGTATTATTAATTCTTTTTTCAGCATTATTAATGTTTGGATGTGCCTCCTTCCAACCGGGCGCCAGGGATTACGAATCAGGACAATTCCCTGCAGCGCAGCGGGAATTCCGGGCGGCCTGGGTAGCCACCGTAGCCAATATCAACTGGCCCAGCGAACCGGGATTATCCACTGCGCAGCAGCAAGAAGAAGCAATTGAACTGCTTGATCATCTGCAGTACCTCAATTTCAATGCCGTAATATTTCAAGTACGGCCGCAATGCGATGCGCTCTATGCCAGTGAATTGGAACCCTGGTCCTATTATCTGAGCGGTATTCAAGGTCAGGCGCCGGAACCCTATTATGATCCCTTGAAATTCTGGATTGAAGAAGCGCACAAGCGGGGAATGGAGCTGCATGCCTGGCTGAATCCCTACCGGGCGCATCATGTCAGTGGTGGACCGGTGAGTGACCGGTCGATCGTTAAGCAAAATCCGGAGCTGGTCGTCCAGTTGTCTACAGGTTACTGGTGGCTGGATCCCAGTAAGGCCCGGACCCAGGATCATTCCCTGGCTGTTGTAATGGATATTATTCGGCGCTATGATGTGGATGGCATCCATTTTGACGATTATTTTTACCCCTATCCATCCTACAACGATAACCAGGATTTTCCTGATGACTCCAGTTGGGCAGATTATCAGGCTAGTGGCGGTAAATTAAACCGTGGTGACTGGCGCCGGGATGGGGTGAACCAATTCATCCAGCGACTGTATGGCGATATTAAAAAAGTAAAACCACATGTGAAATTTGGCTTGAGTCCTTTTGGAATCTGGCGTCCGAATCACCCTGCATCCATTAGCGGTTTTGATCAATATTCAAAGCTTTATGCCGATGCTCGATTGTGGTTGAAAAAAGGCTGGATCGACTATTTCACACCCCAGTTATACTGGACGGTCAATCGTATTCCTCAGAGTTATCCGGTTCTACTGGGTTGGTGGGCAGGAGAGAACCATCATGACCGCCACCTCTGGCCCGGTATCAATATCGGCCGGCACGGTGAGGAGGGCGCTGATGAAACGGTAAATCAGATCATGATTACACGTGGCATGCTCCCTCAAAGTCCGGGGAATGTACACTGGAGTTTTGCGCCCCTGATTTCCAACCAGAGTTTGGCATCGGCTTTAATTAAAGGTCCTTATCATAAACCGGCCCTGGTGCCGGCATCGCCCTGGCTTGATAAATCACCACCAGTGCCACCTGTCCCCCTTGCCACTCTGCAGGATGATCAAATGAAAATTAATTGGTCGCACCCTGAACCGGCCGATGTTTTCCGTTGGGTCTTATATTTTCAATACGGTAAATCCTGGGATTATACCATTCTGAACCAGCCGGACGACACTTACAATCTGCCACTCTATACTTTAAGAGACCTAAGCCCGGAGGAACTGAGTGATTCAGACTCACTCCGCATCCCGGAATTGATCAATTCTCTTAATACGGTCAGGATTACTGCTGTTGACCGGGTTGGTAATGAAAGCAACTTCACTGAAGTTTCAGTCCCGGCTCCTGATCTGGCTACCGAACTAACACTCAACGCTTTATTAGATAGGTATGCTATGGATAATCCATCCTATACCTGGGCTCAAAAAAGCGCCCGGTTAGACCAAGCTTATACTGCTGTACGGGTATATAAACACCCGTTGAAGGATCTTAAATATGTTCATGTTGATTCAATGTTGCGGTTGCTGCAGACTAAGTACCCGGATCGTTTTCAATATCTGCCAGTTGGTGAGTCAGTTGAGAAACGTCCGATCAATCTGGTAAAATTAGGTACTGGTGAAACCCGAATTCTGTTATGGAGTCAGATGCATGGCGATGAACCAACGGCCACGGCCGCTCTATTTGATGTATTCAATTACCTGTGTGCCAATGCTGATCTGCAACCGGCCAAATCGATTTTGGAGAATACAACCATCTTGGCAGTACCGATGTTGAATCCCGATGGAGCCGAGCGTTTTATACGCCGTAATGCCCAGGGATTAGATATTAACCGTGATGCCAGAAATCTTCAATCACCGGAAGGCAGGATCTTATTCCAGCTACAAGAAAAATATCAACCGGACTTCGGTTTTAATCTGCATGACATGAGTACCCGCGAAACAGTGGGCGAGACGGATAAGCTGGTTGCTCTGGCTTTGATGGCGCCACCATTTAATGAAAAAAATGATGATAACAGGGTGCGAACGCGAGCCAAACAAATCACTGCTGTAATCATGGATGCCTTAAATCCTTTTATTGAGGGTCATATTGCCAAATATGATGCTGATTATATGCCGCGGGCTTTTGGTGATTCCATGCAGAATTGGGGTGTAAGTACGGTACTGGTTGAATCAGCTGGTTGGTTTGGTGAAGCAGATGAGTTCCTGCAGAAGATCAATTTTATTGCCTACCTAACTGCTTTTGAAGCGATTGCCAGCGGTGAATACTCTGTTGCAGATCCGGATCGATATAACAAATTACCGCTGAATGGCCGCGATCTATACGATCTGATTATCCAAGACGTGGCAGTAATTGACGGTACCGGAATTCCGGCTTTCAAAGCTGACATTGCCGTTAATCTCATTGATGGTAATGGTCGTATTGTTGATCTTGGTGATCTGGATGTATTTGCTGCTAAGGATACTGTAAATGGGGAAAACCTGTATCTAACGCCCGGATTTATCGGTTTTGTAGATGTTGAATCAATACCATTAGACGATCTGGTTTCTGTTTCCCGGCAATTGCTTAGCCAGGGATTTACGACCCTGATTTACGCCCTGTCGCAGGGGGGAAAAGACCAGCGCGACCGGATTTCAGCAGTTTTAAAGGAATCCGGATATGAAGGAAATTGGGAATCAGCGGTTAAGGTAAATAAAAGGGTAACTAAGCCTGCATCAATTATAGAATTATTAGAGCAACTGGATGATTGTATCGGAATCCTGGTGGAGCAGAATTCCCTGATAGTAGATGATTTCAAAAAGTATTCGGATAAGCCGTTGGTTAAAATCGATAGTTTTTTCAGCAACAATAATCTTTCCGTGCTCGATGAAACCCTGGTTAAGGAATTTACCAGCGACCAGAGTAAGCGCTGGGCACTAACAGGGAAAGGGAAAATACGATCGGGTCAGGTAGCTGACTTTATACTATTAGAGAAAAATTCTTCGGGTCCACCTATAGTTAGAGCGGTTTATGTCAGTGGAAAGTTGGTCTGGGAGGACGAGGATTGGGAAACACACTGACGAAGTATGCAGAGTGGTAACTTTTCGACGCACCAATCTATAGACGGATTTTTATCGTGACTTCGACTGGTGCACTGACCGAATCTTTAGCATTGTGCAGCATGCTTTTAAATTTCTCCTTAATAAACTGTGTGCTCACTCGATTATTTTCAAATACAAACACGACTTAAGGGCGGGACTCTGCAATTATCTTGATAATTTTTCAATGAACTATGGGTAAAGCGAGTAAAAAAATAATCTGCATTTTACACGGCTATCTGTTGGAGGGTTCCGGGAGTAATCTTTGGACACGCTCAATAATCCGATCATTATGTCAGCAAGGTCAGACTGTCCACCTGCTGTGTCAGGAGAATCATCCTGAAATCTATGATTTTATCGCCGCGGTTTATCACTATTATCCTGATGGGATAATTAAGACCAAGTTACAACGTGCTGTGCCCTATCCTGGCCGGTGTATTATGCATAAACCTTACCTTGGTGAGACATTACCGGTATATGTTTGGGATAAATATGATGAATTTGCTGATGTCCAACCAATGATCCAATTGCCAGATGAAAAAATAGAAAAATACTTGGATGCAAATATCCTGGTACTGAGGCAAATCGTCAAGGAACAGCACGTCAAAATATTACATGCTAATCATGCCGTGCTTATGTCTGTCGTCGCCCAGCGTGTGGCGGAGGAGTTTTCTCTTCCATACGCCATTATGCCGCACGGCAGCGCAATTGAATATGCCGTTAAAAAAGATAAGCGTTTTTTCGACTATGCCTTAGAAGCCTGCTCGGCTGCTGATCTCATTTTCGTGATTGGTAAAGAAATTCGACAACGAGTGCACAACCTTTTTCCCCAGATTAAAGACCTGGATTCCAAAATGATTGATCTGAATTTGGGAGTCGATACCAGTCTGTTCCGACCAGTTGATAGACAAGACAGAACTGGGCATATTTACGAATTATGCACCTCTCTAACAGACACCGAACGAGGGAAAAAACCGGAACAGAGCAGCGCTTTGCGGGAGGCTCTTTTTAATACGATAAGTAAACCGGAGTTACTTGGGTTAATTAAGACCAACTCAAAGTATAATGGCAAGCTTACCGATTTTAATGTCGAGCACCGTCTCACTGGTCTTAACTGGCAGCAGGCTCAGGTTATCTTATTTGTTGGCCGGTTGATTGCCAGTAAGGGTATTCACTCAATTATTGCCGCCCTGCCCTATATATTTGAAAAATTTCCCAAAGCCTGCCTAATAATTGTTGGACATGGACCGTTGCGTGAACCGCTGGAAGCACTGCTCTGGGCACTTGAAAATGGATCTCGATCATTAGTGGAAAATATAGTTGATTGGGGAACCGAACTGGAGGGATCAGGTAATCAGCCCTTAGTGGAGATACGTCATTATTTCGACCGTTTACAGGTGGCTGGAACCCTGGAAAAGTACTTCGACAAAGCCCGGCGCTATATTCGTGAAGACCGGGTCATATTTACCGGTTATTTAACACATCGGGAACTGCGTTACCTGTTTCCGGCTTGTGATGTGGCTATCTTTCCCTCGGTTGTTGCTGAAGCAGGACCGCTGGTATTCCTGGAAGCACTCGCGTCGGGTTGTTTCCCTATCGGCACCTATTTTGCCGGTATGGCAGCCAGTATCGATTCAATTGCCGGTGCTGTGCCGGATAGAATCCTTGAAATGATGAAACTCAGCCCCGAAACGGAGAATACAGTAAGTGAACTGGTGAAAAATGTCACCAACGCCTTCAGTATTGGGAATACCTATAAAACGGTTTTACATGAACTTGCTGTTGAAAAGTACGACTGGCAAAAAATTAGCCTGCGACTGTCCAAAGAACTATTTGATTTAACAAAGTAAATACAATTTTAAGTATACATCTGTTGCTTTCACTTTTTTACTACTTTACATTTGCTATAACACTACAATCGGCAATATTGTCTAAATCGTAAATGTTCAACAATGGAGTGAAAATGAAACGGCAACTACAAATATTGGCATCACTTTCTGTTTTGGTAGTACAAGTGTTGATCGGAGATGTTGGACCCAAATATGAGTTTCGTTCGGTTTGGATAGCCACGGCCGCACCGGATTTTCCACTGTCATATTCTGTCAGTGCCCAAAAAAGTGAAATCAGAAACATGTTGGACGTCTTGAAAAATGCAGGATTCAATTCGGTGATTTTTCAGGTAAGACCAGGCTGCGATGCTTTTTATGATTCCAATTATGAACCCTGGTCTCATCTGTTAACCGGAACCTCAGGTCAAGCACCTAATCCCCTTTATGATCCTTTGAATTATTTTATTTCCCAAGCCCATTCCCGCGGAATGGAATTACATGCCTGGTTCAATCCCTATCGTGTCAGCACCTCCAGCAATCTGGCAGGTCTTGACAGCAGCCATGTTTACCATCAACATCCGGAATGGGTTTTGACTGTTGTGAATCAGGGAGCAAGTGCTATATTTCCTGAAACCGGCGGTATGTATTCTAATACATTATTAATTGAAAGCGAAGATACCAACCGGGATGAGCGTACCACTACCGTCATCCTGGATCCAGGCCGGGCTGCTGTAAGAGAATATGTTATCAATGTTTTTTTGGACGTTGTCAATCGCTATGCGATCGATGGCGTTCATATGGATGATTATTTTTATCCCTATGGTGGGATGAGTAATGAAGATGCGGCCACCTTTGCCGCTGAACCTCGTGGTTTTACTGACATACATAATTGGCGCCGGGACAATATTAATCTGCTTGTCCAGGGGATATATGACAGTATCCAAGTTGTGAAACCATGGGTCAAATATGGAGTCTCACCTTTTGGAATATGGAAAAGCGGTGTTCCACCGGGAATCGTTGGAATGAGCTCTTATTATGATATTTACTGCGATCCGATCGCCTGGTTACAAGCAGGTACTGTCGACTATATCACACCGCAGTTATATTGGCCTTTCGGTGGAGGCCAGGATTATGGAACGTTAATGCCTTGGTGGGCAGACTCAATAGCAACGCATGATCGTCATCTGTATGTTGGCCATGCTCCCTACCGAATCTCTACTTCTCATGATTGGTCTGCTGAAGAGCTTCCGAATCAAATCAGATTAAATCGTCAAACGGCGGGCTGCCAGGGAAGTGTGTTTTTTCGTATTAGATACGGTGTCATGAATAATCCCAAGGGTTTTCTTGACTCCTTAAGGAATGATTTTTACAGGTTCCCCGCTCTCACCCCGCTGATGCTCTGGAAAGATAGTATTCCCCCCAATGACCCCTGCAGCGTTTTCGTGGAATCGAATGATAATAATCACATTATATCATGGTGTAGCCCTCCGGCGGCTTCGGATGGTGATACAGCCGCAAAATATGTAATCTATCGTTCACTGTCAGTACCGCCAGATGTAAGCGATCCGGCAAATATAGCAGCTATTGTTCCAGGCACTGAAAATGAGTATATTGATCAAACCACCAGTTGGTATCTTTATGCTGTCAGCTCATTAGACAAACTGAATAATGAGAGTAATCCCATAAGTGCCACAATCTTAGGTGGGATTTCTTCCGGTGATACCGCTATCATTCCGGGAACATTCACGCTTCATTCCAATTGTCCAAATCCATTTAATCCAACCACTACCATTAAATATGACCTTCCCGAAAACTGCCTGGTAAAGCTTGTGATCTATGACATACTGGGGCACCAAGTGATCGAGCTGGTAAATGAATATCAGTTAGCCGGGCTTAAATTAGTCCAATGGGACGGGAATAATAAGTATGGTCAGGTCGTGAGTAATGGTATGTATTTCTATGCCGTACAGGCCGGAAGTCACGCAGCAATTAAAAAAATGATCTTTTTGAAGTAGAAGGAGAATAGATACTATTAGTCGGAACTAAATAATCATCTAATTTTTGAATCTTATACCTGCAGAAAATAATGGATACTAAATTTGTATTTTTGATCTAAGCAGAAAGGATTGAAATGGAATTGTCAGTCAAAAAATTGAAGTGACCCCGTGAATTAATTACTTTCCGGGCCGACACCGACTCATTGGTGTCGGGATTAACCCTGCCACCTGCTAAATTGATCCGTATCTCAATTGTATATAAGGACCCTCATGATATTTATCCACCAGCATTTCCAGTGGATATTTATATCCAAAACGCAAACCGAGCACCATGCCCTTTTTTTTCTGGATCACCTTATGTCCTTCATATAAATCAACACCGAAAGAAATATCCATAGTGTATGATGAATTCAAATCCGAGCCAACTGAAACTACAGGGAATATATTGATGTACTCAC
Organism: Fidelibacterota bacterium; assembly: GCA_013203115.1. Classification (GTDB taxonomy): domain Bacteria; phylum Fidelibacterota; class Marinisomatia; order Marinisomatales; family TCS56; genus JABMQW01. Next base: position 49,035 of record JABMQW010000087.1, read on the forward strand.
TATAAACAAGAGAATACCCAAGCCCAAGAAAAATAAATCCACCAGTATATTTAGCGTTCAAAATGAATTTATCGTATAAATTTCCATAGGCTCCTATTTCACCCCAGATAGTTTTGGATGTATCGGTCTTCCCGCCGGTCAGAGCCAGGTAGCCGGCCACCTGCCCCGGAGCAATGCTGTGGCAGGTCAGAAATAAAACGATAAATGCTATAAAAAAGTGTTGAGGGACTGAAAATCGGGTCTTTATTTTCATAATGCTGTCTGATTGTGATCGATTATTTTATTGTCAAGAACTGCAATTGTGCAATTGATTGCGGAAAACAAAATAGTACCCACTGTAATGTAAATCAATATTGTATTTGTGACACCGCTACAACGAACGGATTTACTGCTTATCACCGTTACATTAATCTTTTTGAATCGGTTAGGATATGGTTGGATATAATTAACCGAACAATACTCTCGGAAATTTATTTTAGTTCCGGTTACAGTAATTGATTCTGATATTGCCCATGATTATTGCGTTTGTCTTTTCAAGCCAGTATTGGGAGATAGACAGTAAATTCATGTTCGTAAATACACTTCGAGTTCAACTGTCAAATTTTGTAATTTCCAACTCATGTGGTTTCGGGGGCAAGTACCTTTGGTGCTTAAAATTGTAGCTGTTTAAGGGTCAAAGCCATCAAATACTTAATGCGAAGGAGTTAACATGTCTACTTTTAAAGATACGCTTGGTCGTCTGGTGGATCCGATGAAAAATCGAATCGATCACCTTATTAAAAATTATGGTGATGTTAAAGTTTCAGACATCAC
>JABMQW010000088.1 GCA_013203115.1 Fidelibacterota bacterium
AATTGCCATCCGGGTCATATCCCGCAGACCTTGTTCACCCAGGGACTTGATATAGGTGTACGCCCTGACCAGAATTCCGAAATTGCCGTAAAAGCTGTGTATCCGGCCGATAGAATCCTGTAAATCCATTTTCAGGTGGAACGTTTCTTCGATCTTTTCAACAGTCGGGACAGGTAAATAATCAACCAGTTTAGCGGTCACACCGATTGGTCCGGCCCCGGGACCACCACCTCCGTGAGGTGTGGAAAAAGTCTTGTGCAAGTTGATGTGGACAATATCGAAACCCATATCCACCGGCCGGACGATTCCGATCAAAGCATTGAGATTGGCTCCGTCCATGTACATAATTCCATTAACTGAGTGGATCAAGTCGGTTATCTCACAGATATTTGATTCGAACAGACCAAGCGTGTTTGGTTGGGTCAGCATCATTCCGGCCACCGAATCATCCAATTGCACTTTCAAATCCTCTATATCAACGAGACCATCCGGTCCCGATTTCACTTGCCGGGTTTGATAGCCACCGATAATGACGCTAGCGGGATTGGTACCGTGAGCGCTGTCAGGAATTAAAATATGGGTCTTACCGGTATTACCCTTTTTTTCATGATATTTCCGAATCAGGAATACCCCCACCAGCTCCCCCTGGGCACCGGCACTGGGCTGGAGTGTAAAGCGGGTCATGCCGGTTATTGCTTTCAATTGCTGTTCCAATCCCCACATGAGTTGCAACGCGCCCTGAACGGTATGCTCCGGTTGGGCCGGATGCAGCCCTGAGAATCCCGGCCAGGCTGCTACGACATCATTGATCTTGGGATTATATTTCATTGTACAGGATCCCAGGGGATAGAAATCCCGATCTACATGATGGTTTTTAATAGACAGCGCGATATAATGACGGGCAACCTCCGGTTCGCTGACTTCCGGTAGTTTTGGTACGCTTTGGCGTAAATAATGATCTTCGAAAATGTCATGCGGGTCGGTGATTGGTACATCAACCGGAGGTAGATTTATTCCCACCTTTCCCGGTTCACTTTTATCAATTATTAGATGTCTTCCCACTATTGTTACTCGTCAGTTAATACTTTCAATTATTTCAGATTTTCCAGTTGCTGCACTATTTTTTTCCTGACATTTTCTAAAGCGGCCGGCAGCTTGTTTAGATCCTTTCCCCCGGCAGTCGCCAGGTGGGGACGTCCACCACCACCAGCGCCCATAAATTTGCCAATCTCACGAGCCAAATCACCGGCCTTGATACCAGCCTGCACCAAATCAGGAGTGACAACTACAACCGCACCAGGTTTTCCGCTCATATCAGCCCCTAGTACGCCAACTCCGGAATTCAGCATTTCCAGTAAACCATCGCCCTTTGATTTCAGATCTTCATTATCGATTGCGGCCACTGTTGTTACTACCAGATTGTAATTGCCGACGACCGACCCACTTTTCATTAAATTCCGTACGTTGAATTTGTTGTCAACCTGCTGCTTGCGTTTTAATTCCTTTTCCAACTGCTTCTTTTGCGTCAGCAATTGATCGATCCGTTCCGGTAAATCATTCAGGGATATATTAAAGCGCGTCTGAATCTGATTAATAACAGCATCCATATTTTGTACGTAGTCATCGGCGCCTTTACCCGTCACCGCTACGATTCGTCGTACTCCAGCCGCCAAAGCTGATTCCTCAATAATTTTGAAGAAACCAATATCACCGGTACGGTCTACATGGGTTCCGCCACACAGTTCTTTGGAAAAATCAGCGATGGTTATCATCCGGACTTCGTCACCGTATTTTTCACCAAACAGGGCTTCAGCCCCAGCCTGGCGTGCTTCATCAAATGACTTGATATCAACATTCAGTTCAGAATTACGTCGAATCTCGCGGTTAACCAAAGATTCCACTTCAACCAACTGTTCCCGGATTAATTTCTCAAAATGGGTCAGGTCGAAGCGCAGGTGTTCCGGAGTCACCAGCGAACCGGCCTGATGGACATGATCACCCAAAACTTGTTTCAGAGCGGCATGCATTAGATGAGTGGCGGTGTGATTGCGGCGGATAGCATTGCGGCGTTTACCATCAACAGTGCAGATTACGAACTCATCTTTATGATCATCTGTAAAATTTCCGACACACCGATGAATAAAATGTTCGCCATCTTTCCAGGTATCGACAACCTGCAGATCAATTCCATGGCCGGTTATTTTACCGGTATCGCCAACTTGACCACCCGATTCAGCATAAAATGGTGTGCGATCTAATACTAGTAAATAATAATCGCCATCAGCTGCCCAGTTTTTAATTAGGACATTTGCTGTCGTACTATCAAAACCGATAAATTCGGAATCGGGACCATCGTTCAATTGTTGCAAGTCGATTTTCGGCCGGTTGTATTTGAATTTCCCGGCCGCTTTAGCCCTCGATTTCTGGGCGGACATTTCATTTTTAAAACCAGCCTCATCCACTTGCAGTCCCTTTTCCCGGGCCATCAATTGGGTCAAATCCAGTGGAAAACCAAAAGTATCGTACAATCGGAAAGCATCGACACCGGGGATTGTATCGCCGCTAAGTTGAGCAATAATTTTATCAAAAATATTCAAACCGCGATCAAGGGTTTCGTTGAAAAAGCTCTCTTCTGCTTGGATCACGTTTTTAATGTGTTGTAATTTTTCCGGTATTTCGGGAAAAGCCTCCCCCATGATTGTCGACACAGTATCCACCAATTTATAAAGAAAAGGCCGATCAAGATTAATAGTACGGCCGAAGCGAGCAGCCCGCCGTAATATTCTCCGCAAAACATAACCACGACCCTCATTAGCAGGCATTACCCCATCCGCAATTGAGAAAGTAAGCATTCGGATATGATCCGCAATTACCCGGAACGGTACGGGATCATCCGCATAATCGACACCGGCTAAATTGCTGGTGGCTGAAATAATCGGCTGGAATAAATCAGTATCATAATTGCTGGTCTTACCTTGGATTACAGTCAGGACGCGCTCCAGTCCCAGGCCGGTATCCACATGCTTAGCCGGAAGTTCTATCAGACTGCCATCAGCCAAACGCTCATTCTGGATAAAGACCAGGTTCCACAATTCCCAGTATTCATCGCTGACATTGACATCGGCGGCTGACTGTTTTTCCGGATCATCACCGATATAATAATGGATTTCCGAGCAGGGTCCGCAGGGTCCGGTTTCGCCCATTTCCCAGAAATTATCCTTGGCACCAAAACGCAGAATCCGCTCCGGGGCAATATCGGTCTCTGATTTCCACAGGTTGTAAGCATCATCGTCGCTCTCGTAGACCGTAACCC
>JABMQW010000089.1 GCA_013203115.1 Fidelibacterota bacterium
AGATTGAAAAGAATGATGTTACTTCCTTATATACAGCGGATAATATTGTTGGTACTGAAGACGGGATGGATGTAAAAGCCTTCTATAAACGTACACCAAACACTGCCGAAAAACTGGCGTCTCTCAAAGAAAATGTCAGAGATAACGACATGGTGTATGGTCGATTGGTTTCTGAAAATGAAACCGTCACAGTCGTCATTGCACGGATCGGAGATGATGTTTTTTCGCAAGACTTTTACCAGCGGATTTTGGCATTAGGTGAATCCTATGAAGGACCTGAAACCATCCATATCGCCGGTCGGCCCATTGTAGAAGGCACCATGGCATTACTGGGCCCGGCCGATATGAAAAAGATGGTTCCTATTGTAATTAGTATCATTTTCCTTATTCTGCTGGTACTGTTACGGAGTTTTAAAAATATGGTTCTGACCATGGCTGTGGTGTTTTTAAGTACCATTTGGGCATTTGGTCTTATGGCGTTTACAGGGATTCCTATCTATGCGGTTTCCACTATGATTCCGGTCATGCTGATCGCCATCGGTGTGGCGGATGGTGTTCATCTATTCAGTCATTTGGATTTGTATTTGGCAAACAATCCCACAGCATCTAAAAAAGAAGCGGTCATGAATATGCTCACGGAAATGTGGAAACCCGTGGTCATGACCTCTGTGACAACTGCGGTTGGGTTTATTTCCCTCCTTACATCAGCAGTCTATCCCATCAAGTATTTTGGACTATTCACAGCCTTTGGCGTGTTGGTTGCTATGGTCTTATCCCTGGCACTGGTTCCCGCCGGAATTATGCTGTTGGGGCTTCCCAAGGTCCGTACCCTGAAAGGTCGTAGCAGAGATGATAAACCGGCCCAGGTTTTCGCCCACAAATTTGCGCTGGGTTTAATGAAGTATCGCTGGGTCACCCTGGGTTTAACAGCCCTAATCATTGCTGTATCCATATATGGAACAACCAAGGTATGGATCAACTCAAGCTTTTTGGATAAATTTGAAAAGGACAGTGATATTGTTCTCACAGATCAATTTATCAATGAAAATTTTGGTGGGACATCTACCATCAATCTCATATTAGAGGGGCAAGAAAATGACATCTTCAAATCGCCAGCAGTTTTAGAACAGGTTGATGCCCTGCAAAATGAGGTGGAAACCTTGAGCACGGTGGGCAGCTCCTTTGCCCTTACCGACTACCTGAAGCGGATGAACCGTGTGATGCATGCCGATGATGAAGATTATAATACGATCCCCGAATCCAATGATTTAATTGCCCAATATTTGCTGCTATATGAAATGTCCGGTGATCCGGAAAATCTCTGGCAGGTAACGGATTATGATTATCACCGTTTAAATGTAACCTTCCAGCTCAAAGGCGATAATTCAAAGATTATTAATGAAGCATTGGAGCGAATCGAAACCTTTCGCGACGAATTCGAACAATTGAACATTGAAATGAAATTTGCCGGTTCAGGTTATAAAGCCCTGGTATTTACTGATCTGATCCTGGAAGGTCAGATTAAAAGCCTGGTATTGTCGCTGATCATTGTTGTGGTACTGTTAAGCTTTATGTTTAAAACCCTCAAAGTTGGACTCATTGGAGCAACTCCAATTTTTATTACCGCGCTCTTCAGTTTTGGTGTAATGGGATTGGTGGGAATTCCCTTGAATACAACCACGGCCCTGCTATCAAGCATTACCATTGGAATCGGAATTGATTACGCGGTGCACTTCATCGATAGATATCGAACCAATACCAGGCGATCAGGTGACTTCGAGCTGTCCATCCAGCAAACCATGCATCATTCCGGTCGGGCCATTGTATTTAATGCCGCTGTTGTAATTGCCGGGTTTATGGTATTGCTGTTTTCGGTATTCCCACCGAATCGTGAATTAGGGGCGTTAGTATCAATGAATATGTTTACCAGTTTTGTTGGGACGTTGACCATTATGGTGCTTATTATTGTCCAATTACGATTATTTTGTAAAAAACGCAATCCGCAAGAAAAATGTGAACAATAAAAGGAGTTATGTCATGAAATTAATCAAACCATTCAGCCTTGTTATACTATTAGTAGGGACAACCTTTGCTCAGGACATCACCGGATTGGATATAATTCAGAAAGTATATAATCGTCCCACCGGGGATGATATGAAAGGTGATTTAACCATGATTATCGAAAACGCTCGTGGGAATCAGCGTGTTCGTGAGATTAAACAATATGTCAAAAATTTTGGTGACCTGGAAAAAAAGATTATGTTCTTCAATGCTCCGGCTGATGTTCGGAATACATCCTTTATGAATTGGAGCTATACCGAAGAGAATCGAGGTGACGACCAATGGATATATTTACCGGCGCTAAAAAAAGTAAAACGAATATCCAGTGATAGTAAAAGTGATTATTTCATGGGTTCTGATTTTACCTACGATGATTTAGGCGATCGCCAGCCCCTGGAAGATACCCATACTCTCCTCCGTGAAGAAACCGTAAAGGGCCAAGAAACCTATGTCGTAGAAAGTATACCCAAGGATGAAGAATATATGTATTCACGAACTGTGACCTGGGTTGTAAAAGATAGTTGGATTGGGTTAAAGAAGGAATTCTATGATGAAGATGAAGATTTACTCAAAATTCTGACGGTAAATGAACAATTGGAATCCGATGGAGTCATCATACTCACCAATGTAAAAATGACCAATGTCCAGAGTGGGCAATCAACGGTTATGTCTTTTTCCAATGTAGAAGTTAATACAGGACTGGCTGATAATACATTTACCGAGCGGATAATGCGCCGTGGAATTCGATAAGGGGACCAATATGAAGTTCCAAACTAATTTGTTGTTCATCTTACTTATGAGTTTTGTTGCATCCGGTATTAGTCAAGATGTCAGTATCCATGGATACGCCAGAACTTATTTAGGTGTGCTAACCAACGAACCCTATGATTATTCCATTTCCCAGAATACACTTGATCTGAAACTGGAAGGGAGCGTAGGAAAGGGTGGATTTTATGCCAACCCCTATCTCTACCAATACCCAAACCAGGTGATTGACATTGGTCTGCGAGAAGTCTATCTGGATATATTCTTTGACAAGCTGGATTTGCGTTTGGGTAAACAGCAAATCATCTGGGGCAAAGGCGATGGTGTTTTTATTACCGATATTGTTTCTCCCAAGGATCTCAGTGAGTTTCTATTGCGCGACTTTGATGAAATCCGCATGGGTGTGACCTCTGCAAAAATAGATTATTATCTGGGGAATAATACATTAGAATTAGTTTGGATTCCCACCTTTACGCCAACAACCATGCCGGATAGCACATCGCTCTGGGCCAGGCTACCGGCATTTGATATCCCCATAGCAATTGATGAATCAGAAAAAACAATTTCCGGTCGTTTGGAAAACAGTGAAGGATTTATCAAATTCTCCGGAATGTCATCGTTGATTGATTTTGAGCTCATGGCCGGAATCATGTGGGATGACGATCCGACCTTACATATTACGCCGATCATGGAGCTGGGGAATCCACAGCCGGCTAGTTTACTACTAATGCCCAAACATCACCAACTCACGTTAGGTGGCGGAAGTTTCAGTACCGAGCTGGGACGCTTCGTTATTCGTGGCGAAGGTGCTTACTATAAGGGAAAGTCGTTTGCAGCCGAAAATACCCTGGGAATGCCCCTTGATCTGATGGAAAAGGATTTTATTCATTATTTAGTCGGGACAGATTTTTCCATCGGTAGTAATCTCTTGAGTTTTCAGTTTATTCAAAGAACCATCATGGATTTTGATGATTCAATTGTATCCGATGAATTTGATAACACAATGACATTCTTATTTAACCGGACATTCTTGAGTGAGACATTAGCTTTCCAGTTCTTTGGCTATCTAGGATTAAACAATGAGGATGCTCTTCTACGACCAACCTTGACTTATGACATCGCTGACGGGTTTGAAATCATAACCGGTGCAAATCTGTTTGTGCGCAATGATGATACAAAGACGGACGGACTTTTTGGATATTATGATGATAATGATATGGTCTTTGTTAAAGTGAAATACAGTTTTTAATAAATCCCTAAAAAGTTGTGTCCGTAATTTTCTGTACGTTTAAAAAAGGGGTCATGG
>JABMQW010000090.1 GCA_013203115.1 Fidelibacterota bacterium
AAGCTGGCCAATAACAGTAATATTTCTCCTTCAAAGATATTAATTCCACTCTCATATGCCGCTATTTACGGCGGTACTTTAACACTTATTGGAACATCAACCAATCTACTTGTCAGCTCAATTGTCGAAGACCACAACCTGCAAGCGCTGGGAATGTTTGAGTTCCTTGGACTAGGCTGTGTTTTCCTAGTGGTTGGGACAACCTATAATTTCACAATTTTACCAAAATTATTACCAGCCCGAGCTGGAATAACCTCTTTAGTCGGCGAGTATAATTTGACAACCTACCTTACTGAGTTCCAAATTAGTGAATCATCCCCGCTGATCAACTTAACCTGCTTATCCAGTCGTTTGAATGAGACCTATGACATAACCGTTTTATCAATAATTCGAGGTCGACGACGATTCAATACCAATATCCGAAATATAAAATTAAAAAAAGGCGATATTCTTATAACCCGAGGTACCCTTGAAAGATTCAAACGGTTCCGTAATAAGGAAAAATTACTGTCTCTATCTGATACGAAAATTGATGAAAAAGAGTTACGTGAGGGAGAAAATATGTTAGTTGAGGGTTTAATAAACCAAGGATCCGGCTTGATTGGAAAGACCTTAAAGGAGGTTGACTTTCGGCGCAAGTATGGAGCCTTCGTTTTAGCAATCAACCGCTATAACTCCACCCTCAAGGAAAAAATTGCTCATGTTAAACTTAAATTTTCTGATACTTTATTAATCCTGGTGCCCCAATCACAATTTCCTATTCTACCCGAAAATAATGATCTGATAATACTCCAGAAACATGATATTCTGCTTCATAAACACCGGTTCTGGTGGCTGGCAACATTCATTATTCCCGCAATTATGATAACAGCAGCTTTAGGAATTATTGATATATTGGCCGGCGCGTTAATCGGATTATTTCTCTTATTCATATCCCGCAATATTTCTACTCATGAAGCTTACCAGGCAATTAATTGGCAGGTTATTGTTTTTGTAGCTGCGTTTATTCCGTTTGGTATTGCGATGGAAAAATCAGGAGCGGCAACTTTAATAGGGTCAACTATATCAAGAATCGGTGATTTATTCCCTGCTGATATTGCTCCATATGCGATTCTTTCTTTTACTTATCTAATAACAAGCTTGATGACTGAAGTGCTATCTAATAACGCTGCTGCAATCGTGTTAACTCCAATTGCTATCGCTACTGCGAACAGTCTGGGAGTTGATCCCCGACCTTTTATTTTTGCGATTTGTTATGCTGCTTCAGCTAGTTTTATGACACCGATAGGGTATAAAACAAATCTTATGGTTTACGGTCCGGGTAAGTATCGCTTTGCCGATTACCTAAAAGCCGGTATACCACTAAATTTAATATTTTGGATATTGGCTTCAATTTTAATTCCAATTTTTTGGCCCTTTACTGTCAAACCATATTAAAGATTAGACTAAGAAATCAATCAAGTGAAGGGTATTAACTAATCTTGGCACAATATACTGTTGTCCATGAATATTCAAGTTACCTGATGTAATTTTTAAGTGACATTTGACTAGGTTTGAAATGGAATCAGCAAAGCATAGTACAAAACATAATCCTACAAATGATGGGGATAATAGATTTGATGCCTTCAGAATCTTATCATATAACTTGAATTCAACTCTTAAGTGCAACTCAAAGAAAGTTTGTAGATTAAGCAGAGCTGGTGTAGCATCTCTGCTCTCACAGACTAATATGAGGAGCACAAATGAGACACTACAGCCAGCTCACGCTGGAACAAAGGTACGGAATTTATACTTTGCTTAAAACAGTACATAATCAATCAGAGATTGCCAATGTACTGGGAGTTCATAAATCTACTATATGCCGTGAGCTTAAGCGGAACCGCGGGAAACGTGGTTATAGATATAAACAAGCTCAGAGTAAGGCCAAGAATCGTTGTCAGGGAAAAGTGAATCCTCGCATTGATAATAACACTTGGGGATTTATAAAAACGCTCATTGAAAATGATTGGTCGCAAATTACGCTTCACAATAGCAAGTGAAAACTAGCCGGCGACAATAATATTTATATTTGAGATATTGCTGTATTGTCATTACTATAGAGCATATTTTACAATGTTTAAAGGAGGAACAATTATGGGATTACCAAAAATAGCAGCATTTCTGTGCATTATAATCTGTATTGGGTGCGATCCACTGGTTACAGTATTTGAAGATGTTGAAGATCCGGTAAATTATACCGCCAAAACATTTGTCGAACCAGCGTCTGTCGATACGATCACTATCATGACCTGGAATATCCGCTTTGGCGCCGCCCGGCTACCCTGGTTTGGTGATTCCTGCGGCGATCGGGTTATGCTGACTGAAGCTGAAGTTTTCGACGGTCTGGAAAAATTGGCTGTTAGAATTAATGATATTGATCCCGATATAATATTTCTGCAGGAAGTCGATGTCGAATCCAAGCGTACTCAATATATCGATCAGGCTCAGTGGCTGCTGAATCAAACAGATTTAAACTATGGTGTTTATGCTTCGATGTGGCAAGCCCAGTTTATCCCCAGTGATGGATTGGGCCGAATGGATAATGGGAATGCAATATTGTCAAAATGGCCTATAACAGATGCTGAACGTATACAATTGCCGCTGCGTGGCGATATGGATGCCTTGACAAAATACTTCTATTTGCGAAGAAATGTAATCAAAGCACGGATAGAAATTCCGGGAACTGACAATGTTTATGCCGTAGGAATCCATTCATCGGCCTTTGCTACTGATGATACCAAACAGAAACAGATCAATAAATATATTGAGATACTGGATGATATTAACAGTAGCGGTGGTGTATTTATTTCCGGTGGTGATTTAAATGCAATCCCTCCTACAGCAACAAAAACCGATTATTGTATAGAAGATGCTTGCGATGATGAAGATTTTCATTCAGATGGTGATGATCATCGCGAGGGCAGCTATTTTACTCCTGAAAAAACCTGGCTGGAAGATTTGTATGAAAAGTATTCGCCTGCCGTTTCATTGACCGAATACAGTAAAATTCAACATGAAGCCCAGTATTTTACCCATACCCCCGATTGGAATGGAGACTGGGATCGAAAGTTGGATTACCTGTGGACTAATACCGATTGGGTATCCGGATCGGACTCTACTTTGCAGGAGGCAGTGGAAGCTTCCGATCATGTAGCTGTAATCGCACATTGGGAGGTGCCCTAATGAAAATATTTCAATTCCTGCTAATCCTCCCTGTTACATTCAATATTCTAATTGCCGCTGATAATAACCAGTCGGCTACCTGGGCTGACGGCTCAGCCTTAATCATTGAAAAGGGCCAATGGGAAATTGGATTGTTCAATCCATTATCCTATGGTTTTAGCGAGACTATTCAAATATCGACTCATCCCCTGGTGTTTTTACAAATGCCCAATGTAGCGGTTAAAAAACAGTGGATCACTCTCAATGGCTATTTACTATCGTCGAAACACTCGCTATACTATCCGACACCGCTACTTAATTTGATTGCAAAAGAAGGTATCGGGGGTTTTATATCACCGGAATTTGAAATACCGGCCATGATTTCCACTATAAATGAAATAATTGTCAGTAAACCATTAAATACCAGCGGAATATTATCATTAAAATTGGCCTTCGCTTTTTCTATAGGCAGTACTGATCTGGATCAGAGAACTTCAATTGATTTACCGCTGCTGTATCAGCGTTTATCAGTATATCATAATGGTCATTACACAAAATTTGGGGCTGATTATCAAAGTGACTCGGGTAAGAAACTTGGGATAGCTGTCGATATTGATTATTTCATATTATCAAATAGCAACAAGCATAGGGCTTTTGAACATAAAGGATTGATTTCATATTCAAAAAAGAAATCACGTCAGATACTGATAGGCTACAAATATATTAGTGCTGATTATCCATTTGGACAGCAACAACATTTATTTCCAATAATAGACCTTTGTTGGAAATGGTGATTAACAAGCCTGAACGCAAAAATACAAGCTTCAATACAACAAATCTCACAAAAACCCGTTAAAATTCAAGCAATATTTTCAATTAATATTCCGCCTGGATTAAAGCAATTTTCTTTATTGCGCTTGCTGACATTACTCAATTGGATGGTTGTTTCAATCGATTGATCTGCTGTAACTTTTTATCAGTATTTGCTACAGTGGGCATCTCCTGATCAATAGACCAATACTTATTTCTAATCATTTAACCAACGCGGTGCGCTGAAAGCGAAGCCGAGTCAAGATCATAATTTCACGCAGTAATGGTAAAAACAGCATCAGATAAACAATTCCCAACCATCGTGCTGGCTGGTGGTCATAAAAATATCCGTTTGCACGATATTGCCAACTTTTTTACTGACATGTATCGCTATCGCGAGCATTACCTGCCGATGGGCAGTTATAAAACGATCCGTGAAATTGAGGGAACTATCAACGATCAACCCGGAAGATATCCCCTGATCCTGTTCCTGCTAAATACTTTGCGCCGCACGCCATCTATTGGTAAAGTGAAAATTATCGGTCCCAAGCCGGAGCTGGAAATCGCCCTTGCTAAAGCCAATTTTCCGACCAGCCAGTTTGAAATTGTCGCACAGGGAAAATCTTTTGGTGAAAACATGATGCTCGGATACAATGCCTTTGGTGGTAAAGGACATGTCCTGCTGGTGATGGGGGATTCTCCTTTGACAACCGTACAAAGTATTGAAAACTTTATCGAACTAAGCCAGGCCTACCTTGATTATGACATCATTATTCCGGTTGTAAAAGCTGCAGTTTTGGACGACCTGGCCCGGTTCATGCCGCGCCCGTACATGCGTATGCGCCCTGATGGAATGGAACCTCAAAACTATTGTCAACCGAAAGACCTGGACAAACGAGGACGGATCAGTGTCCGCTTAACCAGCCTGGCTCTGACCAACCTGGAAGGAACTACCGTCGAGCAGATCGATCATTTACGCTCATTACGTAAATTACTGCGTCCAGCCGTTCAGCGTCTGATTCGCGAAGACCTGGGGGCGAATATTCTGATTCAATACCGGCGTGGTATTCCATTCACCTGGCTCAGTAAAAAATTTGAGCAACTATATTACAAATCCATGCTGGTAGTTGGATTGTCCCATGCCGGTGCGGCCATCGACGTGGATTCCAGTGCCGACCTGCGAGTGATTGCCAAAATATTATATTATCAACGTCAACGAAAACAAGCCAGGATTTCTAAAAAATCAGCAACCTGATTTATTAAACTAAATCAATCAAAGTAAATTATAAAATCGGTATAATCTGTAGCAGGTCGTTCCAAGGCAAACCTGAATCCGTGGTTCATTAGAATTTCTCTTACCAAAGTTAAACCAATTCCCTGACCATTTTTTTTGGTACTGAAAAAGGGCGTAAATAACTGTTTCCGGACTTCAAGCGTAAATCCGCCTCCCGTATCTCGAATAATTAAAGTCTTTACCGGCTCAGTAGTAGTAATGACCGTTATCGTTCCATCGGAGGTAATTGCATCGACTGCATTCTTAACCAGATTGACCAGTACATGTTCAAATTGCTGGACATCGATTATTACTTCAAAAGGGATCGAAGCCAATTGCCATACCCAGTCAATATTTTTCCGGTGGCACTGTACATGCATTAAAGTTTCTACCGTCTTCAACAGATGATGTAAATCATGTTTTTCATAATTTGGTTTCGGCAAGCGAACCACTTCAGCATAATTTGTCATAAAACAATTTAAATGACGGTTCCGGGTAATAACCACGTCAATCGCATGCTCAAAATCTGTCTGATCTTCAGCAGGTAGATAGCGCTTATAAGCTAAAAACGAATCGAGGACCGAATTGACTGCTCCGACTGAATTATTAATCTCATGGGACATCAATCTAATAATTTTGCCGTAAGCCCGTTTTTCAGACTTGTATAACTCATCGGTCAACTCTTCAATCATAATAAAATGATGGTAAAAGCCTTGATTGCGAAATTGCGATTTCCGGCATTTATAGGCCAGGATACCGTTGATTGGAACAATTCGCGCTTCACCGGGAGTTAACCGGCTTAAAACCGTGGCCAATTCACTGTCACCTACATCTACTAAATTGAAACCAATACACTGCTTCGCAGAAACACTGATTGCTTTTACTGCTGCCGGATTCAGTTGAGTGATTTTATCATCAAAATCTAAAACGATTATTCCCGTCGGCGATGCTTCTATGAGCCGTTCCAAGAAGAAATGCTGTTCCCGCTGCCGTATTCGCTCGGTGCGTAATTGATCGATCATCTGATTATAAACCTCAATCAATTGGTCCATTTCCACCTGACCCACTTTCACAAACCGGGTACTGAAATCCCGGTCTTTAAGTGTTTCGATGCCGGCGGTAATCAGATTCACCGGACGAATCAACGACCAGTATATCCCAACGGAAACAGCAATTGAAATTAGAATTAGAATTTCCGTCAATAAAAACCACCAGCGATGCTGAGCTAATAATTGAAGTGATAAAATAAAAAAGATACTATGCAACAGAATAATAAAGACAATGTACTTGGTTTTTAACCTCATATATTCAAGCCATATTTTTCCAAACGACGATAAAGGGCGGCCCGGCTGAGGCCCAGGGATTGCGCCACCTGCTTGATGTTTTTAGCATGAAATTCAAGCGCCTTTTTAATCATGGAAATTTCCACTTCTTCCAAGGTCATTTCTCCTACCTGTGGTAAGGTCAATCCTGATTTTGATTTGGGAGATATTTCCAGTTGGTTGGCAAAATCCGTTCGCCTAAGTAAATCTTTACCCGTGATTAGTACCGTCCGCTCAACCAGGTTTTTCAATTCCCGGATATTACCTGACCAGGTCAGGCTCTTCAACCAAGCCATCGCTTTAGGATCAACCTGTAATTCACTGCGACCATAAATCTTTTTAAGGTTATTAATAAAATGGCGTACCAGAATAGGTATATCGCCGGGATGCTCCCGTAAAGCTGGCAATTTAATGCTGATTAAATTAATCCGGTAAAAAAGGTCTTCCCGAAAATCACCTTCTGCTACCATCCGGTTCAGATCACGATTGGTAGCGCAGATCAAACGCACATCAACTTGTTGAGCCTGACTTGAGCCAAGTACTTCAAAGGACCTGTCTTGCAAAACCCGCAGCAGTTTAACCTGGCTAGTTCGATCCAAGTCACCGATCTCGTCCAGAAATATGCTGCCCCGGTTGGCCTTCTGAAAACGGCCGATTCGGTCATGGCGGGCATCGGTGAAAGCACCTTTTTTATGGCCGAACATTTCACTTTCAAACAAAGTGGTGGAAATTCCACCAAGATTGACTTTTACAAACGGTTGATTACAGCGCGGACTGTTTTGATGGATCGCCTCGGCGATCAATTCCTTGCCCGTACCGCTTTCACCAAGTATCAAAACCGACGCATCAGTCCCGCTGACCCGTCCGACTGTTTCCAGTACAGTCAGTAATTGACGATCCTCGCCAATCAGCTTTTTAAAATCATATTTTCGGTCCAGTTCCTTCCGTGAGCGCGAGCGAATGTGCGCTTCCTGTCCTTCCGGCGATAATTCCAGGGCTGTCTTGATCGATCGCAGCAGGTGGTCATTCCGCCAGGGTTTGTTGATAAAATCGACCGCACCGGCCTTCATGCCCTGCACCGCCAAATCAATGGAACCCCAGGCAGTAATCAGAATAATCGGCATTCCCGATCGCAATTCGTGTAATTCTCCTAAAAGTTCCAGACCTTCTTTACCACTGGTCTCACGTGAAAAATTCATATCCAATAAAACCAGCTCGGGGCTATTCCCACGCATTACTTCCAAAGCGGTAACCCGGTCCGGAGCCAACAGTGGCTGGTGGCTAGCGTGTTTCAATAACAGTTCGAGCGAGGCGCGGACCGCTGGATCATCATCGATTATCAGAATCTTAGACATGGATTTCAGATCAATTTATCACTATTACATCGGTTATTCAATCATTCATCGTGCAACGCAATGGCCGGTTGCAGGCTGGCGGCCAGATTGCTCGGGTACAGGGCGCAAACAATTGTGATCAGGTAAATCACCAGGATTGATAACAGAATTGAAACCGCATAGGTCATTGTACTTATGAACGGTATCAATCCCAACAGTGGTAATTGCACCGCAAAGAATATCCCTGTAATCATTCCAAAAGTGGCCAATACCAGTGATTCCCCAACGATCTGAAAATAAATCTGCCGTTCGGTAGAACCCATGGCACGGCGTAACCCAATCTCAGCCTTACGGCGATTGGTATTGTACCAGATCATCCCGAATAAACCCAGCGCCACATTAATAATTAAAAAACCACAAATAATAGCCATGATTGTCGGAATGATCATTGATTGTTTATTGGCTGATATTCGGGCACTATCTAATTGATCAATGTTTATCATCCAGTCCCGGGCCACATGTGTTACTTGTTTCATCAACCGTTCTTCAAAATCCATTGTTGTACCGGGCCTAACCCGAAACAGAATACGAATAAAGAAAGACTCTTTCAGGAAATCTCGGGTCAGATCATTTTCCAAGGAAGCCCGCCTTAACAGCACTTTCTTAGAACCGGTAAACTCACCCCCATTACGAAATTCATCGATTAGGCCGACCACTTTAAATTCTTCATTTTCGCCCTGAAAATCCTGATCTTTCCCATAAATAATTTTTCCTATCGGATCAGCGCCGGCAAACAGGGCTTCAGCAGCGTATTTATTTAGCACTACCGGAATGTGATTGGCCGCATTATCCTGAAGTCCAAACCAGCGCCCCTTAACAATATCCAAATTCAACACATCCGGAAAATCATCACCAGTCTGAAACAGATGACAATTAACCGTTTTACCAGCATAATGATAATCATCCATCGATGTTGCCGAAGGCATAAACAAATAACTGATTGAATAGGCATGTGAAATTATCTCAGGTTGCGAATCAAGGGTGTTCTCCAACTGGCGAAGTGTTGCGGCAACTGCTTCCGGGTCCTGTGTTTTCCAATCTATGGACAGATACCAGACATCATCATAATCAAACCCCAGTGGTTTTAAGTAATTCCCAAAATTGTAGTTTATAGTTGTCATTACCAGGAATAAACTGAAAAATGAGATGAAAATCCCAATAATCATGAGCGAATTACGGCGTCTGCGATTCCAGATAAGTTTGAACATTTGTTTAATCATTGCTGACCTCCTCTTAAAGCATCAACCGGATTCAGGCGAGACATTTTGTAGGCTGGGTATACTCCTGATAACAGGCCAAAGCACAGACAGATAACCAGACTGACCATAAAAACCCGGTAATTAAGTGTCAGGTGTAAATGGGGAATCATACCACTGTCATTGATTACCATCAGTACCAGAATTGCCAGAAATAAACTTATAGCACCTCCAATCAATGTAATTATTACGTTCTCGGTGATGAATTGCCAAATTAATGTCATCGATGAAGCGCCAAAAGCTTTTCGCACACCAATTTCCGAGGAGCGCTCCAATATACGACTGATATTAATATTCACCAGGTTAACGGTCGGCAATAGCATGAACAAAAACATCAGAACAAAAATGAATATCAATAACGGACTTTTAGTGTCGCCCTCTTGCCTGAATAACGAACGGGTTATTGCTTCTGCATATGTATTAGCTCCGGTATTAACACTTACCCATCGGCCTTCTGGAAACTCCACTTCCTGCAAGTGTTTATTAAATTCACGTTGAATGATTGGCAAATCAGATTTATCACGCGCCAAAATCATGGCATACCACCCGGGAAAACCACCCATTATGCAAATTTTATTCAGATCATCCTTAGTATACGTCAGCGGTACCCAGATATCAGAATAAGGCATGATTCGCAATAAAGATACGTTTTCCACAATGCCAATAACTCGAAAATTCTGTCCATCAGCTTCGATTGTTTTTCCGAGCGCTGATTCACCCTCGAAATATTTATCCCGCGTTTCCCGACTGATTACGGCCACCGGATTTCTCATTTCCACATCTTCCGTTGAAAAACCCCGACCCTCTATAAATTCAAAGTCCAGGATTTGCCAGAATTCACCATCTACAAATTTTAAAGCAAAATTAAACTTGCGATTATTTTTATAAGTGATGATTGGATTATGAAAAGATGATAACGAGACAAGTTCCGGCGTCTTTAAACTTTTAACATAGCGCTTCAAAAAATAAGGGCTGAACAATGGGCCAGCAGCCATGCCGCCGGACTTGGATCTCAATATTGACATTGTAACCGACAAGGTTCGGTCAAGTTTTTTCTCGGGCGTAACCGGACCAAATGTGTGATCCACAAATGATGCTATCACTATGAGAATGAGTAGGGTAAAACTGATTCCGAAAAGACTAATGAAAGTAAACAATTTGTGGCGCCACAGAACCTTAATGGCAGTTTTGAAATAATTTTTTAGCATCTGCGCCTCCTAATTGACCTGACTACCGTCAAATAAACGGATTATCCGATCAGACTGATGAGCAATGCTATCATCATGGGTCACCATCACAATAGTCGTATTACTTTCCTTAACCAATTTGTTAAGGATATCCAGAATTTCTCCACCCATTACACTATCCAGATTACCAGTCGGCTCATCTGCTAATAGAATTTCCGGTCCGCCTACAATAGCTCGGGCAATAGCCACGCGCTGACGTTGACCGCCGGACAATTGACTTGGAAAATGCTTGGTACGAGCACTTAAGCCGACTTTCTCAAGAGCCTCCAAAGCCCGTTTCCGTCGTTTTGCGCTGGACATCGTCCGGTATATCAGCGGTAATTCAACATTGTCGACTACTGACAAGTCATTTATCAGATGGTAACTTTGAAAAATAAAACCAATTTTGCGATTACGAACATTAGCCCGCTTCCGGTCTTTAAAGGAAACCGTTGACTCACCGTCGATAAATACTTTGCCTTTGGTAGGCTCATCCAGAAGCCCCATAATATTTAATAGTGTACTTTTTCCGCAGCCGGAGGGGCCCATTACTGAGAGAAATTCACCTCTCTCGACTTCAAGATTAATATCGTACAAAGCGAGTGTTTCAATTTTCTCTGTTTGATAGACTTTTTCAATTCCATTTAATTTGATCATTACTGACTCCTGCGATGTATATCGTTATTTTAATTACGGATTACAATCGTATCCAGATGTTTGTATTTCTCCATATCGGAAATAATAATTCTGTCCCCTGCCCCGATCTCGTTCTCGATCTCAACAAAATCAAGATTCGTCGCTCCAATCCGTACCGTTTTCCGAATTGCTTTATCACCAACAACGATAAAAATATTCTGTACACCGGGACCATTAACAAAGGGACCGTTTTTTACACGGATAATATTGTCTTTATAGGCCGTGATAACGAATACATCCACCCGTAGATTGGAACGCAAATTCGGATCTGTTTTCTCTGCCAACTCAATATAAAAGGTAATCGTACCACCTTTGATTGTTGGTTTGATACCTGTAATCGCTCCCGCAAGATCACGCTGGTTGACTCGAACCCGTACCGGGGCACCCAATTTCAGTCGGGAAATATGAATATCAGAAATCCGGCCCTCCACTTTATAGCTGGTCAAATCAGCAATTCGTGCTACAATTTCTCCCGGCTGAATAGTGGCGCCAATATTTTCATTCACCCAGGTGATCACGCCATTTCGGTCAGCGCGGATATCCGCCAATTCCAGTTGCCGTTCAATTTCCTCTATTGATTTTTCCTGAATACCAATTTTCAGATCAATCTCCCTGATGTCAGCCTTAAGAGTTTTCTCTTCATTCTCAATCGTATTTTCCAGTAATACCAGTTCCCGGCGGGCAATTTCCAAATTCAAGCGCGCCTGGTCCAAATGGTCTTTGCTTCCAGCGCCAATTCCATATAAATGTTCCGCCTGATTCAATTTGGAAAGCAATAACTCCAAACTCAATTTTTTTATATCATGCTGTGCCTGCAATTCGGTGCGGTTACGCTCCAGGGCCAGGTTCAATTGAACCTTTGTATTTTGATGCAATTTCAATTCATCTTCCAGCCGTTCCAATTCCAAGTGGACGAATTCCTTGTTAAGTTTAAGAATTGCGGAACCAGCCGCTATTTTTTCTCCCGCTTGATGATATACTTCCACGACCGTGGATTTAATCGGACTGGTAATTACCTGCTCAAAGGCCGGAATTACCGTACCAGAAGCCGAGATTGCATCCTCGATCCGACTACGCTCGGCGATAGCAATTATTATTTTAGATTTCTCAAGGGAAGGTGTGAAAATGCTTCGTAAACTGAAAAATCCAATTATAATAATCAAAATTAGAATTATTGAACGGAGAATGGTTTTAAATCTCCGTTGCAATAGTTGTTTGGTTGTTAATTCGCGATCCAAAATGATTTCCGGGTTTGTACATTGTGTGTCAACAACTGTGCCGTCATATAAGTTGTTGATATATAAAATATTATCAATCAGCAAATAAATCTAATTATGTTCAATACCGGACACACTGTCCGTTTATAGTTAAATTTGATTATATTGAATAATGTCTACTGGATTGAAGGTGCTTCCAATGCGAATCAATGCAATAAATCGTGTACCTTTGCTACCAGATCGCTTTTCCTGAAAGGATTTGGTAGTGTTTCCACACCTGATTTTCGGAACTGCTTAACCAGCATACTTTCCGGACTATAACCAGTAATAAATAGGAATTTAACAGCAGAATCACAACAGATGATTTTGAGAGCAATAATTGAATAATTACTTAGAAAATGAATCATTGTTATCCGTCCACTGCCCGTAAATCAAATCATCAAAAAAGAGGGCCAGGCGATGTGACCACTTGAAATTCCTGATCAGCCAGCGGATCAGGTTATGGAACCGGTTATTGCGGTGGGAAAACGGGCAAACGGCCATGCAGATACCGCAATCGGTACCCACCTGGCGCCAGTAGGCATAACAGCGCTCCACATTGGTCGGCCATTTATCGATACCGCAAACCATTGATTTCTCATCCATTTCAAGGGCGTGTGAAGGACAATTCTTGGCACATTTTTTACAGATCCGGCAAAATGTATCGGCACCAAGCGAAACCAGGGCGTCTGATTCCAGGTGCAAATCAGTAGTTACCGCACCGATCCGTACCCGGCTGCCATATTTATCGGCAATCAGAATATTATTGCGTCCCAACTCTCCCAGGCCGGCCTTGATGGCCAAGGCTGGCAGGATCAGATTATAGTGAGCATCATAATGAGCCTTAGCAGCATAACCAGCCTGAATCAATACTGCTACCAGCGTCTGTGAAATAACGGCAGCTCGATAATACTGACGAGCTGATTCCAGGATCGTTTCCGCCCTGGGAGCTTTTTGCATCCGGTCAAAATCCATCTCCACCAGAAATACAATTGCGGTGGGATGATCCAGATTAATCGGTTGCCCATAGTTCTCATCAAAGCGACCCTGGTGGCTGTAAATAAAAGCCTCAACCAGATCTGTGAATCCAACGGCAACCGCACCTAATTCATGGGCTAATTTTATGATTATCTTTTTCGGGTTTTTCCCAACTTTCAGTTCTTGCACGCTGCGAGTGACAAATTCCTGGTTAATTTCAATATTATCAATTGCATCAAAATAATTCTGGGCTTGTTCGGATTTTTCCGGATCGTAATATTTCCCTTGCGGATTCATCAGGCGCGGCATCCCGCGCAAACGGTCATCAATTTGCTTTAATTCCGGTCGGCGGGTATAATACTCCTGATAGGCAGCGGTACTTTTACACCGGGCCATCCGGGCGAACATGGTGTCCCGCTCATCAACTTGTCGATCAGGCAATTGAATTTTCATTGGTTTTGGTAGCTCTGATTAAGGTAAACCGGAATTTGTATATCAGCTATCGAATCAGCACCATTTTGCGAGTCTGGGAGTACTCCGGTGTCTGTATATGCGCCAAATATATACCGGCCGCAACTTGCTGATAACTTGCATTGGTTCCATCCCAAACAACTGAATATTCTCCAACCGGTTTAGTTTCTTGTACCAATGTCTTTACATATTGCCCGAGCAGGTTATGCACCGTCAATTTTACAGTTGTACGACGGGCTACCTGGTATTCCAGAACGGTCATCGGATTAAACGGATTGGGGTAATTCTGCTTAAGATTAAATTGCGTTAGTAGGTCATTTTTCCCACCCTGATCGGTTGACATACTGATAAAAGTAACTTTAAAATCATCTAAATAAATTGTACCAGCATCTTTTTTTGCATCATCAGTTTCCACCAGATAAATTTTCTTCCAAGTGATTGGAAAACTCAGCACGGCATTGGGATTACCCCAGTGTATGATGGCGTCATCAAAAGGAATTTCCAGATAGCGCCAACATCCGGTCCAGTCAATCCCCGGTGTTGCATCGGTAAAATCTACCAGAAATTTTTCACCATCCACATCCTGAAATTCACCTCGAAGCCAATGCTCCCGGCCATCACCGTACACATAAATTCCAATTGCTTGTGGTGTGCCTGATATGGGTATCGAGCAATTAAGATATAAGGCGCTGGTTCCGCCAGTAGTAAGGCTGTAATCCAATCGTCCGGCTGTGGGAATCGAAGTAGCAACCGAGTCATCCACCGTAAAATTGCAGCCCGCTAGATTTACCTTTACACCCGAAAGACTCCAGTTGGTAATAGTAGTGAAATCATCCACCACAACATCCATGGAAACCCCCACAGAAACAGCGCAACTACCGGCGATAGCATGATAAGCTGCCCAAACAAATCCGGTCCCGTGGTGGGTAGCGAGAAAAGTGCCGGAGTTGGAAATCTGTCCGATCGAATCGGTTGCTGACCAAGTATAATCAGTAACCGGCAATGTTATAAGATTGCCATAAGTATCCCGAGCGCGAGGCGTAATGAGTTGCTCCTGCCCCACTTCAAGAATTACAGGTGTTGGACTCAATTCTATTGTGGCAATATCGGTCACGTACACATGGGATGAGTCGACGACCGAATCAATCGTAGCGAAAATATAGCCATCTACTTGAACCGCACCGGCAGTAAATCTACCGCTACTGTCAATCGTACCAATTGCCGGACTACAGGTCCAGGTAACAAAGTCGCTAAATATGGGTACCGGATTGTAATGCTGATCAAATCCACTTACGCTGAATTGAGCCTGCAATCCAACAATCACATAAGCTTCTTCCGGACTGGTGCTGAGGATTGCCAGAGGACCCATTGGTGCCGTACTTATTACCATCAGCGCATTGGCAACTGACCGTTCTCCACCGCCATCAGAAGGACTATTTACTACATTCCCCCTCACAACCATCGTTGTCGATCCGCCACCATCCAGATTAATTCCCTGGGTTACACCCCACTCCAACATATAGTTCGCCAGTTCAAACAGCGACATACCCGTGCTGTAGCCTGCCTGACGTCCATCCACAGTGAAAAAATATACTTTGGTAGAATCCTGATTAAAGCCCACTGCCGTCCGGGGATGACGATCGTGGGCAAAACTATAACTTGTTCCTTCCGCATTCCACTCCACTGTAGCTACACTATCGCGGATCAAGCGCGGCATGCCACCGATCATTTCCAGCAGGGGTGCCGTAATAGGTGGCATATTAAGGATATAAGCTAAAGTATCACCAATAAATACTTGTTCATTCAAAAAAGTGGCGGAAATTCCATGGCCGGATAACACAATCCCATTATTCGGAATAGTATTATTTCCATGTCCTTCGGCCATAATACTATCCTTATTGGTAACCACTACCAGCTTGGTACTATTAACAAACTGCTGATCATCAATATATAGAGCGATAACTTCCGTACCCCAATAATTGGTTTGGGAAGTAGCACCAAAATAGTCGTTGTAAACAATAAGATTATCTGTCAACCGGCCAGCATTGACCTTCGTAATCCCGGCGCTGGAACTATTGGCTGCGATCAACTGACCAGTAAAACTGACAATGTCAATATATGGTTTTTTGTCCAAGTCCATGGCAAATACAGAACGTGGATAGGGATCTTTCAGTACTTTACCCTGAATAATTTGTGTACCGATCGGAATACCTCCGGCAGCATAGAAATCACCATTGATTGCACCCACCACCCGGTGACCTTCAGCATCTTTACGGGCTGACATAGCCGAAGTACGCTCGTAACCACTGACATTATCACCGGCTTTAACGGTTTCCAGATGGATCAGAGTATCGGTCAGATCAATTTCTAGGATTTGAAAATGCCAGGGTCCCGCTGCCCGATATTCATGATGATGAATAATTCCTGGTCCCACCGGTTGACTATCAATGAAATTAGCCGGATTGGCGGTTAATCCCACATGACAGAATAAAATTATACTGGTTATCCAATTGGATTTAATATTCATTTCCGTAACCCATACAATATCTTTAACGGTTGCTAATGATTACCGGTGAATTTAGCTCAGCAATAGCAATAAACCGCAGTTACATCGTACATTAGCTACAATCTTCAACACATTTTATGGATCAGGAAACGCACCAAACAATGGAACCCATCTATCTCGATTACAACGCCACAACACCGATTGACCCACGGGTAGCAGAAGTTATGCTGCCTTTTATCAATCAACATTTTGGAAATCCCTCCAGTAGTCATGCTTACGGAATTACCGCCCGCAAGGCTGTTAATATTGCCCGGCGGCAAATAGCTGATTTATTGGAATGTTCCTTAGATGAAATCATTTTCACCAGTGGTGGTTCGGAAGCCAACAATTATGCCATCAAGGGGGTTGCTGAAAATTATCGTGAGCACGGCAATCATATCATTACCTCAGCAATTGAGCATCCGGCCGTCACCGAAGTCTGCGACTATCTCGTGACCCGGGGCTATAAAATCTCCCGTCTACCGGTTGACAAATATGGCCTTATCGACCCGGCGCAGGTGGAAGAAGCCCTTACACCGCAGACTATTCTGGTCACGATCATGCACGCCAATAATGAAGTAGGTACAATCGAACCACTGGCCGAAATTGCAGAAATTGCTCATCGCCATGCTGTGCTGGTCCATAGTGACTGTGCCCAGTCATTGGGAAAAATTCCGGTCACAGTGGCCGAACTGGGTGTCGATTTACTTTCGATCGCCGGCCACAAACTGTACGCGCCTAAAGGAATTGGAGCTTTATATGTCCGCAACGGCGTGCGGCTGGGAAAACAAATTCACGGTGCCGACCATGAAATGAACCGGCGGGCCGGAACCGAGAACGTGATTGAGATTGTCGGCTTGGGCAAAGCCTGCGAGCTGGCCGGTGACGACCTGGAAAAAGCAGCGGCTCATCTGCGCAAGCTGCGGGACCGGCTGGAAACGGGATTGAAAAATGAGTTCCCCCAAATTCGTATTAACGGCCATCCGGAAAAACGCCTGCCGAATACCAGCAGTATCAGCTTCCCCGGAATGGAAGCCAACACCATCCTGGCAGAACTGGAAGGGGTGGCTGCCTCGGCCGGGGCGGCCTGCCACGCTGATCAAGTGGATGTATCCTCCGTACTGGAAGCAATGGACCTGCCCTTGGAATACGCCATGGGCACGATCCGTTTTTCGGTAGGGCGTTTCACCACCAGTGACGAGATCGACCAAGCAATTAACGAAATATCACGAGTCGTAAAACGACTCCAGCCGGCCGATTCCGTGATAATTGAAACCGATTCAACTGAAAAAATTCGCCTGACCAAATACACGCATGGTTTGGGCTGTGCCTGTAAACTGCGCCCGCAGTTGTTAGAAAAAGTACTACAGAAACTGTCTGTGCCGGACGACGCTAATATTCTGGTGGGCACCGACACCGCCGATGACGCTGCCGTCTACCGCATTGATGATAACACGGCTATTATTCAAACGGTGGATTTTTTCACACCCATTGTTGATGACCCTTACCAATTCGGCGCTATTGCGGCTGCCAATTCATTAAGCGATGTATATGCGATGGGCGGCAAAGCCTTGTTTGCCCTGAATGTGGTCGGCTTTCCCAGCAATCGCCTGCCCATGTCAGTTTTGGAAGCAATCCTGCTGGGCGCCCAGGACAAGGCGGCTGAGGCGGGGATCGCAATTATCGGTGGCCACACTGTAGATGACACTGAACCGAAATTCGGCCTGGCCGTCACTGGCATTATCCACCCAAACAAAATCGTGGCCAATGTTGGCGCTCAACCAGGCGATGCCCTGATTCTTACCAAACCGATCGGAACAGGGATTTTATCCACTGCCCTGAAGCGCGGACTGCTGGAACCGGACCAGGCCGCGGTGCTTACCGAAACGATGGCGGCTTTGAACAAATTCGCGGCCGAGGCGATGCAGGCCGTTGGCGTTAATGCTTGTACAGATATCACCGGATTCGGTCTGCTGGGACATTTGCTGGAAATGATGAAGGGCTCTAAACTAAGCGCTGAAATTGATTCATCAGCAATCCCCTTTTTGCCGGGCGCGGTCGAACTGGCAACTTCTGGTATAATTCCTGGTGGCACCCGCGATAATCGTGACTATACTAATCCATTTGCCGAATATGCCGATGGCATTTCAGAAGTCCGACAATTATTACTCAACGATGCCCAGACTTCCGGTGGACTATTGATCGCAGTAGCGCAGGAAAAAGTCAGGGAATTGCTAAAAAAACTTGAGAATAACGGAGTTTTAGCAACCTGTCAAATCGGAGAGACTGTCAGCCGCGACGCTAAAACATTAATCATCAAATAAAATTTAATATTTCCACAGGAACGACTCTCCGGACTTGTTCCTGCCGGAATAAAGGTACTATCGATCTTTTCAGATTAGTAATCTTTTAGATCAACTGGCCGCTGAACAGTGCTATATTTTTCATGGTATACGCTGTTTCTTTTATGGGAAATCAGCGCCAGCCATTAACCACTGAAAGGTATAAACATGGAAATAAGGATTTTTTCCAGACGCTCGCGTTTGGCGGGGCGAAGCAAGGTTTTGTTGGTTTTACTAATAATATTTTGTTGGAGTTGTAAAGATATGGATGTTAACGGAAAAGCTACTTTAATTGTAACCAATGCCAATATCTGGACGGGAAATCCGGATCAACCACAAGCAGAAGCGCTGGCGGTTGTTGGAGCTAAAATATTGGCAGTTGGCAATAATAAGGAAATCACTAAGCTGGCAGCATCGGAAACCAAAATTATTGATGCTCACGGACAGTTTATTACCCCCGGCTTTAATGATTCTCATCTGCATTTTCTGGCAGGTGGCTTCAATCTGGCTTCGGTTCAGTTACGGGACGCCAGGTCAAAGGAGGAATTTATACGACGTGTTGCCGAATATGCCAAAACGCTTGAGCCCGGCACCTGGATCTCTGGTGGCGACTGGGACCATACCCTCTGGGGCGGTGAACTGCCCACCAAAGACTGGATCGACGCAGTGACTCCGAAGAATCCAGTCTGGATTAACCGTCTGGATGGCCATATGGCCTTGGCCAACAGCCTGGCCCTGTCAGCGGCTGGGATCGATGCCAGTACACCTGATGTGGAGGGCGGCACAATTGTCCGCGATGCCATCGGAAATCCCACGGGAATTTTAAAGGATAATGCCATGGACCCGGTTAACACCGTGGAACCGGAAGCGCCCGATTCACTGAAATTCCGCGCTCTGAATGCAGCCATGGATTATGTCGCCCGGCAGGGTGTCACTTCCGTTCAGCATATGGGTACCTGGGATGATCTGCGAATCTTCGAAACGGCCCGGAAAAAAGGGAATCTGCGTACGCGGATCAGTGCTAACGTACCCTTAGCGACCTGGCAAAAACTAGTTGCTAAAATCGATCGGGAAGGTCCTGGCGATGAGTGGCTGCGCTGGGGCGGTCTGAAATCCTTCATGGATGGATCACTGGGTTCCCACACGGCTGCTTTTTTCGAACCTTTCATCGATGATACAACCAATACAGGTCTCCTGGTAAATGATCCTGAAGAGTTGTACACTTTATACCAGACGGCCGATGCCGCTGGTTTGCAGGTTGTGACCCACGCTATCGGCGATCGTGCCATCAGTATTTTACTGGATCTCTATGGCCGGGTGGTGGCCGTCAACGGCAACCGTGATCGCCGGTTCCGGATCGAGCATTCCCAGCATATTCACCCCAAAGATTTTGTACGCTACCGTGACCTGGATGTGATCGCCAGCATGCAACCCTATCACTGCATCGATGACGGCCGCTGGGCGGAAGGTTATATCGGCTATGAGCGCTGTAAAACCACCTACGCTTTCCGGACTCTGGCCGAACATGGAGTAACCATGTCTTTCGGCAGTGATTGGTATGTAGCACCACCAACCCCATTAGAAGGCATCTATGGCGCCGTTACCCGGCGCACCCTGGACGATAAAAATCCCAGTGGCTGGATTCCGGAAGAAAAGCTGACTGTTGAAGAGGCCTTACGGGCCTATACAATCGATGCTGCTTTCGCTTCATACGAAGAACAGATCAAGGGCAGCCTGGAACCGGGGAAACTGGCCGATTTTGTGATCATCGATCAGGATTTGACCGCGATCGCACCGGAGACCATCCGTGACGCTCAAGTGATAATGACGGTAGTTGGTGGAAAGGTGGTTTTTGAAAAATAATTAGCTAAAGGCTACCATCCACCAGCCAATGGATTGCAGCCCTGAAATCGATAACCTTCCAGTTTGCAAGATGTAACCTGGAAGGTTGTTACTAATCCCTCAATGTAATTACATTGTAACTATGAAAGCACAAATAATACGCATCGGAAACTCGCGTGGAATTCGCATTCCCAAAGCCGTCATTGAGCAATGCCAATTCGATAATGAAGTGAATTTGAATATCAGCGATCAAAAATTGATTATCAGTTCTGCGGAACATCCCCGCGCGAATTGGGATAATCAGTTCCGGGCCCTGGCCGACAATCAGGATGATCGGTTGCTGATCAGTGATTCAAATTCAACCACAACCTGGGATGCAGAGGAATGGGAATGGTAGCCAGCCGTTTTGACATTTTCCTGGTCAATCTGGATCCAACTATCGGCAGCGAGATTAAAAAAACACGGCCCTGTCTGATTATTTCACCAGATGAAATGAACCGCTATATCAATACCGTGATAGTGGCCCCGATGACCACCAAAGGGAAATTATATCCCTCGCGGGTGCCCATCAAGTTTCAGGGCAAATCAGGGAAGATCGTGCTCGATCAAATACGTACCATCGATAAAACCCGGCTGATTCAAAAACTGGGACAGATTAACAAAACCACCCAGCAAAAAGTGCAGTCAACTTTGAATAATATCTTTGCACCTTGATTTGTTAAGGATGGCATTTTTCCAAATAACTGGTAGCCTTCCAGGTTGCAAAACGTAACCTGGAAGGTTACTAATAAATCATGTTAAATAAATTAAAAAATATAGTAGAACAAACAGACACAAGAGCAGGTCGTACATTTGATCTGATAGTACAAATTCTGATTCTTATTTCATTAATCTCGTTTACAATAGAAACTTTACCTGATTTACCTGGATCTTTAAATGAAATTTTAGTAATCCTGGAAATAACGATCGTTTTATTATTTAGTGTAGAATATCTACTCAGAATTATTGTTACTGAGGAAAAGTTTAAATACATTTTTAGTTTTTACGGTATACTGGATTTGCTTGCCATTCTGCCATTTTATATTACATCTGGTATCGATTTGCGATCCGTACGAATATTCAGATTGTTTAGAATTTTCCGCGTTTTCAAATTATTCCGCTTTAGTACTGCAATCGCCAGGCTGCAAAGAGCTTTTACGAGCATTAAAGATGAAATATTGATTTTCATATTAGCAGCACTATTTCTTCTTTACTTGTCTGCAGTAGGCATATATTATTTTGAACATGTTGCGCAACCTGATGCCTTTAAGTCCATATTTCACTCTTTATGGTGGGCGGTTGCAACTCTTACAACTGTAGGCTATGGTGATATTTATCCAATAACTGTTGGCGGCAAAATATTTACATTTTTCATATTAATAATTGGAATGGGGATAATTGCGGTACCGGCAGGATTAATTGCATCCGCCTTTTCAAAAACGTTCAACGATCAATGAAATTCACCTACTACATCGCCACCAGCCTGGATGGCTTTATTGCCCGGAGCGATGGAAGTGTTGACTGGCTACCACAATCTAAGCAGGGTGGTGAGGATTACGGTTATTCGGATTTTTACAATTCAGTAGATGCTCTGGTCATGGGCCGTGTTACCTATGAGCAGGTCCTCGGTTTCGGCGACTGGCCCTATCCCAATAACCCAACCTTTGTACTGACCAGCAGTTCACTGGCAACCAATCGCAATGATGTAAAAATTGTTGCCGCCATCGATCAATTAATTGATGAATTAAATCAATCCGGGTACAGACACATCTGGCTGGTAGGTGGTGGAACCACCGCCGGGAAATTCCTTGACAATCAGTTGATTGATCGGGTAATTCAGACAATCGTACCCGTTGCCCTGGGGGAAGGTATTCCCCTGTTTATTGGTCATACTATCGAGCGGAAATTGCAAATTGAACACACCTGTCAATTTGCTGATGGATTTGTGCAAATATCTTATGAAATAAACACCGAAGTCTGATGAATCCCGGATCTACTCTATCAGCGCTCCTGTACGATCCATTTCTGCACCTGGCCGTCAAATCTATCCGCCGCTCCGTCCAGGATGAATTGAAGAACTACCAGGATAAGGCACTGCTGGATCTGTGCTGTGGGACCGGAAATCAGATGAAAATCCTAGCCCGCAACGGATTCACCAATCTGCACTGTGTTGATTTTTCGCCAGCCATGCTGGAGGTAGCCCGTAAGGGTGATCACTCCATCAACCTGTATTTATACGATGCCACCGCCACACCGTTCGCTGATGATTCCTTCGATGGCGTAATAATCAGCTTTGCGATCCATGAAAAAGATCGGACAACACAGGAAAGTTTATTAGCAGAAGCCTATCGTCTGCTAAAAAATGACGGTATTCTGTTAATCGTGGATTATATTTTTGACCAAGATACCAGTCGTCTGGGGAAGGCCGGGATCTGGGCTATTGAGCGAATGGCCGGTGGTGATCACTATCGCAATTTTTCCAAATATATTAACCGAAATGGACTGCAGAGTTTAATTTCGGTCGATCAATTCAAGTTAATCAGATTCAGACGCAAACTTTTTTCCGGGGTGATCCTGGCGATTTATCAGAAAAAGTCCTCATAGACACCATATCCGGCACGTTTGCTGCGTATATGAAATGCTGTAATCCCGATCAGGGTAGAGCGGCATTTCAGGCCTGCCGCGACCAAATGCAAGACATGTTGAATAATCTACCGGAGTAATCAACACATTATGAATGAAATAAAGAACCAAATTTCAGCCTTAATCTTTTCTATCTTGATCGGCGGGCTAAGTGCTGGTGAACCGGAACCCATCCAATTTGCCTGGTTGACAGACACGCATATCGGCACCTCTACAGCCACGGAGGATCTGCGCCGGGCCGTGGCCGATATTAATTCACTGGATAATATCGCCTTTACCATCATCTCAGGTGATATTGCCGAACTAGATATCGATGGTTACCTGGATACAGCTAAGGTTATTCTCGATCAACTGGAAACACCGTATTATATCATACCCGGCAATCACGACACCAAATGGTCAGCGTCGGGGACACGAAAATTCATTGATCTCTGGGGCGATGATAAATTCAATTTCGAGTATGAAAATATCCGTTTCATTGGCATTCATCAAGGACCACTCCTGCGAATGGGCAACGGATATATTGTTCCCGAGGATCTGTACTGGCTGGATTCGGTACTAACGCAACTGTCTGATCCTTCTCAGAAATTATTGTTTATCACTCATTATCCGATCGATTCATCGGTAAGTAACTGGTATCAGTTCCTCGATATCATCAAGCAGTATAATTCCCAGGCCATCCTACACGGACACGGTCACGCCAACCGGGCTGCCGTATACGAGGATGTTCCTGGTATAATGGGCCGGTCGACCCTGCGTCGCAACGATCCGGTTGGTGGATACAATATCGTGTCGATCTGGCCAGACAGTGCCCAATTTAGGGAACGTATCCCAGGCCAGGAAACGTTACCAACCTGGCACCAATTATCGATTGAAGATCAGGAATACGATGTAACCGTAGAATATGACCGGCCGGATTTCAGTTCTAATTCGGATTACCCTGAAATCAAAACCAGTTGGAAATATAATACCGGTTATGCCATCGCTTCCGCTCCATCTATCGCTGGTGATTATGCGATTGTGACGGATGGTGGTGGAAACATCACAGCACTCGATTTGGAAAGCGGATCGCTGGTCTGGGCCAAACAGATTGGTGCTCCAATTTATTCTACTGCCGCCCTGGGGCATGAACGGGTCGTCTTCGGAGCTACCGATTCAACGATCTATTGTCTCTCAATTCACGACGGAACACCGATCTGGCAGGTTAAAACCAATACCCCGGTTGTTGCATCACCAGCTATTCACCAGGGTATTGTTTATTGCGGTGGCAGCGATCATCTGTTTCGGGCAATTGATTTATTGACCGGCCGGGTAATCTGGGAATTCAAGCAGGTAGAGGGATTTGTGGAATCGATACCGCTGATTCATCGAAAACTGGTTGTATTCGGTGCCTGGGATGGCAATCTCTATGCCTTGAATACCAGTTCCGGTAAACTAAAATGGAAATGGAATGATGGCCGGCCGGGTATATTGTATTCACCGGCTGTCTGCACCCCCGTTGCTTCCGGCAAAAAAATCTATATCGTCGCTCCGGACCGGGTCATGTCCTGTATTAATGCCCGAAGCGGAAAAACAATCTGGAGATCAGATCGCTATCAGGTGCGCGAAAGCATCGGGATTTCAGAGGATTTTAAAACCATCTTCGCCAAGACAATGTGGGACACGGTGGTGGCTTACTCAGCACGCCCTCTGAAAAACACACTGAAATGGGCTGTGCATGCCGGTCACGATTATGATATAGATCCATCAGCACCGGTGGAATTCGGAGGCACTGTTTTCTACGGTACTAAGGATGGTTATGTTTTTGCTCTGAATGCCGATACCGGCTCCCTGAGATGGCGCTATCGCATCGGTGTCGGACTGGTAAACAATATCAATCCGATCAATGCTAATTCAATTCTGGCCACTTCAATGGACGGAATCGTTACACGGATCGAAGAAAATAAACCTGATTAAGGTCTTCACGATCAGCACTATGAATCTGGCCGATACTGATATCACTCAGATCCTCTCCAAAGGAAACCGGTTGCGCGCTCGGAAAGTTATCAACTGCCTGAATGAAGTACTGACCGATCCCACACCTACGGCGACCCACGATTTAAGTACATCCTTAAGGCGATTACTGATGGGCCATCAAGTTACCAACCAGTTATACCGCTGGAAACTGTTCCGAAAAAAAGATCTCAGCCAAATCCAGATATTTCGAAGACAATTGGGAAATGTTCGCGATATCCAGGAAATAACTTTAAAAATACAGAACAGGACTCCTGTTACAAACACCGCAAAATGCTTTTTAAACAATCTCATTGAAAAAGAAATTGATGTAACACAATCAATTGTAGCAGCAATACAGGCTTTAGATCACACCCCGATTGTCAGTTGCGCCGAAGTGACCTATTATCACAGCTTATTACAAGCAACTTTAAAAAAATCATTACCAGATTTGATAACCAATTCCTACACCAAGGTCGCTTCTCTGTTTGAGTCGGCTGTCATGGGCAGCGATGATCAAGCCCTGCATCAAATGCGCGTGCGCTACAAGCGTTTGCGCTACAGCATTGAACTGCTGGCACCGGCTCTGGTTGATATTTCAAAGGCAAAGCTGGCCTACTTGCGATCCTTTCAGCAGATTTTGGGCGAGGCGCATGACTGGTTAATAATCGATGAAGCCATTAAGGAATATATTTTAAACACAGGGCAAACCGAAGTAGATCAATTAATGCTAAAAATCGAACAATTACGTTTTGACGCGCACCAAAAAGCACGCAAGTACTTCGCTGATGAACGGTCTAATTTGCAATTTTTTATCAGTTCAATAACATCTAAATAATCCTCGGACCGTCAATCTCTGGCAGTTAGTACCGTAAATTCATCTCAATACTTTAATAATTATGTTTGGTTGTTTTAATTGCTCTTTTTAAATTATTGAGTGACTACTCAATCACATATTGAAAAAAGAGCCAAAATTTTAGACGCTGCTCTGCACCTGTTTGTGGATCAAGGCTTTCACGCCACGCCCACAGCAGCCATTTCCAAAGCGGCGGGCGTTTCAGCCGGGATACTTTTTCATTATTTCAAGACTAAGGAAGATTTGATCTACACCCTGTTCCTGGAGACCAAGCTGGAATTCTACCGGGTGATGATGACTGGCCTGGATAAGGTCAAATCCCCGGAAGGAAAATTCCGCCTGATCTGGTCCAATATGTGGAATTACGGTGTGGACCAGCCCCATAAATTCAAATTTGTTCAACAGATTCACAATTCACCTTTCGAAGATAAAATCAAAGAGGATAATGCTATTCTGGATATGACCGATAAGATGACTCAGTCGATCCACGCTGCTATCGATGCCGGTATTCTAAAGAATGTGCCGATTGAACTGCACATGAACAATTTTTATTTTCTAATCCTCGGACTGGTGGAACTGATCTGGCAGAAACCGGAATTACGTAATAACAATACTTTCATTGAACAAGCCTGGGAATGTTTTTGGGATTGCCATAAGACTTAAAAAATTTTACTACTAATACTGAGTGACTACTCAATCAGATTTTATTTTATGAATAGAAGGAAATTAATGCTACTGATTATCATGCTGCTCGCTGCAAGCTGGCTATCGGCCTTAGGAATCCGACAGTACCGGGCTCGAACGCTAGTATCGACAACAATGGCTGAAAACGCCGTTAACTACAAAGGGCGGAAGTTTTACAATCGCTTGCCCTCCGATAAACTAAATTTTACCAATATGCTAAAAACTACCATTAAATTTATTCGTGCCGGTATCCCCGATAAATATCCGGCCGAACCATTGCCAGTAATCCCAATTACTGACCAGTTTGATCAAGCACCCTCACCTGACCTGCGCTTCGCCTGGCTAGGACATTCCTCTGTGATCCTCGAAATTGAAGGGCAACGGCTGCTCATCGATCCCATGCTGTCGGAACGGTCGTCAATGGTGCAGTGGGCCGGTCCCAAACGCTTCCAACCGGCGCCGATTAAAATCGAAAACCTGCCGGAGGCCAATGCAGTTTTAATCTCCCACGACCATTTTGACCACCTTGATAAAGTGGTCGTTAAAACTCTGGCAGATCGCGAATTATTATTTCTTGTACCGATTGGCATCGGTCGCAGGCTGCATGATTGGGGTATCCCGGCCGATAAAATTGTGGAACTGAACTGGTGGGATCGATACGACCTGGACGGACTGCAAATAGTTGCCATACCAGCCCGCCATTTTTCCGGCCGCGGCCTACTGGACAGGGACATGACTCTCTGGACATCCTGGTCAATAATCGGCAAAAACCAGCGTGTATTTTTCAGTGGTGATACGGGACTGACACCAGAAATGGCCGAAATCGGCCAGCAGTATGGTCCCTTCGATCTAACCTTTATCGAGATCGGCGCCTACGACAAAGCCTGGAGTTCGATCCATGCCGGACCTGTAAATGCAGTTAAAATCCACCAACAACTGAAAGGTACCCGACTGGTACCAATCCATTGGGCCACCTTCGATCTGGCCCTTCACAGTTGGTACACCCCAGCCGAAGAATTAGTAAAAGAAGCAGACGCAAATTCAGCTAACCTGATCACCCCCATGATCGGCGAAATTGTAAATCCTGCCCAGTATGAAAATCAGTACTGGTGGCAGCAATACATGAATGATCCTCAATATTCACCTGGGAAATAGGAGTTAATTATGGAACTAAATTTTGAAATACCGAATCTGACTGGAAAAATCACTATCGTTACCGGGGCCAACAGCGGAATCGGACTGGAAACCGCCCGCGCTTTTGCCGCCCATGGCGCCACTGTTGTAATGGCCTGCCGCAACCTGGAAAAAGCGCAATCGGCAGCAAGTGAAATCCGCAATACCAATCCCAAAGCCAAATTGGATTTGCTGGAACTGGATCTGGCCAGCCTGGAATCGGTCCGCAAATTTGCAGACGATTTCAGCGCCAAATACGATCGCCTGGACATCCTGGCCAATAACGCTGGCGTCATGGCCTTGCCTGAGCATTATAAAACAGCCGATGGCTTTGAGATGCAATTTGGCACCAATCACCTGGGACATTTTGCGCTTACCGGGTTTCTTTTACCGCTAATTAAAAAGACAGCAGCAGCTCGAGTCATTACTGTTGCTAGCATGGCACACAATATGGGAAAATTTGATCAGGACAACCTAAATGCTGAAAAAGGTTATAAGAAATCCTCCGTCTATGGATTAACTAAATTGTCCAATCTGCTCTTCGCTTACGAGTTGCAACGTAAATTCGAAAACCATAATATTGATTCCATTGCTGTAGCTGCCCACCCGGGCTGGACCGCCACTAATCTACAACAGTACATGGGTGTCGCGAATTTTTTGAATAGATTTATTGCCCAGACACCTCCGATGGGTGCCTTACCAACAATTCGTGCCGCAGTTGCCAGCAACGTAAACGGTGGTGAATATTATGGTCCCAAAAACTGGGGCGGCTGGCGCGGCCCGGCTGTTAAAGTCCAATCCAATGCCTCTTCCCATAATGAAACTGATGCTGCCGCGCTGTGGGTTGCTTCGGAAAAACTGACCGGTGTCAACTTCAACTGGGAAACTTAATCCACTTCTTATCATTAAATGCAACTTGAATTCAAAAATAAATGCAAAGAATACCAATGATATTTCTGTTTGTGGTACTGGCAGTTCTAGGATTGATATACGGCTATGTGGGCTTGCGGATTATCCCGACCCTGGGACTTAACACACCCTGGGTTATAGCGCTCTGGGTACTTATTGCCGTCCTGGCCCTGCTTTCTTTGGCGGGACCAGTCTTGCGCTTTAATGGCGTTGAAAACCGTTTTACTGATTTCATGTCATGGATTGGTTATACCAGTCTGGGCTTTTTTATATTGACTCTGACGGTTGTTATCACCCGCGATCTTGGCTGGGGGCTGTGGCTTGGCGGAACGAAAATCCTGGCCTGGATTACAAGTCTGACTGGCAATGAAACCGAAACAACCATCACCGATCCTAGCAAACGCCAGTTTGTCGTCACCGCTATGAATCTGGGATTATTGACCCTGACGACCAGCTTGTCGGCCTATGGGTATTTCCAGGCCCGGCGCAAGCCGGACGTAATTGAAGTGGATGTGCCAATCACCAATTTACCGGAGGGTTTGGATGGTTTTAAAATCGTCCAGATCTCCGATATTCATGTGGGCCCGACCATCAAGCGCGATTTTGTTCAGCAGGTGACCGACCAGGTGAATGCTCTAAAACCGGATCTGGTGGTTCTCACCGGCGACTTGGTCGACGGATCGGTCAGCCATTTATCGAATGATGTGGCACCCCTAATAAATCTCAGGGCACCCTATGGAAAATTTTTTATTACTGGTAATCATGAATATTATTCCGGGGTCGAGCATTGGTTGCAAGAAACTGAACGAATTGGCTTTACCAATCTGGTCAATGAATATAGGCTGGTGGATGTAAAGGGAGCCAAGCTAACAGTGGCCGGAGTCACTGACCTGGAAGCAGGCCGCATCCTCCCCAAGCACGCGACTGATCCTCAGGCAGCCCTGAAGGGTGCACCAGCTGACTCAACCAAACTACTCTTAGCCCACCAGCCAAACAGCATTTATTCCGCTGAAGAATTGGGTGTGGATCTACAACTATCCGGTCATACCCATGGCGGACAGTTCAAACCTTTTAATCTGGTTGTAGCACGAGCTCATTCTTATCTGGCTGGTTTATACAACCATAAGGGAACCTGGGTTTATGTAAATCGTGGGACCGGTTACTGGGGTCCGCCTCTGCGAATTGGTATTCCAAATGAGATAACGGTTATACGGTTGACTAGAGCGAAAAAGAGTTAACCACTGAGACACAGAGGCACAGAGATCACAAAGAAAAATATTAAAGGATAAATGTTTAGTAAAAAGCTACCTGAACCACAGATTTCACGGATTACACAGATTACTTATTACAAATCACTCATTGCTTCTTATTATTACTCATCACATCAGTTTTGATGAACCACAGTTGTTGCACCAAAATTGAACTTCAATATACTTAATGCAGCTTCAGGATACTTCCCCCTATAAATTCCCGCAGCAGGCAATCCGGAGGCAAAATTGATTCATCATCATACTGCTCAATTTCGGATAATAAATTATTAATACGTTCAGCCCTAACATAAGCATCGCGGCGCGCTGAATCATCTTTCCAGGTTGCGACTAATTCCGGCAAATAATGAAACAGATGTTTTTTCAAATATGGCAACTCGTAGGGCAGAGAACCATTTAACACAAAATCCACATTGTGAATAAACGGAATAATATGTTTCAATTCACTGCGGCGCACATAATGCCAGTGACCAACAGTCTTCATTGGATCATAGGCGCGCTGCGCTTTATCACGCACCATTCGTCGTAATAAACGGATATCAGCCCAACGAATCCACTGCCCGACATTATTGCGTAATTGGGTGATTGTCTCGATATAAACTTTATATTTCCGGTTATCAGGAACACTGCGGGTCATAGGTTCATGCAGGCCGTGCAGGGTATCAAGCAAAATTACCTGATTTGGTTTGATTGATACGATTTCACCATCATTAAACCGCTTTCCCACGCCAAAATCATAGCGCGGTATCTGCACTGTTTCACCACTTATCAATTTTTCAAGATGTTCATTGATCAAGGCAATATCAAGCGCTACCGGCTGCTCAAAGTCGTAATCACCATGCTCATCTTTGGGGTGCATTTCCAGATCGAAGAAATAGTGGTCAAGATTCAAAGGAAAAGTATCAATGCCCAGTTTATTCAGATTAGCCGATAATTTAGCCGTAGTGGTGGATTTCCCGGATGAGGACGGCCCGGCAACTATGATAAGGCGCAGGTCATCTTGCACTGTGGCAATTGATTCGGCCGCCAAAACAAGATTTTGATCATATAATTGATCAGCTTCGCGCACCAGGTCGGGAAAACTACCTTCATTAATACGCTGGTTTAATTTTCCGGTAGTTTCGCAACTATGATCAATATTCCAGATTAAAGTTTCCAGAATCATTTTGTAGGGCAGGGAAGTATCCTTGCCATGCCGTTCGGATCTGCGATGGCGTTCACGCCGGCGATAATCACGGTAAAGTATATATGCTTTCGCAGTTCTGGCATTACCGTTTTCGATCAATACTTTTTCGATAATATCCTGGATTTCCTCCACCAAAGGGATATGCGGCGGCGTATAATATTCATTTAACAGATTTACAACCTTCCGGGCAATCTCCTTGCTTAATTCCCGGTCATGCCCTCCCACTTCCAAAGCTGCCCGGTAAACGGCACTTACGATTTTTTCCGTTTCAAAGGGGACCGTACGTCCATCACGTTTAATTATCTTGCTGATTCTATTATCGATAGCCATTCCAATTCCTTTTAATTTTTTAAAGATAGTTAAAATTAGGTCAGATTAACTTCGGGCACAAGGAACTTAGGATGATTGAATTTCCACCCGCTTCGCTAGATACCACAACAGGCCGGCACCGATCATCATGGCAAGGCAGAGGACTTGTCCCATTGATAGGGGGCCCAACACAAATCCCAAATGGTCGTCCGGCTGTCGAAAGAATTCAATGAAAAAGCGGAAAAAACCATATCCGAATATGTACAGCCCGGAGATAAAACCGGTGAACAGCTTTTTATTACGCAGCGGCCAGACGATGGCAAACAGAATCAAACCTTCAAAAAGCGCTTCGTAAAGCTGTGATGGATGGCGTAACAGCCCGTTCATTGCAGAAGGGAAATACATTCCGATCGATGCATTGGTTACTCGACCATAAAGTTCGCTATTTATAAAATTTCCTAGCCGTCCGAAAGTAAATCCCAGGGGAACGGCCGGGATAATAAAATCACCTATTTTGAATATGGAAATACGGTGTTTCCGGGCGAAGACTATCCAGGCTATCAAAATCCCGATTACACCACCATGATAGGACATACCGGCGATACCGGTGAAATGTAATTGTCCGCCTTCCCTGCTAAATGGTGAAATAATACTCAATGGCTCAGAAAGAAATTGGTCCAAATTATAAAAAAGTACATACCCGAACCGCCCACCCAACAGCAACCCCAGGATAGCCCAGGTGATAACATTGCTCAGGAAATCTTTGTTAAAGGGCAAGTGCTCTTTTCTGATCCGGTAAGATGATAACAAATACACAACTGTGAAAGCGGCAATATACATTGTCCCATACCAGCGGATCGGGAAATTACCGATGGTGAAAATAGTCGGGTCCATTTGTGATGGCAGATGCTGCCACCAGTTTATAAATGCTGTCATAATTTTATGTGACGGATGCCATCCGCCAGCCGGCGGATAGCATCCATTTGGTAAAGTTTTCTAATTGCCTGTCAATATTAAAGTGTAACGAGCATTTTGTTCCACCAAACTTCGTGAGCTATAATCGCTGTGGTACTCGTTGGCCAAATATAGTTCGGTCTGGTCGCAATAATGTGGACTGGCAGCTACACCACAGACTCCGGTGGGAATTACCGACATTGATTTATCCCAGTCAGATAGATCATAGATATGGCGGTGGGAAGCTCCATGATTCACTTTATAGGGTTCGGCAAAGGAGTAGGCAAATGGTCCTACGGTATGGGATGATCCCTTCGCTTCATATGGTCCCCGGTTAAGATTAAACAGTCTGTCCAGAATTTTTACACCACCCATGGGATGCTCTAATGTTAAAGTATGGGCAACTCCCCAGCGCCAGGCTGACGGAATGGTGCCATACTGCTGACTCAATTGATCCACGGCTTCGCGAAAACTTGTTTGTATGCAATCTGTAAATGTTTCGGTAACATCATTGGTACTGACATCATCCCACCAGCGTGATGTCGGATCACGACTAATATCATTCAGTGCAAATCGTGACAGGTAACTGGTGGAAATGTACTTGGTGAACAATTCCTCGCCCAGTTCATCGGCTAGGACATTGTGCAATAAGGCGTTATAAAACTGTTCAAATATCAGGGCCGCCGAACTGTTGCGGGGGTAGGTTCCATCCCAGTCCCTGATTAAAAGTAAAGCTTCTTCCTCGATCTTTGACAGGTCCGCGATCAGTTCGAAATTCTCCAAATACAATGGTTTCAATTCTTCTACCAGCTTAGATTTATTATCACCATGCATGCGGCGGAAATCATCCATTGTTAGGATATCCTTCTCATTCAGCATTTCGCGGATACGGTCGATTCGATAGTGCAAAGCCGGCCATTGGGGGATCACGGTAGCGGCACTATCGCTGACAGACTTATTATTGGCTGAAGAAACATATCCGCTGGGTGGATTGTATACGTAAGGCAGATTTTCAAAAGGCACCAGACCTTTCCAATCATATTGATCAGTCTCGCCCGATACTAGTTCGACTCCATTCCAACCGTCCCGCACTGGAACACCGGCACAGCAGTACAGACCAATATTACCATTTACATCGGCATAGGCAATATTCTGGCTGACCGATATAAACGTGCTAACAGCATCCTTGAATTCTTCCCAGTTTTCAGCTTTACTCAGCAGGTAAAGGGTACGAACTTCATTGCTCATTTCATTACCAATCCAACGCATGGATATTGGTTCATCTGTTTCCGATTTAAAGCCAGTGACGATCGGTCCCCGGTGAGTGAAACGGTTTTCACGGGTGACAGTTGTACCATCCTTTAATTTAATCTCTTCAACTCTAATTTCCATATCGCGCCATTCACCGTTGAATTTATATTGATTCGGATTATCTGGATTTATTTTTTCAAGGTAAAAATCCATGTCATCAACCATTACATTGGTCATACCCCAGGCAATCTGATCATTGTGTCCGGCCACAATAAAAGGCTGGCCTGGCAGAGCCACACCGGTCACATTCAATTCGCCTTCAATGACCTGGTGCATCTGGTACCAAATGCCCGGTGACCCAAAGCCAAGGTGCATATCGTTGGCAAACAGCGGGATTCCGGTCGCACTTTTTTCACCGTTTATTACCCAGTTATTACTACCCCGGAACACAGTCAGTCCCAGCTTCTCCAGAGAGCGGGTTTGGGCGACCAGCAGATCATCAAAATCCAATTCAACCGGGATCACAGAAAATTCCGGATAGGCCACGCTGGATTGGGCTTCCAGGTCGGGAAGTAATTGCTGGTATTTGGCCTCGCCAACTCTTTTACGGATATTATGAAAAACAACTTCAATCGACCAGGGCATGGTCAGATCCCAGGCCATATAGCCCACCAGGTCGAGGGAATGTTCCGGCAGCCACATTTCAGGTTGATAACCAAGAATCGAAAATTCCAGCGGTAATTTGTCAACATGGGTTTCAATGAATTGATTCACGCCATCGCTGAAGGCTTGGGCACTGGCAAGTAACTTCTCATCCATTTCTGCTAAAACCAGTCGTGATTTATCGGGAATTCGCAGGGCTCGCAACATATGATCGGCATTGATCATATCCGCTCCAAAAATTTCTGATAACCGACCGGCAGTTGCACGGCGGATCAAATCCATTTGAAACAGTCGATCCTGCGCCATACAATAACCGGTAGCGCGGTACAAATCAGGCTCATTTTTAGCATATATATGTGGAATGGCATACTCATCGCGGTATACGATGACTTCATCAGTCATATTCCGCAGGGTCACCGTACCATCGTAATCCGGGATGCCTTTAGTTGCCAGCGAACGGAGAAATAATCCGGCTCCAATTACTACAACTAAGATTACAACTGTGATCCCAATAAAAATCTTCCGACCTAATGACATGCTTTACCTCCGTAAATAATTTATCTGTTTAAATTAGCTTGGAAACAGGTCTGCAAGACAGTAAAAAAACGATCAATTTCCTTTGTAAGTTCTACCATGATCATTGAACTCCCTGCCTTTTTTATCAGTAAAAAAGGGCTGGTAAGCCTAACGTCCAAGATAATTTTAAAACCCGAGATCATTACAATTGATATTTCAAATCGCTAAAAATATTTACATCCCCCTTTCCGACAACATACGATTAGACCAAGCTGTTCGACGGGAATTCCATATCGCACGGGACATCCGTGATAAATATGGTTTTAACGAATTGTTGTTCGCCTTAGATGGTAATGTAGTATTAACCAATTACGGCGCTTCACATGAAATCGTCCGGGAAATGAATGCTGACCGTAAGCTGAGTCAACATCCCGAGCAGGCTTTACTGGCTTCTGATTTGAATGCACTGGGTTTGATTGACGAAATTCTGCACTACCTGTTCGGCCAATATCGTACCAGCGTCCAAGCCGATATCCTGGACACAATCCTGGATTGGTTGGATACTAAATACAGTGTTGACAAGATCGATCGCATCCTGGAGTACTTTATTGCTCATTTCCCTCCGGTTGAGGTTTTCCGGAATAACAGTGAACCGGCTATCTATCTAACGGGTACAACTGCCGGTGAATCCAACCGTGCTCACACTCTGGAAGAACTGATCCTGCACTGGCTGGCTAATATCAATCCGGCTTTTGAGCCTTTCAGGGAATTATTCGACGATTCGGAATTGGAAAACCAAACCGGATACCGGCAGATCATGGCTGATCTAACCAACTTCTTTAATTCCCAAAAACCCTTTGGACCAAATCAGCTAAATCTGATCGACCTGTTACGTCAACCAGCGCTGGCAGTACCCAACTCCCTGGCTGACCAATTACGTTTTATCCGCGATAACTGGGGCGATCTGCTGGGCAGATTCCTGTTGCGCATGCTGCGGGGATTGGATTTCAGCAGTGAGGAGCAAAAAGACCGCGGATTCGGTCCCGGTGAGGTATCTGTGCTGGAGTTCGGCCTGGGTGAAGATGAGTACGAGCGCTTCAGTCCCGACAGTGACTGGATGCCACGGGTGGTGATGATTGCCAAGAATGCCCTGGTCTGGCTGGATCAACTTTCCAAAAACTACGGGTATTCCATCGAACGTTTAGACCAGATTCCGGATGCTGAACTTGATCGCCTAGCCCAGTATGGTTTCACAGCCCTGTGGCTGATTGGCCTCTGGAAAAGGAGTCGAGTATCTCAGAAAATCAAACAATGGTGCGGCAATCCCGAGGCCGAATCATCGGCTTATTCCCTGAAGGAGTATATAATCGCCGACTCACTTGGTGGACCTGAGGCCTTCGAGAATCTGAAAGTACGCTGCCAACAACGGGGAATCCGTCTGGCCAGCGATATGGTTCCCAACCATACCGGCCTTGATGCTAACTGGATTATCGAACATCCCGAATGGTACGTTCAAACCCAGCACTCCCCATACCCAGCCTATAAATTTGAATCGGACAACCTGACGGAAGATGACCGGATCAGTATCCA
Organism: Fidelibacterota bacterium; assembly: GCA_013203115.1. GTDB lineage: Bacteria > Fidelibacterota > Marinisomatia > Marinisomatales > TCS56 > JABMQW01. The sequence goes on from JABMQW010000090.1 coordinate 36,646, forward strand.
GATTGAGGATCATTATTACGATCAATCGGATGCAGCGGTAGTATTTCGCTATGTAAACCGGCAGACCGGTGAAGAACGTTTTATCTATCATGGCAACGACGGTACTTCGATGCCCTGGAATGACACCGCCCAGCTCAATTATCTACTGCCAGAGGTTCGAGAAGCTGTCATTCAGACTATTCTACACGTGGCTCGCCAGACACCAATCATCCGCTTCGACGCAGCGATGACTCTGGCCAAGCGCCATTTCCAGCGCCTGTGGTTCCCGGAACCGGGGAGTGGTGGGGATATCCCCTCCCGAGCGGAGCAGGGTTTGAGTAAAGAGGAATTTAACCAGCATTTTCCGCATGAGTTTTGGCGCGAGGTGGTAGATCGGGTGGCGGAGGAAGTGCCCCACACTCTGCTGTTGGCGGAGGCTTTCTGGATGATGGAGGGCTATTTCGTCCGCACCCTGGGCATGCACCGGGTTTATAACAGCGCCTTCATGAATATGCTCAAGATGGAGGATAATGCCAAATACCGCCAGACAATCAAGAATACCCTGGAATTCGATCCCCAGATCCTGAAGCGGTTCGTTAATTTCCTTAATAACCCTGACGAAGAAACGGCTGCGATTCAGTTTGGCACTGGGGATAAATATTTCGGCACCACCCTGTTGATGCTTACCATGCCGGGCCTGCCGATGTTCGGGCATGGGCAGATCGAAGGATTCCGGGAAAAATACGGCATGGAATTCCGGCAGGCTTACTGGGATGAACAACCGGACCAGGAACTGGTCCAGCGCCATGAATGGGATATTTTTCCGGTGTTACGCAAACGCTACCTGTTTGCCGAAGTAGCGGAATTTCGTTTATTCGATCTGTATAACCAGGATGGTTCGGTTAATGAGAACGTATTCGCCTATACCAACCGGGTTGGGAATGAAAGCGTACTGGTGCTCTATAATAACGCCTATCAACAAGCCAACGGCTGGCTGCGAACATCGGCAGCTTTCAATGATAAATCCGTTAGTGACAAACCAAACTTGCGACAGGTTGATCTGGCTCAGGCACTGAACCTTCCAAATGATCCCAATCGTTATCTTGTTCTACGTGAGCATACCTCTGGTCTGGAATATCTGAGACACTGTAGTACGATTCACGAACAGGGGTTGCCGGTGAGCCTGAATGGCTACCAGTACCAGGTTTTCTGGGAAATGCGGGAAGTCTGGGATGATCAATACGGGCGCTATGGCCAGTTGCACAATATGTTAAATGGTCAGGGCGTAACCAGCATTGAGGAATCGATTAAGGATATATTTTTAAAACCAGTGCGTGATTCATTTACCGCCGTGTTCAATGAACCGGGACTGATAACTGTCGAACTGTACATTAATGAAATAGTCAATCTGACAAACAGCCAGGTTAAGGTGGCTTTACTATCAGGTGAAATCACAGAATCAATCGCCGCAGTCGATCAATTTATTAAAATGCCAATTGATGATAAAAATGGCGATTTTGATTATATAAAGACAGGATTGACAGAAGAAATCGCTAGCGCTACATTACGAATCTGGGGACTTCTTCGATTGATCGGTAAAGCCGTAAATACTACTGAATACCAGCGCTTCAGCCGGCGATTGATTAGTGAATTAGGTCTGGAGCAGTCCATAACGAATATTCTATCAGCGGCCGGTTTACCGGCTGAGCAAATCGAACGCCAAATTTTACTAATTAAAATCCTGTGTCGTTACCAACATCATCTGGAAGCTGCCACATCAGAAAAAGCTCGCGAGCTATTCCGGGACCTGCTGGATGATAATGAAATCCACCGTTTTCTTGGTATTAATCGTTTCGAAGGCATTATTTATTTCAACCAGGAAGCCATTGAGGACCTGACCTGGTGGCTGACTACTATCACCGTCGTAGATTTGACCATCTCCGATCGTCCTCTGGACGATCTGTTAAAGCTACTCCAGCGCTGGCAAGTAGCGGCTATAAAGTCAGAGTTTCAACTCGAAAAACTGCTGGAAGAATTGAAATAAGATCCAGCACAACCGGACAGAAACTAGATCATTTTTTCAATCAAGGCGCTGACCGGTAAGCATCCCGACGCGTTAGATAAACTTCACTCAATTTTTGAATCGTGGCCTCTTCGTAGGGTCGCAAACCACTGAGGATCAGTTTCTTTAATCCGGTTCCTATTGGTTGGTCATCCTCATATATCTGAAAATACAGTCGTGCTTCGGCGCGCTTGCCAGTGATTTCCAAGGTAGTTTCCGTCAGGTCCAGCCGGGGTTCGGTAACCGTTAGATGATCGAAAGCAAAAGACATGCTGTCGTATATTATCAGTGGACGGGCGGGATTGATCATAACCTGGTGCTCAGCCATTAAAGGGACCAGAATATGAGGGAAATTCTGGCCCGAAAAAGCCACATAATTTCGGGTAAGCTTCTCAATCAGGTGGGCATTTGAGCTGGTTTCCCCATTCCGTTCAACCTGCAGATAGGATTTGCCTTTCTGGTCAGTAATTGCAAACTGATCACCCGGCAGATCAGGGAATATCAGCTCAGCACCATCACGCACCATCCCAGTGAAAGTGAACCGCATTCTCCGACTCAAACCATACTTGGTGAGAACCAGGGCAAACAATAAATCCCCCGGCACACAATAACTTCTATTGCCTGGGTCGTGGATCGAATTGAAGTCGCCGGAAATATCCTTGGCAAAATTACTGGCCTGATCAGCGCTGATACGTACCAGCCCGTTTTTCTCAGAATAAAATCTATTTAAAAACATAGGGAATATTAAGAACCGATCAATAATATTGGCAGTTTTTCCGGAGCTGCCTTACTTCGTCAGTAGTGAGATATTTATTTGGTGTGATTGTCCAATATGGCATAAGAATCTCCTTTCGGATTTCTTATACTATATTTTACTGATAGCATTATTAACCGACCAATATTCTATATTAACATAACAATTGCGCTTACCCGAATCCAATATTTGCCAAAATTTTATTTTATTGGCATATTTTTGATTTCCAATATTTGCCAGAATTATGTATTTTTGGCATAATTTTGAATTGCAATGCTGAGGATATTCGAGAAAAAACTGATCGAGGAGTTTAAAGACAGGAAATCTTTTAGTCGGGATGAGCTATTTGATTTTTTCAGAGGTTTTGAGCCTAACCTAAAGGAGGGTACTTTTGGTTGTAGGATTTATACGCTCAAGCAAAACAACATTATTAAGCCTTTGAAACGAGGTGTTTATGCAATTTCATATAAGTCAACGTACGAACCAACTATTTCACCTGAGCTCGATAAGCTTAGCAAAAAAATATCTAATCGATATGAAGATATAAAATATTGTCTCTGGTCTACAGACTGGCTGAATACATTTTCTCAACACCAATCTAATACACGAATCCTAATCTTCGATGTCGAAAAAGACTTTGTTGAATCTGTATATTATTACCTGAAAGACAATTTCAATTATGATATTTTCCTGAATCCTGATGCTAATGCAATTAATTATTATATATCGGAAAGTAAAAGCCCTGTCGTTGTAAAAAGACTTATCACCCGATCTCCAGTAGAAGAAATAACTATCCGTAAGGATAAAATTTTTGTGCCAATGTTAGAAAAAATTCTTGTGGATGTATTTGCTGATTCAAAATTGTTTTATTTTTATCAGGGTTCTGAACTACGACATATTTTTGAAAATGCAGTAAAGTATTATGCAATCAATTTTACCAGTCTATTTAGCTATGCCAGAAGAAGAGGAAAGGAAAAGGAAATCAAATCTTATATGATGAATAATCTAAGCGATTTACTGAAAGAGATTATTAATGATTGAGGGAAAATGTTTTACTAAAGAATGGGTCGGCGCCTTTAGAAAACCAAAAGACCACAAGTCAATTCAGTTAGTAATTCTTGAGAAAATGATATATGCTCTGCATCTATTGGAGCAGCTTGTCTCACAAGGATTGGATTTTGTATTTAAGGGTGGGGCCAGCTTGGTATTACTACTTAATGAGGAAAATCGTTTCTCAGTTGATATTGATATAATATGCTCGGTCGAAAGGAAAAAGTTGGAAGCAACACTCGATAATATTGTAAAGAATTCCAATTTCGCCAGTGTTGCACTTGATGAAAAACGGAGTTATAAACCGGGCATTCCAAAGGCTCATTATGTTTTTGAATTCGATTCAGTATTTGATTCAAGGGCGCCTGTTAAACTGCTGTTAGATATATTAATAGGAAAACATGTCTATCCAGAGATTATTAGTGTGCCAATAGCAACTAAATGGACTAGCACTGATTCTGGAACCAATGTCAGGGTGCCATCTATTGATTCGATAGTTGGAGACAAATTAACAGCGTTTGCGCCAAATACGATTGGTATCCCATACTATAAGGGTAAAGACAGTTTCTCGATGGAGATTTGTAAACAGCTTTTTGATTTAAGTAAGCTGTTTTCTCATATAAAAGACCTGGGAATGGTTAATCGTAGTTATAAGAATATTGCCGCGGATGAAATAGGTTTCCGAAGTAATGATTTGAGATTTAAACAAGGCAAGATTAACCCGGAAGTTGTACTTCGTGATACAATTGATACTTGTTTTATAATTGCTAAGAAAAGCGCTAATAAGGAAGAACCATACAAAACATATTTTATGGATTTATCTAATGGTATCCGCAGTTTGGGAGCTAACTTTTTAATGAGAGGGCAGTTTCGAATTGATGAAGCAGTGGTTGCTTCTGCTCAAGTTGCTTATTTAGCTGCTAAATTATTGAAAAATGATTTAAGTCCGATTGATTATTATCAAGGAGAAAACATAACAGGCCAAAATATTGAGAATCAGGATTGGAACTATTTGAATAAGTTGAAGCGTCAGCCCGACAAATCCTCTTTCTATTATTGGTATAAAACAGTTGAACTACTAAAAGAATTATATTGAGTCGCTTATGATAACCGGTGGTGTTTTTGCCTTTTACATGAATTACGCCACCTTCATGATACCAACACCACGCCGCTCAACCCGCAGGCATGTTTTATCTTTCCGGTCAGTGATTGCAAACTGATCGCCCGGCAGATCGGGGAATCGCAGCTCCGTACTATCACGCACCATCCCGGTGAAAGTGAACCGCATTCTCCGACTCAAGCCATATTTGGCCAGGACCAGGGCAAACAGTAAATCTCCCGGCACACAATAATGTTTATTACCCGGGTCATGGATCGGATTAAAGTCACCGGAAATATCCTTAGCAAAACTGCTGGCCTGCTGAGCACTGATCTGTACCACCCCACTTTTCTCAGAATAAAATCGATTTAAAAACATAGGGAATATTAATACACGATCATTAATATTAGCAGGGTATTGTTACTTACAGATTACTCATGTAACTTTTAGTGATTTAATCGCAGTAGGAGGATAATTCAATCGGCAGACTGTTATGAATATTAGATATTTCAATTGGCAAATTTCCTTTCTATAAAAATTCGTGATTAAATAAAAAACCTTTTAAGAGCCAAAGAGGATGTATTCATTAATATGGAATTTCCCTAAAGATGTTTTTCAGGAAAATAAGGAATATTGCCGCGATTAAAGCCTTCTCAGGATAGGAGGCGCTCAGATTGATGAAGAACAAGTTAGTGGATTGTTTGCTTGTGTATATTAATCTTGACAATGGGATATCCTGGATAGCATTGATCAAAGAATTCCCTATGGAAGTCAGGGGATACATTAAAGATTGTTTAACCATATCCAGAACCGAGGAGAAAAAATGATCAAACCTAAAATTCTTATCGTTGAGGATAATGATCCGGTTGCGAATTTAATTCAGAAACAATTAGAGGTTTCCGGCTATCTTATCAGTGCTATTGTACATTCCGGAGCAGAAGCCATTGAAAAGGTTAAAAAAGAACCCCCGGATTTAGTATTAATGGATATTCTGTTGGAAGGAGATATGGACGGAATACAAGCGGCGGAAATTTGCAATCAATATAATATCCCAGTCGTTTATATTACTGCTTTTGAGGATAAAAAATTATTCTACCAGGCTAAAGCGACAAAACCATTCGGGTATTTAATTAAACCGATTAAAACACAAGAGTTATTCACAGCTGTTGAGGTTGCTCTTGCCAAGTATAAAGACGAACAAGTTCTGAAAGAAAATGCGGAACAATACCGCCAGTTGATCGATCTTTCCCCGGATGCCATTATTTTAACGGATCTGAAGGGCGTAATCCTTATGGCAAATAAACAAATGGCGCAGGTTTCCGGTTGTAAGAAGGCTGATGATCTCATTAGTAAAAATATTTTAAAAATGATTATTCCGGAGGATCTTAACCGGGCTAAAAGAAACACTAAAAAAATATTGGATACTGGATTTATTAATGATATCGAGTACCGGTTATTTAAAACGGATAATTCCACCTATCCGGCGGAATATAATGCTTCGGTATTAAGAGATAAAACCGGGCAACCAACGGCAATTATCATTGTGATTAAAGATATCACAGAAAGAAAACTAGCGGAAGAGGCGCTGAGAACGGCTCAAGAATACGCTCAAAATATAATTGACAGCTCTTTGGATATGATTATTGCTTGTGACAACGAGCGAAAAATTACCGAATTCAATAAAGCAGCGGAGGAGAGTTTTGGTTATACCCAGGACGAAGTGCTGGGAAAACATGTTGATATATTATATGCCGACAGGAAATATGGACAAACGATTCATAATAAAACCATTGAAAATGGCCGCTGTGTGGAAGAAATCCAAAATCGTCACAAAGACGGCACCCTTTTTCCCAGTATACTGAATGCTTCAATTTTAGTGAACTCAAAGGGTGAAAAAGTCGGTGTTATGGGTATTTCACAAGACATCACCGAACTCAAGAAAGCCCGGGAAGCGTTGAAGACATCGCTGGAATATTCAAAGATTATTATTGACAGTTCGATGGATATGATCATTGCAGTGGACAGCAGGCGAAGAATTACAGAGTTTAATAAATCAGCCGAGGAGGCCTTTGGCTATACGCGCGATGAGGTGCTGGGAAAACATATAAATATCATCTACGCCGATACGAAGTTAGGTTTGGATATTCATAAAACCACTTTGAAAGACGGAAAGGTTATCCGAGAGATTAACTCCAAGCGGAAGAACGGTGAAATCTTTCCCTGCTTTCTATCTGCATCTGTCCTTCAAAATGAACAGGGTGAGCAGATCGGTGTTATGGGTGTTTCCCGGGATATTACCGAACTCAAACGCGCCCAGGATAATTTAAAAAGGTCAGAAGAATTATATCACCTTCTTTCTGATCAGCTGGCTGAGTCAAACAATCTTAAGGAAGTATTACTGGATGTAATTACCCATGATTTAAAGAACCCCGCCGGTGTTATCAGTGGTATGGTGGACCTGATGTTGGCGGAATTTCCAAACAACGAAATGGTGCAGATCATTAAAGAAAGTTGCGCTGATTTACTGCGGGTTGTCGACAATGCCGCTACCTTGTCTCAGCTTACAATAGGTGAGGAAATTGAAAAGGAAACAATCAATCTGGGAGAAGTTATTCGCAATGTAGTAAAAGGGTTTTCATCACAACTGGAGAATGCAGGGATTGCTTTAGAACTGAAACTTCAGAAAAACCTGCTTACCAAAGCTAACCCGATAATAGCCGAAGTATTTAATAATTATATCAGTAATGCAATCAAATATGCTGCTGATGGCAAGAAGATCATCATCGCTGGTAAAACTGTTAATGGTTTTGTTAATATTGATGTCCGGGATTTTGGGAAAACAATCCGCAAGGAAGATCGTGCGCTTATTTTTATCAGGAAGTATCGGATTGAAAGCGGTAATCAAAGGGGACGTGGTTTAGGATTGGCAATCGTGAAACGGATCGCCGAGGCTCATAATGCGGAAGTTGGTATTATACCAAATAAGCCTAAAGGAAATATTTTTTATTTAAAAATTCTAAAAAATATTTTATAAGAAAAACTGCCAGGCACTTTCAAAGTGCCTGGCAGTTTAATAACAAAACCCTTTACTACTTACAGTCCAGCGAACTGAATCCCATCAAATACCATCGTTGGCGTACGCCAGGACGAGTACCGGTAAGGATCGTTGCCCACTTCTACCAGTTGATTCAAAACATCGGTAAAATTACCGGAAATATTCATCTCGTTGATCGGAGTGGTTCGTTGACCATTTTCTATTAGCCAACCGGATATACCGAGGGAGAAATCACCGGTGGTATTATTGGCATTGCCGCCCAAGAATCCGGTCACCAGGATGGCTTTATCCATATCCTGCTCAATCTCCAGTCCGGAGCGTTTACCAAGTTTGAAGGTAACATTGGAAGAACCACCAGCCGTGGGCGCCATTTCAAGCTTGCGGCCGTAATAGACACCGATGAAATAGTTTTTTAAAACACCAGTTTTTATAACTGGCATGATCTTGGCGGCAATTCCGTCACCATCGTAATAACGGCTGCCCATGCCACGAACAATAGTGGGATCATCAATCACGGTCAGCAGATCTGAGGCGATCTTCGTATCCAGCTTATCGAGCAGGAAGGAGTTTTTCTGCTGCAAACTGCCCCCGGATAGGGCACCCCACATCCGGCCCAGTAATCCGCGCACCTGGTTGTTCTGCAGGATCATCGGCATGGCCGCCGATTCGATCTTGGTCTGTCCCACCGAGTCCTGGGTACGCTTCAACGCTTCGTCAGCGATCTGGTCCAGGTCTGGCAAGTCACCTAGGTGGCGGGCGCTGTAATATTGCCAGCTCTGGGGTTTTTTGCCGCTGCCGTCATCCAGAGATACTTCCGCACCAGCCCCGAAAGTGGAACTTTCGTAAGTCCCTTCGAAGCCGTTCGATTTTAGATGGACGTTCTCGTAATGGCTGTCGCTGAAATAGGATGTGACCGATATGATCCGGTCATCCTGGCCTTGGATTCGGTCGAAAATCCGTTTGGCGATATCGACCCGCTTCTTGGTCTCAACCTGGTGGTAACCGCTGTCAAACAATTCCAGGTTGACATTATGGCGTCCTTTATAGAGCTCGGGATCGGGCAGGGCCTGGAAAGGATCCTCTCCCAGGTACCCGGTCATGGCCAGAGCATTATTGATGAATTTTCCCAGGGCCGGTTTCCGCAAGTCGTTAGTCCGGTGGGAAGAGTATTTCCCATTGGCAAACAATTCGATTGACAGAGAATTCTCGGTGGATTCGGTCAGCTTATCGATATTCTTATCCCGGTATTCAATATCGATCGAACGGCGGTTGCTGATCACAACAGAGGTATCATCGGCACCCTGCTGTTTGGCGTATTTCTGCGTCCAGTTGGCTAAATCAAGCTTATTCATCACTTACCCCTTTCCACCAACGGTTATCGATGAGACCAGCGCACTTGGCAGACCCATCGAGACAGGTACTGATTGGCCATTTTTACCACAGGTCCAACCCCCTTCGGTCATGGCAAAATCATTGCCTACCATGGTCACCCGTTTCAACACCTCGGGACCATTGCCGATAATATTAACGTCCTTAATCTGGGCAGTGATCTTTCCATCCTCGATCAAGGAGCCGGATTTTACATAGAAGGTGAAATCACCGGGTCCGATATTGACTTGGCCATTAGTGAACTGATCCGCCAGGATACCGTATTTGACACTGGCAATAATCTCCTCAAATGTATGGGGACCATTCAACATATAAGTGTTGCGCATGCGGGGCAAGGGATAATGTTTGAAAGATTCCCGGCGGCCGCTGCCGGTCGTTTCGATACCGTAATGTTTGGCGGAAATACGATCATGGAGATAAGTTCGCAAAATGCCGTTTTCCACTAGCAAAGTTTCTTCGGTATTACTGCATTCATCATCCACATTGATCGATCCGCGCACGTTGAGGTTCAGGCCACTATCGACAATGTTAACAAAATCCTGGGCAATCGGTTTATTAAGTTTATCGGAATAAATGGATGAGCCGATGCGATTGAAGTCCGCTTCCATTCCATGGCCGATCGCCTCATGCAATAGGATTCCGGAACTGCCGGCGGTTAATACTACCGGCAATTCTCCGGCCGGCGCCGGCTGCGCCTCGAACAAGCTGACGGTCCGTTTGACCGCCTCCCGGGGCATCCGTTCCAGTCGCTCAGGAGTCAGGAAATTGATATCATCCCGGGCGGCATAATCAAAATAATTCGACTCACGCTGATCACCCTGTTGGGCAGTACAATAAACGATAAGCCGCAGCATGGGCTGGTAATCAGTGCTAAGCTGCCCGTCTGAATTAGCGACCAGGATATATTTTTCGGTATCGTGTAAACCGACATAATTCTTGATGATCCGTTCATCCTGGTCAAAGGTTGCTTCATCCATTGCTTTAACGATTGCCACTCGTTTATCGATGCCCACATCTTCCCATGATACTTCCACCGGGTAGTAATTCGGCAGGTTCATCGGTTGGTATTCCTGGGGTGGAACTATCTTTGATCCGGAAGCGATATTAGCCGCGGTGCGGGCGGCGGCTTGCATGCTGGCCAGATTCAGGTCTTCCGTGAAGGAATAGCCAGTCTGGTCACCTTTAAGGACACGGATTCCCACTCCTAACTGGACATTGGTGCTGGCGGAATTGACAATTCGATCTTCCAGGCGGATCGAATTACGGATTGAATACTGGAAAAAAACATCGGCGTACTCGCCGCCATACACCAGTGCTTCCGACAGGACTTTGCGGATTGTTTCGGAATCAATTCCAAAACGGGAAAAATAACCGGTCTGTGGATCCTTGCCACCGGCACATCCCGCTAATCCCGGCAACATGCCGGACAGCGATGCCAGGGCTATCCCGGATCCGGTCACTTTGACAAATTCTCGACGAGTAATATCTGACATAGGACTCTCAAAGTTTGATGTTAGTTAATTGGATAACTTAATGGAATAATTCAAGGTTAATTCCATCTGTGGTCTGTTGTAGTGTTGATAGAAATTATCTATATGATTCATTAGGCAACAAGTGTTAGACTAAAGAAAAGTGAAAAAGTTTCCAAAATAGTTAATGTGAATAAGGTATTAAGTTGTGGAGCCCCACGGCTTCAGCCTACTTCGCCAACTAACGGATTGCATCCTTAATATATCGGTAGGGACAACTCTTGAGAGTTGTCCCCACACAAATAATTATTTAATCAGAATAATCTTACGATTAACCGCTGAATGCTCCGTCTCGGCTCGCAAAATGTAGATACCACTGGCCATCAGGCTTCCAAATTCATCTTTACCTCGCCAGGTAAGAAAATGACGCCCCGGTTCCATAATACCGGAATGGAGGGTTGCCACCTGCCCGCCTAACAAGTCATAGACCCGCACGGTTACCCGCATCTGCTCGGGTATGTTAATCGGAACTGTCGTGCTGGGATTAAACGGGTTAGGGAAATTGGCCTCCAGGCTGAATTGACGCGGCAGCAGGTTTTCTAGCTGCTGGTCGACCTGTTCCTGCCTTCCGACAATTACCGCAAATTCAGCGCCACCATAGACCGGCCGGAAAGTGTAGGTATCCGATTCACGCAGATTCACGGTCCGCAGGTGGGTTTTATCCAGCAATATTACTGAAAGGTTCCCCGGAATAGCATCGACACCAATCATTTGTAGTTCAGCGGACTTTCGCTCCTGAGCCGTGACCGTGAAGTCCCAAAATTGAATATCAGTAACCTGAGCACGGATATCACTAACAAAAGCCGGGTAATCGGTATCCCAGTGAAGCCGCTCAAAAACCACCACTGGTAATTCGCCCACCGCCCGGGGCCGCCGGTAATCGTAACTGTCAATTCCATCTTTGGCAAGGTCAGATACACCAAGCCGGGCAGACGTGTCGCGGTACTCGCCACTCGCTAATTCAATATTAACCTGCCAACCGTCAGCAGATCCGGTGCTTAACTGTTTGGCACTGCCGCCAACCGGATAAGGGATCACCAGTTCCGATAAACCATCAGCATTGGAATAATAATAACCGGAGAATGGATTTAATGTAGTAGACTCTGAAAAGCTGCCGCTAAATTTCCAAAGCGGCGTACTAATACCGTTGGTAGCTTGAACGGCATTCCAGGATACTATCCGGTTAAAGGGATTTGTGATCATGTTCCAGCCGGAATGAAGTGGTATTTCGATTGCATTATCCGCATTCAAGAGTGCTGAAGCAACCGCTGTATTTATTGCGATCTGCTCCTTACTGATCACCCAGAAAGCCCGACCGGTTTTAAAGTCAAAGTTCGCACTCCCGTCGTACTCAACCAGATAATTCGCTGCAGCTCCGTTATCCCAGTAAACCTGCCAACCGGTAGCGTGATCGCCAGCTAAATATCCGGCAATATCGGTACCACTGTTGCCTGGTAATCCCAATAAACGATAATCGGCTGTGGTATAATCGGCAGGATTATCGTGCTGCGGAAAATTAAAACTGACATCCAGGTCCATTGTAGCCTGATAATCGAGCAGGGTTGTGAAGTTTTTATCAGCGCTACTAGAAGAACCGATATCGTTGGTAGCAACAATGCGAAAATGATAAGTAGTATTCTCTACCAATCCGGTAAGATCAGCGCTGACGGATGTGCTGCTGCTACCCGTCAAAGGACTCTCGCTGGCAACTATCTCGCTCCCATAGGATGTTGTGGGACCATATTCGAATACCACAGTGGTGCTCAAATCATTGGGATTGACAGTACCATTCAGTGTGGCTGAGTTTGTACCAATGCCTGTTGCGACTTCTGTTGTAGTGGTTGGCGCGCTTCCTGCTTGTAAGGTTGTAAATGTCTGATCCGAACCATAAGTCGTCCCAACAT
>JABMQW010000007.1 GCA_013203115.1 Fidelibacterota bacterium
CTTGCATGTCAAGCAAGCACTCTAACCACATGAGCTAATCGCCCAAACCAAATTGCCAAAACAACTGTTTCCAGTGATCTTCCCGACAAGTCGGGACACTCTAACCACCTGAGCTAATCGCCCAAACTAAATTGCCAAAACAACTATTTCCAGTGACCTTCCTGACAAGTCGGGACAAGCCAAATCCCGATATAATCGGGAAGCTAATAGCCTTTAATTATTTTGCAAAAATGAGAATAAGAATTTTATTAATCAAATACTTAATAAACGCTGTATTTGCAGCAAGAAATATATAAATAATTTAGCAAATTCCAGCTAAGTGTTTTTATTCGAATAGATATTGTTTTTTGGTCAATTGGTAACAAATATCTCTTGATAGATATTAGCGTTTTCCAATACTTCTATTGCTTTATTTACTACAGGATCGTCAATTAGACTGATTTCAATTCTACCAGCGGTTCCACTGAACAGGTTCGCATATTCCATTTTCAAACGCAATTTGATTTGATCTATCTCCTGCTGAAATAATGCTGCTTCCTGTTTATTAATAAAAGCATTAATATGATTAAAAGCTTCAATCATTGTAGTGTCCGTACTATCAATCGCCATTAGTTTTTCATAGGCCACATCCAATTGGGATTCGCCTGATATCGGTAATTCCAAATCATGGTCTGAGATAAATTCTTCAAAATCAGCGATAATCTGATCGTCAAGGATAATATCTTCCTGGGTCGTGAATCGATCACGATGTTTTTGTACGAAGGAGAAAAACAAACCTTTACGCCAGCATTCACCGACCAGCGTAGCTGGCTTATCATAGGTAACTTCCACATCCGGAAAAATTCCGCCGCCACCTTTTACACTGCGGCCACCAACCGTACTGAAAATTGAATCTTCTTCAGCCGTCCAGGCAATAATATCATTATTATTATAATTCGGTTTTTGGATCAGCCGCCCACTGGGAATATAATATTTGGCGGTCGTTATTTTTAATGATCGTTTTTTATCAAAATTATAAACCGATTGTACCAATCCTTTACCGAATGATCGACTGCCAAGAATCACCCCGCGATCCAAATCTTGAATTGCACCGGCAACAATCTCACTGGCGGAAGCGCTACCGTTATTGATTAAAACAGCAATTTTTATATCTTGGTCGATAACGGGATCGTGATCAGACTTATAAGAACGATTGGTTTCCCGGCCTTTCCCCTTAGTTGTTAATAAAACATCACCTTTTTCAATGAATAAATCAAGCACACCGATTGCGGCCTGCAATAATCCGCCGGGATTATCGCGCAAATCCAAAACAATTGAGTTGACTTCCTGATTTTTCAAATTTTTCAAAGCCTGTCGCATTTCTGAAACCGCATTCTTTGAAAATCTTGTCAGGCGAATGTAACCAACCTGATCATCGATCAGTCCGACATAAGCCACATTTTCAACTGTAATATCATCGCGTTTCAGGCTGAACTCAATTGGCTCATGTTCACCAAAACGCTCAATGGTAAGGACTACAGTTGTTCCTTTTTCGCCTCGGATTAATTTTGCAGCTTCATCCAGACCTAAGTCTTTGGTACTGGTTTGATCGATAGCAATTATATGATCACCACTGATTATTCCGGCGCGCTGGGCCGGTGAATTATTCATGGGCGCTATTACAGTTAAATGCTCATCGCGTCGGCCGATTTGAATTCCAACACCGCCATATTTACCATTTGTCAGCATATCTAAGCCATCACGTTCTTCAGCCTCGAGAAATACCGTATAAGGGTCCAATTCGGAGAGCATATTCTGAATACTTTTTTTAGTGTATGCTTCAATATCGATGTCATCCACATATTTGGACATTAATTCCCGGTTTACCCAGTGAAATAATTTTTGTGATCGTTCCAGTTGACGGAAAAATTCCGATTTTGTTAAGGCCAAAGATCCAAATCCCAGGCTTAGAACAAGGAATATTAACAGTGTTTTTGTTGAGTATTTTTTTAAAATCATTTTTAAAGTATTGCTCTCTTGGATAATTCTTTTAGTACTTGGTTGTGTAATTCTTTAATTGATCGCTGTCCATTTAGAACAATGATTCTTGCACTAAATCGTTCCGCGATTTTTAAAAAGCCTTGCCTCACTAGCCGTTGAAACTCGAGGCCTTCATCTTCGATCCGGTCATTTTTCGACTGACGCCGGCGCAGACCCTCTTCAGCTTTAATATCAATCAGGAAGGTAACTGCCGGTTCTAACTGATACGTGGCAAATTCATTTAAGCGGATCAACCATTCCAGGTTAATTTTACGACCACCACCTTGATATGCCAGTGTGGAATCTGCATAGCGATCGGCAATTATCCAATGACCTGAGTCAAGTCCGGGAATAATTATTTCTTTAGTCAACTGAGCACGACTGGCTGTCATCAAAAGTGACTCGGTCCGTTCGGCCAGCTCCCGGCGGTTATTGTCGAGTAAGATATGCCGAATCGTTTCCGAAATGGAAGTACCACCCGGTTCCCGCACAAATTCAACTTCCTGTCCATCAGCCACCAGTTTATCATACAACATTCGTGCCTGGGTTGTCTTTCCACAGCCATCAATGCCTTCAAAAGTGATAAATCTTTTATTTGAAGTATACATTTGGATCATCTTTACCGATTAGTAAAACAAACTCTCCCCGGGGGTTTTTCTGTCGGAAATGAGTTATCAAATCCTGGACAGTACCGCGTATGATTTCTTCATGTAATTTAGTCAATTCCCGGCCGATTACCGCAGGACGATTGCCAATGATATTATGGATGTCCTGTAGTGTTTTCAAAATTCTGTGGGGAGCTTCATAAAATATGAGCGTTCCTTCGCTTTCCGCTAATCGCCGTAATTTACTCATCCGACCTTTTTTAGGTGGCAGAAAACCTACGAATTTAAAAGTATCCGTCGGTAAACCTGAGCCTACCAGAGCAGTCAGAAACGCCGAAGCGCCTGGTATAGTTTCAATTTTAATATCATGTTCAATTGCTGCCCGTATCAAGCGATAAGCGGGATCACTGATACCCGGTGTCCCAGCATCGGTAACTACGGCTAGAGAATTTCCATCCAGCAGGTGATTCATTATCTGTGGTATCCGTGTAAAACTATTGTGCTCGAAATAACTGATCACCGGTGTTTTAATTTCATAGTGATTTAGCAGCGTCCTGGTTCGTCGTGTATCTTCGGCGGCTACCAGCGATACGGAACCCAGCACTTCAACCGCGCGGTAGGTGATATCTTTCAGATTTCCGATTGGAGTAGCGATGATATATAATTTGCTCACGACAGGGTGTCAATCTGGGATGGGATTACAATTCCCGAATTACTTTATTAATGGCATCCGCTATTTGGTCAATTTGATCAGCGCTAATGGTTAAGGCTGGTGCAATCCGCACGGTGCTGTGGTGTGTTTCTTTTGCATACACACCCTGTTTCAACAATTCCAGAGATACTCTATGACCGTTAAGTTGCGGCTGATTATGCATTTCAAATGCTGTGAGAAGCCCACGACCACGTATTTCTTTGATCTTATCCGGGAATTCGGCTTTCATGTTTTCAAACCGGTCCATTAATTGTTTACCGCGAATCCGGGCTTTTTCCGCCAGATTAAGATCGATCATTGCTTTAATCGAATAAACGGAAACTACAGCCCCCAATGGGTAACCACCAAATGTTGAACCCTCTGAACCGGGAGTTAATACGCCAATTACATCATCGCGACCGGCCACAAAAGAAACCGGAAGAATACCGCCACCAGCGGCTTTACCACAACCCATTAAATCCGGCTTAATCCCATACAGTTGATGAGCAAAATTAGCTCCGGTGCGGGCAAATCCGGTTTGTACCTCATCCAGGGCCAGGAGAATATCATACTTTTTACATAGTTCAGCGACTCGCGGCCAATAATCATCATCCGGGACGATCACTCCGGCTTCACCCTGGATTGGTTCCACTAGATAGGCTACAATCCGGTTGCCTTTGTCTTCAAACAATGCTTTCAAAGCATCAATATCGTTGTAAGTAACCATTTCAATTCCCGGTACGAATGGTCCAAAATCGTCCCGGGCAATCTGATCATCCGACATCGAGATGGCAGTCATACTGCGGCCATGGAAATTACCTTTGGCCGCTACTACAATGGCTTCATTCGGGGGAACACCTTTGACCCGGTAACCCCAACGACGGGAAAGCTTGAACATCAAATCCGGTGCTTCTACTCCGGCTACCTTTGGCACAACGCGGTCCATTCCGGTAATTCCGGTTGCAGCAAGTAAAAAGGCGCTCATGTATTTATGCCTGATGGATCTGGGGACTGTTGGTAATTTTTCGATGGTTAAGTGATGCACAACGGCATCAACGATCAGTTCATTTAACTGCCCCTGGTTTACTGCTGAATAGCAGCATAGCCCGTCAATCACTTCTTCTTCGATATAAGCCTTCACCTGCTCCGGATCAGGTCTCCGAGCGATCAGGGTTGATGAGTCTTTCACTTTTGAAATGACAACATTTTCCAAGGGATGATAATTCCGCCCGCCCATCTTTTTCTCAATATTTTCATGTTCCTGCGGGGATAAGTCACCGATCCGGACATCATTGATCATCAGATCATCACCGTAACCGGAAATTGCAAGCTGCGTCATCGTCTACTCCTGATTAATTTTACGCAAATAATACTGGGTGAATTTACTTCGATTCCGGTAAATGAATAATGCACATTATCGGTTATTAATCGGATAGGCAGTTCGGCGGTTTTAAAAAACCGCCTGGAGCAGTATAACCAGTTAAAAGTCGCAAGCACTTGCTTGGTACAAAACCTATGTCAGCGATTATTCAATTCTCCAGGCTTCTTTCAGAGATTGACAAGCTTAGCGGGTAATGATCAAAAAGAGTCATTGTGTGGTAAACTTTTCACATTTCTCACTTCATATTAATAATACAACTGTAATATAATCTATATTTAACGATCTAGATAATTCAAAACAAACTAAAATATGGTTAAATCGAAAAATGACCATTTTAAAAATGGCGTTAAGAAATTCTGCGAAAAGACCATTAAAAAAATAAACTGTTGGAACGAAGTGAGTTTTTATTTTTTAGGTATTTTCATTGAATTTTAGCAACATTTTTAAACCGGTCTTTTTTTTTGGTA
>JABMQW010000091.1 GCA_013203115.1 Fidelibacterota bacterium
GCCGGCATGTACTTTTATGCAATTAAAGCTGGGAAGTATTCAGCGATTCGGAAAATGGTGTTGCTGAAATAGCTATTTCAGGATACCGATTGCGGATACCTAATTGGACTGATCTTTGTAAGTGTTATTATTATCTTAAGTTGAGTAAAGTCATTATAAACTACATCAGCTTTCGACACTACTTCAACTCAATTAATTCAATGTAATTTTTATCACTTTCACCAACCATTCGTCAATTAATAGAAAATAAATTTCTGTTATAAGCGTTAATTCAATATGAGCCATATCATTTATCCAATCATCAATAAAAGTCCGCTCAGCGAGTGAATAGGGGGGTATTTTGCGAATATATCATGTGGGTGAAATCTAAGCTGAGGTGCTGCTCTCTCCCCGATAGAAAAACTATAAAATTCCGTAGTCCAATCGTTTGGACAAAGCTAATATTTGTTGATTATTACATAATCGCTGTTATGAATCACTGGATAACTGTACACCTGCTGATGTCTACTTTGACAGGTATAAACAAGTCCTGACTGAGAGACAGAGAATCAAACAACAACCCTACAGATGAGATACGCCCAAAATATGTGTACTAAAACAATATATCAGGTAAATTACCGCCAACTCTAAATGCTAAAAGTGCATCTTAACTTTTTAGCCGAAAAGTCTGAAAGATTAAAAAATATTCATAAAGGACAATCTGGACATATGAGGAAAATATACGCAATGCGTATACACATACGTTATACGCAATCTTTGTATTGAATGAATCAATTGTTTAACTCCTTCAGGGCTGACGGATGGTATTTGTGTTCAGATTATTTATCTCACTTTACAGTTGAATTATTTACGGAGATATGCCAAAATGATTCCGCAAGTATCCGAAATGGCTTATCAACATTGTAAAATGATAAATGGGGTTAAATATAAAGCGTGGGGCAGTGTCTATGTATTTAATGAGAATATTTATATAATGATTACAATCTTTAATTTATAATCGGTGTAAAATATGCCAACTCATGAAAAAAAAATAAATAGAATTATAAAACAATTAAAAGAGCGCAAAAGCACGAAACCAGTGTCATTAAAGAAAAAAGCTATTTCTCATGAAGTTCCTAAGCCGAGTGATAAGAGGTATTCTGACGAGAAGATCGACCTCAACGACTTGAACGAGATTCTCCATATCGACCCGGAGAAGCGAATCTGTATTGCAGAGCCCGGCGTTACTTTTATTGATTTGGTAACTACGACGATGAAATACGGTCTTGTTCCTATTATTGTGCCGGAGTTGAAGACCATCACAATCGGCGGAGCGGTTGCAGGCTGCTCAATAGAGTCAATGTCTTACAAACACGGCGGATTTCATGACACTTGCCTTGAATACGAAATAATCACTGCAAAAGGTGATGTGCTGATCTGTACTCCTGACAATGAGAACAACCTATTGTTCCAGATGGTGCACGGCACCTTCGGAACACTCGGCATCATCTCAAAACTAAAGTTCAAGCTGATACCAGCCAAGCCATCCGTGAAAGTGACATATAAGAAATACAATAATATTGAAGATTATAAATCAGCCATATGGGGACACTATGAGAATAAGGATGTTGATTTCATGGATGGAATCATCCACTCGCCAACAGAATACGTGCTCAGCGTGGCAAATTTTGTTGATGAAGCACCCTACACACATAATTATGACTGGATGAGAATCTACTATCTAAGCACGAAACAAAGAAAAGAGGATTACCTTAAGACACCTGACTACTTTTTCAGGTATGACAAGGGTGTGACTAATGTAAATCCCAAGTCCTTCTTGGGCAGGCTCTTCTTCGGAAAGTTCATAAACTCTACAAGAACACTGAAATTAGTTGAAAAGTTTCACCGGTTGATCCCGTCTGACAAAATCCCTATCACAGTTGATGTCTTCATACCATTTTCGAAAGTCAGCAATTTTATGGAATGGTATAAAAAAGAAGTGAATCATTTCCCGTTATGGTGTGTGCCATACAAGTTTATCCGGGGCTATGAATGGATATCCACTGATTTCTTGCACAAGATAAAAGATGAGCTTATCTTGGATTTGGCCATCTATGGAATGAAAAAGAAGGGTGATAAGAACTATTACAAGATCATAGAAGATGAACTGATGAATATCGGAGGGATTAAGACTCTCATCTCGAGCAATTATTACTCTGAATCAGACTTCTGGAAAATCTGGAATAAGGAGAATTACGACAAGGTCAAGCGCAAAACTGACCCGAACAACATTTTCCGCGACCTTTATACAAAGACTTGCAGAACAATGATGGGGTTGGAAAGGTAAGGTAACCATTAAAAATAATCTGAATTACTCGGCTCGGGGCGTATAACAAAGGATATATGGTTCACTTCGTTGCACTCGTTCACCCAAATTTTTGTTATACTACGTTCCGCAAAAACTTCATATATCCTTAAACGTTAGCGGTCAGGCAAATAGACGACTAGTAAATAACCAGATGATAGAAATGGATTACAAAGACAACAAACAAATAATTGAATCTTGTTATGACAGTTTAGGACTGGCGGATGAATTTGAAAAAGACAATATTTATTTGGAAAGTGCTTTTAATGAAATGAAAAACATCTGGATTGAAAACTTCGATAAGATTGATCCAACAGTACTTATTGAATTGGAGCAGATTAATAATGTGTTGATCGTCAGAATTCCAGAAGGGCAGGAAAAGCCTTATCGCTGCACAGGTGGTTTTTATCTGCGGGTGGGAGCCAATTCTCAAAAAATGAAAACAGATGAGATTATTGATTTTATTGAACACGAGGGCAGAATACGTTTTGATGAGCAGTTAGCCCACAATGTTGATTTTAACTCTGTTTATTCAACCGATCTCGTTGACCGCTTTAAGAAGAAATCAAATCTGAGTACAAGTATACCACCAGAAGCTTTACTGGTTAATTTGGGTGCTGTTAAAATGGAAGCAGATAGACCGCAATTCACAAATGCTGGAATTCTGTTTTTCAGTAAACGACCAACTACATACTTGCCCCAGGCAATGATTACTTGTGTTGTTTATAAAGGTGTTGAAAAAACAACTATTATTGATCAGAAAGATTTTTCCAATGATTTGGTATCCACTATCGAAGAGACAATTTTCTTTTTAAAACGGCACTTGAATAAAGCGTTGAAAATTGATGATCTCAAACGCCATGATGATTATGAAATCCCGCTAGTAGTTTTGCGCGAGGCTGTGGTAAATGCAGTAGCTCATCGCAATTACTTGGAAACAGGAGCCCGCGTGATGGTTGAAATTTTCGATGATCGTGTAGTGATTTCAAACCCTGGCGGACTTCCAAAAGGTCTGAAACCTGAGGATTTTGGTAAATACAGTCTAACACGAAATCCATTGATAGCGGACTTATTACACCGCATCGGCTATATCGAAAAACTTGGTACAGGTATTCCGAGGATGCGCGAGACTATGCATAAAGCTGGTCTAGCGGAGCCTCAATTTTCCTTTAATGGATTCTTCAGCATAACAGTCCAGCGCGAGCATGAGGCTGTAAACCAGGCTGTAAGCGAGGCTGTAAACCAGGCTGTAAACCAGGCTGTAAGCGAGGCTGTGAGAAAGAGGCTCGCGGATGAATTATTGCATATCATTTCTGAGAATGGAATTACCTTAAGTGCAATCAAAGAAAAATATGAAATTCAACGAGGCGCCGCACAAACTGATGTTAAAAGATTAAGAGACGCTGGGTTGATTGAATTTATTGGGCCACCTAAAACAGGAAAATATATATTGACTGAAACAGCGAAGGAAAAATTATTGAAATGACTGATAGTTCTGCACTTGTACAAAAACTCTGGAATTACTGCCATGTCCTGCGGGACGATGGTGTCAGCTACGGCGATTATGTTGAACAGTTGACCTACCTGCTATTCCTCAAAATGGATGATGAGCAGACCAAACCTCCTTTCAACCGCGAATCACGCATCCCAACCGAATATAATTGGAACAGCCTGCAGGGTATAGATGGGGATGAACTGGAAATCCAGTATCGCCATATTCTCGACAGTCTGGGTAAAGAGTCAGGTGTAATCGGTGTTATTTTCCGTAAATCGCAGAATAAAATACAGGACCCAGCCAAGCTGAAGCGTCTGATTAAACTGATTGATGATGAAACCTGGTTGGGGCTCAGTGTTGATGTTAAAAGCGAAACATACGAGGGTTTGCTTCAAAAAAACGCCGAGGATGTTAAAAGTGGTGCCGGGCAATACTTCACCCCTCGATCATTAATTAATGCAATAGTCGAAGTAATGCGACCCGCTCCGGGTGATTCAATCATTGATCCTGCTTGTGGGACCGGTGGATTCCTGATCTCAGCACATAATTATATTGCTCATAATTACAAGCTGGATAAAGATCAGAAGAATCGCCTGCGGTATGAATCACTCCATGGAATCGAAATAGCCGACAGCGTGGCCCGTCTCTGTGTGATGAATCTTTACTTGTATGGAATTGGAGGTGATAAAAGTCTGGTACAAGTAGATGATTCTTTAGCATCTGATCGTGGTGTCCGATACGATTTGGTGCTTACTAATCCACCGTTTGGGAAAAAGAGCAGCATAACTGTTCTGAATAGTGAAGGTAAAGCCAGCCGTGAAGCAATTACCTACGAACGCAACGATTTCTGGGCGACCACATCCAACAAACAACTGAATTTTGTTCAACATATTAAATCGGTCCTCAAGATTGGTGGTAGAGCAGCGATGGTTGTACCTGATAATGTTCTATTCGAAGGTGGTGCAGGGGAAACCATCCGTAAGAAGCTATTGCATGGATGTGATGTTCACACTTTGCTGCGATTACCCACAGGTGTGTTCTACGCTCAAGGGGTGAAGGCAAATGTACTGTTCTTCGATCGCAAACCAGCCAGCGAAACTCCGTGGACAAAAAAGTTGTGGATTTATGATCTTCGCACCAATAAGCATTTCACACTGAAAACCAACCCACTAAAAGTAGTCGATCTGGAAGAATTCATTTCCTGTTATAATCCAAACAATCGGCACCAGCGTGAGGCATCAGAACGGTTTAAATGCTTTACCTATGATGAACTGATTCAGCGGGATAAAGCCAGTCTGGACATTTTCTGGTTAAAGGATGACAGTCTGGAAGACATGGAGAATCTGCCAGATCCTGATGTTCTGGCCCAAGAGATAGTGGAAAACCTTGAATCGGCGTTAGAGCAGTTCAGGGGAATTGAGGAGGGACTTAATTAATAGTTAAAATCGGTCCGGGTATTTGATAAAAACCGAATCATTTTGACACCGCCAAAATAGTAGCCGAGTACACAGAGCTAAGAGCAGAGAGCTAAGAGCAGAGAGCATAGAACAAAGAACTAAGAACACAGAACTTATTAAAAAGAGGTACGGCAAATATGAACGGTAATATTCCAGTTTTGCAGGTAAAGGGCAGTTGTCTGGCGGAAGCCTGGGAACGGTCGGTGATTGCTGCCTATCGGGAGGGTTGTGATATAAAAACCGAATATGATAAGCCTGATGATCCTCCCAGCAAGGATTGTTCGATCACGATTGTAGTTGAAGATCCGCTGGCGGAACCGCTGATCCATCGTGATATGCCCGGCGGACTGGAAGACCTGCAGGAGTATGTCATGGAAGTTCTGGATGGCATCAAGGATCACTGGGTCCGGGATCCTGACGATAAGGATGACACGCGCTGGGAATATACCTATCACCAGCGGCTGTTTAATTATAGTGTGCCTGGATCAGGAACGCTGTACGATCAGATAGAAATCGTTGCGGAAAAATTAGCCAAAGTACCCTACACTCGCCGAGCTCAGGCCGTGACCTGGAAGGTATGGGAAGACAATACTTGTTACGATCCCGCCTGCCTCCAGAGTATCTGGTGCCGTATGCTGTTAGGCAACGATGATACCTGGTTTTTGAATACCAATGTCAGATTCCGTTCCAACGATGCCTATAAAGCGGCTTTCATGAATATGTTTGCCCTGATCATGCTGCAAAAAAAGATCGCCGGCCGAATCACCAAATTATCCGGCCGAAAAGTAATTCCGGGACGTTACGTTCATCAGGCGGACAGTTATCATATTTATGGTTCTTATATCGATGAATTTGAGCAGCGTTTTTTAAGAATGTACGATGAAAGACCCTTTGAAGACCGAACCTATCGTTATGAGGACATGAAATTTATTATGGATGAAGCTATACCGGGGATCTTGAATAAGGTAGCCCAAATGGATAATAATTGAACACATAGACTTAAAATCATGGAACTAAGAGGGATCTTATGGAAATTCTAAAAAATATTTCTGAAAAACTGGTAATCGGTAAGGCCGATGAGGTGGTTGATCTGATCAATGAAGCTTTAGGAAATGGATTAAAGGCGGATGCAATCCTTAATGATGGGCTTTTAGATGGCATGGCAATTATTGGTAAACGCTTTAAAGAAGGCTCCGCTTACATACCTGAGGTATTGATAGCAGCGCGGGCCATGAATCGGGGACTGGAAATTCTTGATCCGCTGCTGGCCGAAGAAGGGGCGGAGCCCCGCGGTACATTATTAATTGGTACGGTACAGGGCGATCTGCACGATATTGGTAAAAATCTGGTTAGTATTCTATTTAGGGGGGCCGGCTTTAATATAATCGATCTCGGAAGTAATGTAGCTCCGGCTGTTTTTATTGCGAAAACCAAAGAATGTAGTCCTGATATCATTGGGTTGTCGGCTTTATTGACCACAACGATGATTAAAATGGGTTCGACGATCAAGGCTTTAAGGGAAAGCAGTATTACAACCCCGGTAATCGTTGGCGGGGCACCCCTTACTCAAGATTTTGCTGATTCTATCGGGGCTGATATTTTTGCCTCTTCCGCTTCTGATGGAGTAGAAAAAGTTATAGCTTTAATGGTAGATTGATTTTGATGCCCACATCTGTCCCTGCCAGTATTTTCATACTATGTATTTTATGATTTACCGCTACTACCTATAATATTCAGAATTTCTTAAATTATTGGTATATGATCCATATACTCAGGGGAATTAGTACTTTTAAACTCGGGCTTTTGGTTATGGTCCTGATTACTACCAGTTATGGTGAACGGTGGGATATTACCATGCGGGATGGCACGGTTTATTCTAATATTAACCGGACCTGGTTAGTAGGAGCCAATTTATTTATTGTCGAAGGGGAGGATTTTTATCCGGTCAATGTTTACGATATTTTAGCGCTTAAGCAATACCGCAAGGTAAAAGCGGCTTTTAATCGCCGG
The DNA here is from genome assembly GCA_013203115.1 of Fidelibacterota bacterium. Lineage (GTDB taxonomy): Bacteria > Fidelibacterota > Marinisomatia > Marinisomatales > TCS56 > JABMQW01. Next base: position 7,307 of record JABMQW010000091.1, read on the forward strand.
CGCGCCTGGTCATATGCCCAGACTTTTGGAATCGGTGGAATATTGACAGGTGTATTGGTCGGTACCCGGGGATCCGGTTCGCAGACCGAGAAAATGCAAAAGGGAATTAAAATATCATTAATATCCGGATTAATCACCGGCAGTACAAGTTATATTATTGGCGGTATTCGGGGGAGTAAACGTATCCAAATTGTTAACCATAATTTAAAAGGTCTGTCAACTGGAAAGAAGATTAGAAAAATCAATAATTTGTTGAAATCTAATGCGGAATAATTTTTCTATACCAGTTGCACCATACCTTTTTGGAGTAGGCTGAAACCGTTGGGGTCCACGATGTCTAATCAAATTTCTCATTATAAATGGTTTGCTGCAAATTATTTTCGTTTCATTCCTCATCAAAAAAACCATAAAATAGTATGATATTGCCGCGTAATTACAGGTTGATAACTATTAAGGCACCGCTAAGTGTACAAAGTAAATTAACCATATCGTTATCTATCCACAGAATACCGGCAAAATGATGGGTTGGTTTAAAGCAATGAATATGGTTTTCTGTTATTGTTCCACAGGATTGACAACGAAAGCGGGATTGAACCGATCCGCCTAATAGGGAATCAACCAGGCTGCCAATGAATCCAGCCAGAGTAATTAATATGGCATAATGCCAATCCAACCCGAAGATTAATCCGGATAAACCAATTAGAGCAGCTCCAATTATAGTGCCCAAAGTACCGAGCAACGATACACCGCCTGATGTACCTTTAGGTACGGACTTCAGGGTGAGAATATGTTTGGGATCGTTAGTACTGAAAAAACCAATTTCAGTCGCCCAGGTATCAGCAGTTGCAGCAGCAATTGCTCCCAGATACATGATATACAACCAGTCAATTGGATTATAGAAATTGATCACCGCCACGATTGTGGCTACACCGCCATTAGCAAGGACTTGCAGCAAATCGCGGCGTGTACTTTTCTGATAATTAGCCCAGGTAAGGGCCTTAAGAGCCTTGCTTTGTTTCTTTCCGACTTTAGAGATTAAGGAAGACAATACAAAAAATACGATCAGGGGTGTAATCCATTGGAGTCCACCGCTACCAAAAATTACAATACCTGTAATGAAAGCTCCCACACCACCGCTGCCTGAAAGCGCTTGCAATCGATAAGCCAATAAGAACATAATAAGCGAAAAGATTACCCAGAACATAAATACCAGAATTGTTCCGTTAGCAAGGTTGGTTAAATAAATATCAAAAGCAATACTTCCGAAAAGTGGTACAGAAAAATTATCTGAGCCATCTTTACTGTTTGATTCAGCCATAGCAGCTACTAAGGCTACAAAACCGGCCAGACCGGGAATATGCGATAAGGTGAAATTGAAAGGTATAAATGGTCGCAGGCAAATTGTTATCAGAGCCACTATTATAAATGAAGTGATAAACATTGCTACGCTACCTTCAATCGTTTTATAATCGGCCCAAAGACGATAGCGGCGTGGATTTTTTACCATATTCCCGACGGTGGATGCCGCTGTATCTGCAAAAGTCATTAATAGTGTACCGATTATTAATGAAACCGGACGCGACCACCAGAAGAGGGATAGAATCAAGAATGCGATCGGAAAATAAATTGTACCATAGGTTTTACGCTCGGTTGCGTGCATTGCTTTAAAATGTTTCGATTTCAAGGCAGTTGTATTAATGATAATAAAAATAACCGCTAATATAACTGGCTGCCGCGGTGAAGTAAAAATAAACGGGCAAATGCTGATCAGGATACCGACTATAACATGGACAAACTTCCGGCTGCGCTCTACCGGCCATTTATACTTGGATTTGATTAGTTCGCTGATACCGATTAAAGTCAGAATTAGCAGGAAAAATAATCCAAAGGATATCCATTCATTGGAAAATGGTGTGTAACGGGGAAAATACATAATGGCGATTTTACATTTGGTAATCGGAAAATAATATGGTTTTTAAACGTTGACAAATAAATTTTATTAATAATTAGATAATCATATTTTCAACAGGTAGTTATCTTTGAAAATAATTGGTTTTAAGCGATTTCACAGCTTAATTATTAATCTTACAGAAAGAAATGGTAATTAATAATCTGATGCAACGAAGACAAATTTTTACATTAAACATATTTATGCTCCTGTTATTCCAGACAGTAAGCTCTACTAATCAGGAAACAAGACAGTCCATTCAGCCCGTATCGGATTCAGTTGTTGAGGCTGTTTTTGGCGCGAATGCAATTGCAGTTATCGATTATCAAACAGGCTCCGCCACAAGTATTTTGGTTGACAAGCCAGCATTATCAAATAGCAGCAGTTTCCGTGATTATCCGGCACTGGCCGAAGCCTGGATAACGAATTATCCGGAAGTTTACCGGGTTGATCCGGCAGATATCAAACTAGAGGTAAATCAACGGATAGGTAAGATTAACTATTTGATCTACCGGCAAACATACCATTCGATCCCGGTATATCAGTCCCGGATTGATTTTCGATTTCGTTCATTTGAGAAATTGATCATGACCGGAGCAACCGTTTTCCCGGCCATATCGCTCGATCCGAATCCATCGGTCGATGCGCAAACCGCGCTACAAACCGCTCAGTTTATTACCGAATTTTATTCTGATAATAATGATCGGGTTGTGGAAGCTCCGGAATTATTTATCTATGTCATGCAGGATGAAAATTTACAGTATCGACTCGCCTGGCGAATGGGTTTATTTGTGCATCACGATGACCCCACCCGATTTGAGCGTTCGGTCAGTAATTATGAGATTTGGATAGACGCCCATAATGGTGATCTGCTTTCGCTATTCGATCGCGTGGAAGAAAGTACAATATCCGGACGAGTGACTGGAATGGTAAAAGATTTACCTTATGGTACACCAACCCTGCGACCGCTACGTAATTTAAGTGTGCAGGTAGCTGGTGTTGGTGAAGTCTTGACCGATGGCAATGGTTATTATGTAATCGAAGCGGGAAATACAACGCGGCAAGTTACCGTTGAATTTGCCGGTTCATTTATTGACATTGATGCCCGGAATGTCACCGATGCCCGGATTATCACGATGGTTACACCGGGTGATACATTTAATGTTCATTTCAACGATCTGAATTCCATTGCCGGTGAACGCGATACTTATTACCACGGTAATCGCGTACACGATTGGATGCTGTACCTTGATAATAATTTTCCCGGCGCCAATTACAGTATGCCGGCAGTAGTTAATATCGGTTCGGAAGATAATCTTTGGCCCTGTAATGCCTATTGGGACGGTTTCGGGATCAACATGTTTTCCGCCGGTGGTGGTTGTTCGGCAACCGATCAAATGGCTGATGTGATTTTCCATGAATATCAACATGGTTTGACCCAATTCGCCTATTCACCTTTTTCATCACCCTACGTATCCGGAATGGGTGAAGGATTCAGTGACTATGCCGCCATGACCATTTTGAATACCAGTTGCATGGGTGATGGTTTTTTCGGGACTCCGGGAAATTGTCTTCGCAATGGCGAAAATATGCGTCAGTGGCCGGCACCGGAATGTAATGGTCAAGTACACTGTCTCGGTGAGATATCCATGGGAGCATTGTGGAAAATGCGCCAGAATTTTATTGTCAGTTTCGGTGATATGACATTGGCAGTAGCTCATTCCGATACCCTTTTCCGCTGGGCTATGTTTGGAAGGCCGTATACCGTACCTGAATTATTGACTGAAATTCTGATTGTTGATGATAATGACGGTACTTTACTGAATGGAACACCAAACTTTATAGAAATTACAGATGCTTTTGACCAGCATAATGTCAGTTCACCGATTCCGGAGTTTGGAATTGCCCATACACCAGTGCCGAATACAATGGATACCCAGAATAATGTCACGATAGAGGCTGTAATCTCATCGATTTACGGGGATATTGTCACGGCTGAGATGATTTACATCATCAATGATGTTGCCAATGTTGTTACAATGACTGACTTGGGTAGTGGCAATTTTGCAGCCCAGATTCCTCCTCAACCTACGGGATCAATTGTTCGTTACTATATTCATGCTTTAGATGAGGTTGCTACTGAGCTGTATGCCCCCGATTCCGCCCCTGATAGGACTTATTTTTATCTCGTAGGCAGTTTATTTGATTTTCAAAATATATTTGAAGATCAGGTTGAAATCAGCAACGATTGGGTGTTAGGAGTTACCAGTGATGACGCTACCACCGGAATTTGGGAACAGGTGGACCCAATCGGAACTTTCACCAATGGTCTGCCGGTACAGCCCGAGGATGATCATAGTCCGGTGGGGATTAAATGTTTTGTAACCGGTAATGCGAGTTTTAATGGGAGTAATGCCGGTGATAATGATGTTGATGGGGGACGTACGACTCTGATTTCACCGCCGATTGATTTAACCATCAATCTGGATCCGGTACTGACTTACTGGCGCTGGTATACTAATAATACCGGTGATACCCCCGGCGCAGATACCTGGCTGGTTCAGATATCAGTGGATGGAGTTACCTGGACTGATTTGGAAAATACAATGGAATCCGCTGCGCAATGGACTTATCACCAATTTTTAATCAATCAATATGTAGGTCAAACCAGCCAAATCTGGATTCGTTTTATTGCTGAAGATGCTGGAGGTGGCTCCTTAGTTGAAGCGGCGCTAGACGACATTAAGCTGGTAGACGGTAATTCATTCGATTACCTTTATGGTGATCTCAATTTTGATCAGTCTTTTGATGTATTTGATATAGTGATACTGGTCGATATAATTCTACATCGTTTTGAGCCCAGTGCAATACAACGACATGTTGCCGATGTGAACCGGGACGGTACGATAAATGTTTTGGATGTTTTAATTCTGGTTTCAATAATAATTAATAGCAACAACGTTTATTAATCCTGGCTAAAAGAATTGAAATTATAAAAATTGAAATCAGATTTTTGTAACAGGATGAAAAGGAATATTAGCATGACCAATATGGACTTGTCAGATTTCAACTTTTACCTGGAAATATGATTCGAAGGAAACCTGCTATATCTTGGAAGGTAAGGTTTAAAGTCAAAACATCTGAAGAAACCATCAGGTTCGGCCCGGGTGATAGGGTTATTTTTCCTCAGGGATTGGAATGCGCATGGAAGGTTTTGAAACCAGTCCGAAAGCGTTACCGGATGGAATAATAAAATCGACCGGTGGTGAATAGAATATTTTCCCGAATATTTTTCCATTTCTTAATAATTCAGCCTAATTTCTACTGGTGAAATAGCTTGGTAAATACTAGACCATAATTAATAAAAAAGGATTATATCCTGATGCATAAAAGTATTATAATCACTTATCTAGTCCTCTGTTTTACAATTAGTATAGCTCAAGATACATTATCATCTCCGGCTGTCTATTCAGAGGATTCAATTTCTGACACGAATGAATCGGTATCTGATAATTTGGTATCTGATGTACCCCAGGATACCATAGATAATCAATCGGCTGGCTCATTACCAGAAAAAAGCGCTGCCGATGAAACAGAACCAGAACCGATCGCTGATACGCCTGAGAAAATAGCAACCGAACCGGAACCGGAAACGATCGCCGATACGCCTGAGCAAGCAACAACCGAACCGGAAGCCGTATCTCTGCTTGATTTAATTCCAGCGGAGGTGATGGAGGAAGTATTTACTAAAGAAGCTCTGGAAGAAACCTTTTTTAATTATTTACAAGAATTGGACCAAGAAGAAGCCAAATCCGGTGGTGGTATCTTTGGTATGCTTGGGTCAAAGGAAGACATAAACCAATTTAAATTTGCTGAGTATGATCGCTATTTAGCGGCCTATTTCCCTGATGCCCATTCTGACATCATTCAAAATTTTATTATTAATGCCCATCTATTAAAATCTAACTGGGACGAAGTAACAGTTGCGCTTTTTAAATTCCTGTATTTGTATCCAGGATCGTCTAGTTGGGACACGATTCACCAGACCGGAATTGATCTTTTCAGCAATGAAAAAGATTACAAGGATGAATCTGATTTGTTGTTGGGACTACTTAATAATATAAATAATGCCGGTGAGGATATCGCTGATCGATATATCGCCTTTTTAACAACTATTAGCACTATTGATAAGGAAGCCATAAATCTGATCTACGTGCGTGAAGCTATGGAATTTTTACGTTTATTCCCCAGTAGCAAACTTGTTAGTTCAGTATTACTAGGGTTAGGCGAAGAAGAATTACAAAATGAGAAATACCATACCTGTTTTCTCCACTATCGAAAGATTTTAACGATGTATCCACGCAGCCGGGATCTGGCACATGTGCTGTATAACAGTGGTGTGATCCAGGCGGAACAATTTAATGAATATGATGCAGCCATTACGACATTTCGGGAATTCCTTTTACGGTTTCCGGCCGATACATTGGCGGCAGAAGCTCAATTAAGGATGGCTCAGATCGCCGACACTCAGCTAAAGGATTGGGTACAGGCAACAGAAGAGTATCAGACCTATGCCGATACTTATCCAATGAATAGTGCTGCGGCCCTAAGCCTGATGCGTTTAGGAGAGATACAGATCAAAGAATTGAATCAACAGACAAAGGCAATTAATACTTATCATTATGTGGTACAACTTTATGCCCAGTCACCGGAAGCAATTGAAGCGCTGGAGCGTTGTGGTAAAATCTATGAATCAGATAAAAAGTATCGTGATGCGGTGAAAGAGTATTTTAGCATTTATGAATCTTATCCGGACTCCAAAAATGCATTGGCCGCTCTGGATAAATGTGTCGTTCTGTATGATAAGCGTTTAAAGGATAAGGCAAAGATGAAGGAGATGCTTACTATAATTGCAGAAAATTATCCCGAGTCAAAGAGTGGCAAATCCGCACAGAAAAAGTTGAGTAAATTAAAATAATCCACCAAATTTCAGTTACAGACTGACATTACTAATAAAAATCCTGGTTATTAAAATTACCGGGATTTTTTATCTCTGGTTGGCAATTAAAAGTTTGAGTGTATAACTTTATCCTTGGAGTATAGTTGCAATCTGATCGTTGATTACTAATTGAAATGCGATCTTGCTACCATTAAGTATAAATAATTATGAAATCGCAATCATGAAAAAATTTACCCGGTCACAATTGTCCCGAAATTCGCCCGCTGAGTTGATTGATATTGTATTAGCGTTTCAAAAAAACTTGGTTGTTCCTGACTTGGGCGAACAACGGGCGCAACCATTAAGTCTTTTAATGAAGGATATCCTTTCGGCCAGCGTCACCAATTCGCCATTAGCGTTGATCATATGGGAAATTAAAGGTAATGCTACCCGTATTTTAGAATGGAACCGGGCTGCTGAACGTATTTTCGGATGGTCAAGAAATGAAATAATCGGGCGCGATTTTTTAAAGATTTTATTGACTGAAAATGATATTTATGTCTTTCAACAGTTCATGGAATTATTTCAGATAAACAATTCACCCCATAATTATCAAAATGAATGTTCGGTCAAGGATGGGGGGCAGGTGATCATTAATTGGTTCAATACTCCAATTAATGATCGCAGGCGGAAGCGTTTGTTTGTCTTATCATTATTAGAAGATATCACGGAGCGAAATCGGGCTCAAGAAGCGCTTAGAAAGACTAATCAAACCTACCAGGCATTGATTTTGGGCGCACCATTGGCAATTATTATTCTGGGTGAAAGCTGGCGTGTCAAACTTTGGAATCCAGCTTCTGAAACAATATTTGGCTGGGTTGAAAAGGATGTTATCAATCAACCACTTCCAATCCTGCGAGCTGTTAAAAGTGACCCTCTTACAAAATATTTGGGGATGGTATACCAGGGAAAATCTTTTTCCGGAATTGACTTGAGTATAATCAGGAGTAATTTAGCAAAGGTGGAAATCGATTTTTCACTGGCGCCGTTAACCGATACTGAAGGAACAATCAATGGTGCCATTTTAGTGGCGACTGATATCACCGAAAAAGCACATGCACTCCAGGCGCTCAGTAAGTCTGAGATTCAAAATAAGGCTTTATTGGAAGCAATTCCCGATCTCATATTGCGTATTGATATAAACGGCAATGCACTTGATAGCTTTCCTTCTTCAAATCAAGAATTAAATAAAAATTTAAACGGTCTGGTAGGTGAGAATTTGAGGGACCGCCTTCCATCTAAAATGGCTGATTTGTATTTAACAAGTATCAAACAAGTCGTTAAGGAATCCAGCGGAAGGAAAATAAATTTTTCTCTTTCGGATAAGAAGGAAGCTCAGATATTCGAAGCCCGATTAGTATCAAGTGGTAAGAATGAAATCCTGGCGGTAATTCGCGATGTGACTGATGAAAAGCACCAACAGGACCAGATTATTGAAAATCTGGAAGCAAAACAGAAATCTGAACATGAAAAGACTGTATTTTTATCAAATATATCTTATGAAATACTGACACCGCTTAACTCCATCCTGGGTTTTATTGAAATGTTGGAGCAGCAACTTTCAGAATATATCAATACTGATCAAAAAAAATTGTTGGATTCGATTCATCAAAGTAGTGATTTGTTAATGCGGACGGTCCAGGAAATGAGCGACTTAACTGTTATTAGCACCGAAAAATTCAGACTTTCGCCAGTACTTTTCGACCTAAAGGAATTACTGGAAGAAATACTTGATATTATCCAATCCCAAATCGAAGCCAAAGATTTGAAATTGCAGGTTAATATTACTTCTGCTGCATCAATGGTATGGGCTGATAGGTACACAGTTATGCAGGCCATAACTCACATTATTGATAATGCCATAAAATATACCAATAAGGGTGGAATTACAATCAATGTGTCGGACCTGGAAAATAGTATCGAATGTTCTATTATGGATACCGGAGTTGGTATGACCAAGTCCCAAGTCAATAATTTATTTGAATTATTTGTCCAGGATAGCGATGGCTACCAACGGAAATTCAAGGGATTAGGGTTAGGATTGGCGCTTGCTGTATCGGCGTCTCTTATTCAGTGGGATATTTCTTTTGAGCCGCTTTAAGTTCTACCTCAAATTGAATGAACAGTTCGGATATAAAGCTTTTGTTCTGCGCTTTGGAAGCTTCTTCGATTTGCTGGCCAATCTCACTGATTCCCATCAAGCCGTATCCACCACCACTGCCCTTTAAATTATGTCCGAATTTTTGAATTTTCAGAAAATTTGCTTGATTCAAATATTCTTTTACTTCAGAAAAGGCATCAGTCAAATATTGTACGTACTGTCGGATAAGTTCCTGAAACTCAGGATCATCAAGATAATCCAATTCCATTTGTTTACTCCATATAAGTATGTCATGAGATATTTACGCAAACTCCGAATCCTGCTCCATTACCGTTGATTAGTTTAATTAATATTCATGATTTTAGCAATTTAATACCTGCAATAATTCAGGTGCCATATTATAGTCAGAATCAATCAATCTCCCAATAATCTATCACCTATTATTAGCAGGTCTAAGAGATTAATCTTTAAATCATTATTCACATCAGCCGCCAGAAATTGCTCTGGGCTTGGTTCTATTAATTGGAATATTAATTGTATGCATATTATTATATCCAATTGATTGATGATATTGTCATTATTAATATCGCCTAGTGAAGATAGATCTCCCGTTGTAACTATAATATAATTAGTTTTTACAACTGTTAACGCTAAACCGTTACTATCATGTACTGTTAATCGGACCGGATAAACACCGGGATTATGATAGGTGTGGATCGGATTCTGGCTGATTGCATAATTGCCATCACCGAAATCCCACTGCCACCAACCGGTATTTCCGCTGGATTCATCGTGGAAAGCAATAGTCAGGGGATATTTTCCAGCGCGTAGGTTACTTGTGAATTCGGGTACAACCGGCGATAATGGTCCGTAAACAGTTTGAATAAAAGTGATCAGGGCCGTATCTAC